>CAZSRU010000013.1:0-34414 GCA_964609395.1 uncultured Victivallales bacterium
TCACCGCCACGAACAAGAACCTGCAGGAGCAGGTGCGGTGCGGCGCGTTCCGCGAAGACCTTTTCTACCGCATCCGCGTGGTGCGGCTTGAACTGCCGGGGCTGGCGCGGCGGCGCGAGGATATCCCGCTGCTGGTGGAGCATATGATCACGCGCTTCAATCATCTGCAGGGCAAGGATATTGCCGGTGTCTCCGACGAGGTGCTCGCGTGCCTGATGCAGCACGACTATCCCGGCAATGTGCGCGAGCTGGAGAACATTATCGAGCAGGCATTCGTGCTGTGCAGGGGAGGGCGGATCGAGGTCGCTCATCTGCCGCCGGAACTGCGTCCGGCTGCCGGGCAAGGGCTCGCGGTGCATGATCAACCGCTGCGCCTCGATCGTGTCGAGAAGTTCTCGGTGAGTGAAGCGCTGCGGCGGCGGCACGGTAACCGTCGACAGGCGGCCGAGGACCTCGGGATCAATGTCAGCACGCTCTATCGCAAGATCCGCGCCCTTAAGATCGATCCGCCCCCGCAAGATGGCCGCGGCCTCCGTCGCTAATCGTGCATTCATGCACGAATAGAGGTGGTGTCGGTAGCCCAGTCGCACCGCGACTGAGGCTGTGGGGACGTGCGCGCGGTCTCGCCAATTACCGTGTTTATGCCAAACAACCGTTTCTTACAAAGGAAGTAGGACAGGCACCTTGCCTGTCCAGCCGAGCAGAGGTCCGTTGGCAGCCGGCGACTGATGCTCGGCGGTCGGGCAAGGTGCCACGACCTACTTGCAGATGCTCGGAAAAGGAAGGTGTCTTCCGTTTGCAGTCTTCCGTCTTTCCCCGTGTTGGCACTGTAATTGCTGATACTGTTCTGCGGAAGCGAATCGCCAAAATGAAACTGTCAAAAGTTCTATGAAATAGCGTGAAAAACAGAAGGGGATACACAAATGAGAATTGCATTCACAACATCAGGCAATGACTTAACCGCACCGCTGGATCGCCGCTTCGGGCGGGCCGCCGCGTTCCTGGTCTACGATACGGATAGCCGCACATTCGAAGTCGTGGACAACCTGCAAAACCTGAACGCGGCGCAGGGGGCCGGAATCCAGGCGGCAGAGGCCGTGGCCCGCACGGGGGCGAAGGCAGTGGTGACCGGGAATTGCGGTCCCAAGGCATTCCGCGTGCTTGAGGCGGCCGGGATCAAGGTTTATAACGCCAGCGCGGCGACCATCGAGGAAGCGCTGGTCATGTACCGCGAAGGACGCCTGGCGGAAGCCGCCGCCGCCAATGTGGAAGGGCACTGGATGTGAAGGAGTGCAGCATCATAGTCTATCGGCCAATCGGCGTGATCCGCAGCGAGCACACCGAGGCGGGGAAAACACCGATTCAACCCGTATTCGCGCCTGAGTGCCAGGGGCGTGCGGTGCTTGATCCGGAATATACGGACGGGCTTCTGGATCTGGATGGCTTCTCGCATATCTATCTGGTCTATCATTTTGACCGGGTCGAGTCTGCCAAGTTGCGTGTGAAGCCCTTCATGCAGGATCGCGCACATGGCATCTTCGCGACTCGGGCACCGAATCGGCCGAATGCGATCGGGTTGAGCATTGTGCAGCTTGAACGTATTGAGGGCAGTGTCCTGTATTTCCGCGGGGCGGATATACTGGACGGGACACCCTTGCTGGACATCAAGCCGTATACAGTCCGGTTTGACATGATGAGCGATACTCGCAATGGCTGGCAGGATCAGGTGGGGGATGATGTGGCCCGGCAGCTCGGCCGACGGGAATACGGTTCTTGAAAAGGATGCGACGGTTCCTGTCAGATTGATAACATGAAATCCATATCCAATAACCGGAACGCCCACAGAAACTGCCTGTTGTGCGGGGATCTGAATCCGCATTCATTCAGGTTGCGCTTCTCGCCCAGGCCGAATGGTGGTGTCCATGCCGTCTTCTTTTCCCGTCCGCAGTATCAAGGCTACGATGGCATGATGCATGGCGGCGTGATTGCCTCCCTGATTGATGCGGCTATGACGCATTGTCTGTTCGGGCAAGGTATTGAGGCTGTAACCGCTGACCTTCAAGTCCGCTTTCTGCGTGCGGTCCCGTGCGATCAGCTCATTGCCGTGCAGGCGGATGTGATCGAGCACCGAGCCCCGCTTTTCCGGCTTCGCGCTGAGCTCACTCTGGACGACTGCGTCCTGGCACGCGGTCATGCCAGATTCATGCAGAGGAAGGGGGCGGTATGATAACCAGCGGGATCCAGATTACGGTGCTCATGGATAACCGGGCGAGAGCCGGACTACTGGCGGAGCACGGGTTGTCGCTCTGGATCGAGGCCGACGGCATGAAGCTGCTGCTGGATACGGGGCAGAGCGGTGCGTTTGCCCGCAACGCCGAGTCGTTAGGTATTCGCCTTGAGGATGCGGACGCGATCATTCTCAGTCACGGGCACTACGATCACACTGGCGGCCTTGCCGAATTGCTGCCGAAAATGAAAGCGCCGATCATCTACCTGCATCCGGCCGCGCTTCAAGCGCGTTTCAGCATCCGCGAGGGGGTTGCAAAGCCAAACGGTCTTACAGCCGCGACATCGGCCGCGCTGGAGGATCTGCCGGTGCCGGGTTGCCACTGGGTGCGCCAGCCGGTCCGGTTGTCGGATCGTATCGGGCTGACCGGCCCCATCCCGCGTGAGACCCGCTTCGAGGATACCGGGGGCCCGTTTTTCCTCGATGCGCAAGGCACGCAGCCGGACCCGATTGACGATGACATGGCGCTATGGATTGAAACTGAGAACGGGCTGGTAGTCTGCACTGGCTGCTGCCACGCCGGGCTGGTCAACACCCTGCGCTGGGTGCAGGAACAGCGGCCGGGCCTGCCGTTCCTGTCGGTCATCGGCGGACTGCACCTCGCCGCCGCCAGCGAGGACCGCATGCGGCGGACGACCGCGGCACTGCGGGCGATGGACATCCGGCAGCTCGTTCCGCTGCACTGCACGGGCGAGGCCGCCGTGGCTCAATTGCACGAGGCGCTGGGGGAACGGGTGGTTACAACGGGCATGGCAGGGGCGGTTTGTGCGTACTAAAAAAAAAGGCTATGATCATGGAATGTGACACGTGCGGGAAGACGGGATGCGAAACCGGTACGCGGCGGCCGGATGAGAATGAGCAGATGTTTGAAGAGCGTCGGCAGATGGGGGCGCGGCTTTGCCGTATCCGCCATAAGATCGTCGTGCTCTCCGGCAAGGGTGGGGTGGGGAAAAGTACAGTGGCGGTCAATCTGGCGACGGCGCTGATGATGGCGGGCCACCGGGTGGGGTTGCTGGATGTGGATATTCACGGGCCGAGCATACCGACCATGCTAGGACTAGCCCATCAGGCGGCGCTGGGGTCCGAGGAAGGACTACTGCCCATTGAGCTTGGCGATATGAAGATCATGTCGCTGGGGTTTCTGCTGCCCGACCCCGATGATGCGATTATCTGGAGAGGCCCGCGCAAGATGGGGGTGATCAAGCAGTTCCTGAAAGATGTGATCTGGGGCGATCTTGATTTCCTGATCATCGACTCGCCTCCCGGAACAGGCGATGAACCGATGTCGGTCTGTCAATTGATCGAGAACCTCGACGGTGCGGTTATCGTCACCACCCCGCAGAAAGTGGCTGCTGTCGATGTGCGTAAATCGGTAACCTTCTGTCGCCAGATGCAGGTGCCGGTGCTCGGTATCATCGAGAACATGAGCGGGTTTGTCTGCCCGAAATGCCAGGAGATCACGCACATACTACCCGCAGGCGGGGGCCGCCAGATAGCTGACAGCATGCATGTGCCGTTCCTGGGATCCCTGCCGATGGATCCGCAGATTGCCGAGTCAGGTGATGCGGGACGTCCCTTCCTGCATCACTATGCGAGTTCGCCGACCGCCAAGATCATGCGCGACATCATCACGCCCATTCTGGCATTGGATAGTTTATAAACCGAGGTATCATAAACAAAAACACAGGAGGATAGATCATGAGAATCGCAATACCACTGGCTGAAGGTAAACTTTGCATGCACTTCGGGCACTGCGCGCAGTTCGCGTTGCTGGATGTGAATGAGGCGACTAAGGCCATCATAGGCACGGCCAAACTGGATCCGCCGGCCCACGAGCCTGGCGTCCTGCCGCGCTGGCTGAACGAGCAGGGTGCCACGGTGATCATCGCCGGCGGCATGGGGCAGCGTGCTCAGTCCTTGTTCGCGGAGCAGGGCATACAGGTCGTAGTAGGTGCTCCCGCTGACACGCCGGAAACGCTGGTTACCGCCTTCCTGGCTGGTACCCTTGCTTCCGGGCAGAACACCTGCGATCATTGACCGCGGCGGCAACCTTCCCTGCATGACGGACGAGTGATGGCTGATGCCCAGCCATCACTGGTGGTCCGATTCCCGCTATCCGGCGCGATTCCGTTCCCACGACGCCTCCTGGAAATCCAGGGGGCTTGTAAGGTTTTACGGTTTGGCTGGATAAACATGCTATGTTTGTTATTCTCTTAGGACAACTGGCGATAACGGGAGGTTTTCATGAATATGAGGCGATGGGCGTTGTTGATGGCGGGCCTGGTGCTGCTGGCGGCTTCGGCGCGCGGGCAGATGGACGATCCGTTCGGCGTCGAGGCGTCGGCGGTGGCTGCGCCGGATGGCGGGCGCGAGTTGGTGGTGAGGGTGACGGTGCCGGCGGGCCATTACCTTTACGCCAAGGATCTGAAGGTCTCTGTGGAAGGCGGAGCCCTCACCCCGCTGGCCGTGCCCAAGCCGGAGGCGAAGCTGGATCCGTTCCTGGAGGAGACGGTGGAGGTCTTCGCGCATGACATGGAGCTGCGATATCGGCTGGACGCCCCGGCCGACGCGGTTGTGCAGGTGGACTATATGGGTTGCAACCAGCAGATTTGCTTCATGCCCCAATCACGGGAATTCCCCCTGGGGGCGACCGGGGAAGTTGCCAGCGGCCCGGCGGTGGCTCCGCCGGAGGCGCCGGAAGTGTCCGCCCCGGCGGCGGACGCGGGCGTGTTTGCCGGCCTGCGCCTGACCGGGCGTGAGGCGGGATACATGCCGGCCGTTGATTTCCTGGCGTTCCTGCAGCGGGTCGACGCCGGGCAGGGGCTGCAGCGGGGGCGGGTGGAGCAGATCGTTGACAGGCACGGGCTTTGGATCGGTGTGCTGGTCATTCTGCTGTTCGGGGTGATGCTCAACCTGACCCCTTGTGTCCTGCCGATGATTCCCGTGAATCTGGCCATTATCGGTGCCGGTGCGCAGGCGGGCTCCCGCCAACGCGGGTTCCTGCTGGGAGCCGTTTATGGTTTGGCAATCGCGCTGGTCTACGGGGCGCTGGGGCTGGTGGTGGTGCTGACCGGGGCTCAGTTCGGGCAGTTGAACGCCTCACCCTGGTTCAACCTGGGTATCGCGACCCTGTTCGTGGGGCTGGCGCTGGCGATGCTGGGGGTGTTCAATCTGGATTTCAGCCGGTTCCAGTCGGGTGGGCTGGCGGCCAAAAAACACGGTCCGTTTGTGACGGCGTTTGTCTTCGGCGGCGTGGCGGCGCTGCTGGCGGGGGCCTGCGTGGCACCGGTGGTGATCTCGGTGCTGGTGCTGGCGACGGAGTTCTACCAGCGCGGCAGCCAGGGGGCACTCCTTCTGCCCTTCGTGCTGGGGCTGGGAATGGCGTTACCCTGGCCGTTCGCGGGAGCCGGGCTGGCGCTGCTGCCGAAACCGGGCCGCTGGATGGAACGGGTGAAGATGGGGTTCGGCGTGGTCATCCTGGTGGCGGCTTGCTATTATGGCACCCTCGGGATAACGCTGCTGCGAGCCTCGTCGCTGGCTGCGGATGCGCCTTCACAGTCGGTGTCGGGTGACTTCTGGCAGACCTCGCCGGAAACGGCCGTGGCCGAGGCGCGCCGCAGCGGGCGTCCGCTCTTTGTTGACTTCTGGGCGACTTGGTGCAAGAACTGTATGGCGATGGATGCCACGACGCTGAAGGATCCATCTGTCCGTGCGGCACTGGAGCCGTATGTGCGGTTGAAATACCAGGCCGAGGACCCTGGGGATCCGGCGACGCGTCAGGTTCTCGAAGCGCTCGGCGTGCGCGGATTGCCGTCGTATGTCGTCATGGAGGTGGATAAATGAGGAAACGCGATTCCGGTCCGCTTTGTATCACGGTTATCGGGGCCTCAGGCGATCTGGCGCGCAAGAAGATCTTCCCGGCGCTTTTCTCGCTTTACTGCCAGGAGCTGCTGCCGGCGGAGTTCCGGGTGTTCGGCTTTGCCCGCAGCACGATGGATGACGCGGGCTTCCGGGATCTGATCACCCGGCACCTGACCTGCCGCTACACGCCGGGCGAATCCGTCTGCGCCGGGCGCATGCGCACGTTCCTCGAACGCTGTTTCTACGTGCCGGGGCAGTATGACTCGCCAGATGCGTTCCTCGACCTCTATGCACGCAGTCGCGAGTTGATGCCGGACGGGAACGTCAACCGGCTTTTCTACATGGCCACGCCGCCTTCGGTCTTTCTTGATGTGGCCCATGCACTCGGCGCGGCGGGAATGGTGCACTGTGGCATGAGCAAGCCGTGGTCGCGCGTGGTGATCGAGAAGCCCTTCGGGCGGGACCGCGAGAGTTCGGACGAGCTGGTGCGCGAGATGGGCAACGTTTTCCGCGAGGCACAGACCTTCCGCATCGACCATTACCTCGGCAAGGAGGTTATCCAGAACCTGATGGTGCTGCGCTTCGCCAACCGGGTCTTCGAACCGGTATGGAACCGCGAGTTCATCGACAGCGTCCAGATCTCCTGGAAGGAGGATCTGAGCGTCGAGGGGCGCGGCGGTTATTTCGACCAGTACGGGATCGTGCGCGACGTGATGCAGAACCACCTGCTGCAGATCCTCGCCCTGGTGGCGATGGAACCGGCGTCGCAACTGGATGCCGGGCACATCTGCAACGAGAAGATCCGCGTGCTGCGCTGCATCGCCCCGCTGGCGATCGAGGATATCGCGCTTGGCCAGTACAGCGGGGGCGAGTGGAAGGGACGGCGGGAAAAGGGCTATCTCGAGGATGAACAGGTGCCCGGCGACTCGATCACGCCGACCTTCGCGGCCGCGCTGCTGCGGGTCGACAACGACCGCTGGCGCGGCGTTCCCTTCCTGATTCGGGCCGGCAAGGGCCTCGAGACGCGCGAGACGGAGATCCGCCTGCGGTTCAAGACGGTGGACGGACCTCTGTTCGCCGGCCTGCCCCC
Source organism: uncultured Victivallales bacterium (assembly GCA_964609395.1). Taxonomy (GTDB): domain Bacteria; phylum Verrucomicrobiota; class Kiritimatiellia; order UBA8416; family UBA8416; genus UBA8416. The sequence continues at coordinate 7,239 of CAZSRU010000013.1, forward strand.
CGGTGCGCCGAACGAGCTGGTGATCCGGGTGCAGCCGGACGAGTCGATCCGGCTGCATGTGATGGCCAAGGTGCCGGGCATGGGCATGAAACTCAAGCGCACCGAGCTGAACCTGAGCTACCAGGATGCGTTCGACGAACTGATCCCGGATGCCTACGAGAGCTTGCTGGTGGATGTGATCCGTGGTGACAAGAGCCTGTTCATCCGCAAGGACGAGCTGGCGGCGGCCTGGAACATCTTCACGCCCGTGCTGCAGGCCATCGAGGCGCGCGGTGCACGTCTGGAGTCCTATGTCTTCGGTAGTCGTGGCACCACCGGAGCCGAGGCCCTGGCCGCCAAGGCCGGGCTGAAGTGGGAGTGATGAAAATGAATCTGCAATATCGGGGATTTGCCACGCGGGCGGAATTGGCGGCGGCGGCACTGGCGCTTCTGCAGGAGGTGTTCTGTGACCCGTCGCCCACGCCCCGCGCGCTGATGCTGACCGGCGGAAGCACCCCTTTCGGCGTGTACGCCGCCCTGGCGGCGACGGGTGTGCGGGCTGCGGACGGCGTGCACGTGTTTTTGAGCGACGACCGTCATATGCCGCTGGAATCGCCAGAGAGCAACTACGGGCGGTTGTGTCCGATGCTGGATGCGCTCGGGGTGCGCGAGCGCCTGTTCATAGACCCCGCCGTGCCGGTCGCCGTCGCGGCGGAACGCTATGACCGCGCGCTGGACGCCCTGCTCGGCGGCGGGACCGCGTTTCCGCTCGGCATTCTCGGCCTCGGTGCCGATGGTCATGTCGCGTCGCTTTTCTCGGCGGCGCACCTGAAGGATGCAGAGGGGCACCGCGCGATCGCGGTCCGCCGTCCGGACGGCATGAACGGGGTCTCGGCAACACCGTCGGTGCTCTGCGCGGCGCGCCGGCTGGTCTTCTGGGTCGCGGGGCCGGAGAAGCGCCAGGCGGTCGAGGCTCTGCGACAGAAGCCGTCTAGCATTCCGGCTGGATTAGCACTTGCCGCCGCCCCATCAGTTGAATTATGGTATACACCGTCTTGAAAGACTGAAGACGGAAGACACTCGGCGTCGAGCGTCATGAAGTCGGGCGTCATTGCAGAATGCAGGACGTGGGAAAACAGAACCGTTAGCGGTTGTTGAAACGAATAGAGAGGGTGAAAATGACGGATTCCAAGAAGTGCAAAGCGTGTTGTGGACATGACGGGCATCTTTGTGTGCTGGTCAGCGAAGGCAAGCTGAATGAAGTGCGGCAACTGGTGCAGAACCCGAAGTTCATCTGCTTCAATTGCGGGCGCGTGGCGGATGTGGAACACAACCTTTGCAACCCGATGCCGCTGGGCGATAAGTAAGAGGCGATGGACAATGAGAAGTTTTGTACTTGCGCTGGCAGGCTTGCTGGCTTGTGCCGTGGTGCTGGCGGATGGCAGTGGGGATGCCGTGCTCGACGGGTTTATCCGTGAGTCGCTGGACCGCAATCCCGGTGTGCGCGCCATGACGCACCGCGTGGCGGCGTCGCAGGCTGCGGTACGCCAGGCGCGGTCGGCCTGGTTGCCGCGGCTTGGTGCTTCGGCCTCCTACATGCTCACCGACAACGCGCCGCAGGCGTTCATGATGAAACTCAACCAGCGACAGTTGGATATGACCGAACCCGGTTTTGATTTCAACATGCCGGACGACACGGAGAATATCCGCCTGAGCCTGGGACTCAAATACCGCCTGTACGACGGCGCGCGCGGGGCGCGGATCGGCGGTGCCGGCATCGGTGGGCAGATCGCGGCTGCGCAGGAGCAGGCCGTGCGCAACACGCTGGTGCACGAGGTCACGCGCGGCTACTACCAGGTATTGGAAGCGCAGGCCTTTGTCTCGGTGCAGACTGCCGCGCTGGCCAGCCTGGAGGAAAGCCTGAGGGTGGCTGGCGAGTTGTTCGCGTCCGGCAGCGCGGTCAGGACCGACGTCCTGAACCTGGAGGTGCAGACCGCCCAGGCCCGGGAAAACCTGATCCGGGCCCGCAACGGTGTTCAGCTTGCGATCGCCGCGCTCAATACCGCGATCGGCCACGAGGCCGTCGACGAGACGGGATTACCGACGCCCGTGCTCCAGCCCGTCGCGCCTGCCCCTGTGCCGGCGGACGCCGACCTGGCGCGGCCGGAAATGCGCATTGGCGAGCTCGAGGCGCAGGCGGCCGCCTGGGGGCTCAAGGCGGTGCGCCGGGAGCGGGGTCCCGTGCTGAACGCGTTCGGCAGTACCGACTGGGACAGCGAGGATCTGAGCGACACCGAGCGCAGTTATACCGCCGGGGTGGCGCTGGAGTGGGAATGGTTTTCCGGCTTTGAGAAGGGGGCCAAGGTCGAGGAGGCGCGGCAGTTGGTGCAGGCCGCCGAGGCCGGACGGGACCATGTACGCCGCGAGCTGGCCTTCGATCTGCGGCAGGCGACTCTGGCGCTGGAGGAGGCCTGGGCACGGCTTCAGGTGACGTCGCAGGCGGTCGGCAGCGCGGAAGAGGCCCTGCGGATCACGCGGGCGCAATACACGGAAGGGGCTGTCGAGATCTCGGTGCTGTTGGTCGCGGAGCTGGGCCTGACCGAGACCCGCATGCGCGACACGGCGGCGATGTACGACTATCAGATTGCAAGATCAAACGTCGACCGGGCAACAGGCCGGCTGGCGACACGGTATTGAGGGGTGGGTAAAAACAGACTGAAGACACCCGGCGTCGGGCGTCATGAAGTCGGGCGTCCTCCCGAGCCGTGTCAATGGTGTAGACGAAGGGGAAGCGACAAGGTGTAGAGGAGTCAAATGACGAATAAAAGTAAACTCAGAGGCCTGGCAAAGATCGCCGGCGGTTTGCTGGGCTTGGTCGTGATTGTGGTCTGGACCGCCGGACTGTTGCGTGATAAGCAGGCCCCGGGCAAGCTGGATGCCGTGGTCGGCGAGCCGCTGCCGGCGGGGGCGGTCGTGCATGTAGTGGAAGCAGCGACTGTGCCGACGCGCGTGTCGCTGCCGGGCACGGTAAGCTCCGAGCGCATGATCAACCTCAGCGCGCGGCTGCCCGCCTATGTCGAGGACGTGCGTGTGAGCGCCGGTTCGCCCGTGCGTGAAGGCGATCTGCTGATCGCGCTCGACCAGCGCGAGCTGGTCAAGCAGCTCGAGGCGGCGGAGGCGCAATTGGCACTGGCGGAAACAGGATACCAGCGGGCGAAGCGGCTGCTGGAAACCAACGCCACCACGCAGCAGGCGTTCGAGGCGGCGGAGTCCGGCTACAAGTCGGCCTCCGCAGCGGTAGACCAGGTCAAGGTGATGCTGACCTACACGCGTATCACCGCCCCGCTTAATGGCGTGGTCACCGATCGGTTTGTCGAGGCGGGCGACCTCGCCAGTCCGGGGCAGGTGCTGGTCTCGGTATATGATCCCTCTCGCCTGCGGCTGGAAGTGCCGGTTCCGGCACGGCTGATCAGCCATTTCCCGGTGGGACGCGAGGTCCAGGTCAAACTCGATCTGGGCGATGCCCTCGTCAAAGGAACCGTGACTGAGGTGGTCAGCGCGTTCGACCCGGTGACACGCACACGCCGGATCAAGGTGCATCTCGCCGGGGTCGCGGACGCCGCCGTACTGCCCGGGATGTACGGGCAGGTGCTTCTGGATATCGAGCCGCATGCGACCGTGCTGTTGCCGGTGGCGTCGGTGATGCGTATCGGCCAGCTCGAGTCGGTGCAGGTGGTGCGCGATGGCCGCGTCTTCCGCCGGCTGGTGCGTACGGTGCCGCGTCATGACGGGCAGGTCGAGATCCTTTCCGGCCTGGTGGCAGGCGAGCAGGTTCTGATAAATTTGTAGCCCAGTTGCGCCGCAACTGAGGCAACGGGGATGCGCTCACGATTTAGAACGTCTCCGCGCGTATGGAAAATTCCGTGTGCTAACAATGCGGACGCCGCGCTCGCGGCGCGAGCGGGCTACAGAGTGAGGTTGACGAGAACGGTGACGAGAAACAGGGAATTGTGATATGAGCAACGAGAAACGATCATTCTTTGTCGGTGTTGTCGCGGGGTTCCTGCGGGGCAATATGCCGATCCTGGTGATGATCGCCAGCCTGATCGCCGGAGCTCTGGCGTTGACGGTCACCCCGCGTGAGGAGGACCCGCAGATTGTCGTGCCGCTGGCCGATGTCATGATCAGCTATCCCGGCGGCAGTGCCGAGCAGGTCGAGCGGCTGGTCTCGTCGCGGCTGGAACGTATGCTTTACCAGATTGATGGCGTGGAGTACGTCTATTCCGTCTCGCAGCCGGGCATGGCGGTCGTGACCGTGCGCTTCTATGTCGGTGAGGACCGTGAGGACAGCCTGCTCAAGCTCTACAACAAGATCAGCCAGAACATGGATCGGGTCACGCCTGGCGTGACGGGCTGGGTGGTCAAGCCGATCGAGATCGACGACGTCCCGATCGTCAATGCCGTGCTTTACAGCGAGAAAGTCGATTCGCACGGGCTCTACCGCATCGCCGAGGAAGTCGTGGGTAAGCTCCAGCGGATCCCCGACAGTGCCCGGATCACCATCCACGGCGGTGAGCCGCGCGCGGTGACCGTGTACCTGGACGCCGACCGTTTGAGCGGGTACGGGCTTTCGGTACAGGCCGTGGCCGGGGCTCTGCAGGGGGCGAATGCCCAGATGGCCAGCGGCTCGTTCGAACGTGCCGACCGTGTCTACGAGGTGGAGGCCGGCCCGTTCCTGCAGTCGGTCGACGATGTGCGCGGGCTGATGGTGGGGCTGTTCGAGGACCGCCCGGTCTACCTGCGGGATGTTGCCGACATCCAGGACGGCGCACGCGAACACACGGTCTGCAGCCGGTTCTCCACAGGACCGGCAGCCGACGGCCCGGCGGTGCGGGGCGCGCCTGCTGTGACCGTCGCAGTCTCCAAGCGCCGTGGCAGCAACGCGGTGCGCGTGGCCCGCGATGTGCACGATGTGCTCGACGGGCTGAAGGGCAGCCTGATTCCCGATCACGTCGAGGTCAGCATCACCCGCGACTATGGCGAGACTGCCAATGCCAAGGTCAATGAGCTTGTCAGCAGCCTTGTCCTGGCGGTTCTGACCGTGATCGGGCTGCTGGCCCTGACCATGAGCTGGCGCGAGGGGCTTATCGTGGCCATGGCGGTGCCGATCACCTATTCGCTGACACTGCTTTGCAACTACATGCTCGGCTACACGATCAACCGTGTGACGCTCTTCGCGCTGATACTGGCGCTGGGACTGCTGGTCGATGACCCCATCGCCGGAGTGGAGAATATCGAACGCCATTTCAGGGCGGCGGTATTGCCAAAGAAGGATGCGGCCGTGGCGGCCATGCGCGAGATCATGGCCCCGGTCCTGCTCTCGACCCTGGCGATCATGATCGCCTTCACGCCGATGTTCTTCATTACCGGCATGATGGGTCCGTACATGAACCCGATGGCCATGAACGTGCCGTTAGCCGTGATGATGTCCACCGTCGTGGCGCTGACTGTCACGCCTTGGCTGGCCGTCAAATTCCTGAAATACGGCGGACGGAAGAAAGCGGCTGGTGAGGCGGAGGACGATATCCGCCAGACGTGGTTCTACCGTGCCTACACGCGGTTGGTGGGGCCTTTCATTGATTCGCGCCGTCGCAGTGTGGCGCTGCTCTGGATCGTGGCCGCGTTGTTCGGCGGGGCCATGGCGCTGACCTTTACCGGGCTGGTCCCTCTGAAGATGCTGCCGTTCGACAACAAGAACGAGTTCCAGATCCTCGTAGACATGCCCGAGGGCACGACGCTGGAGCGGACCGATGCCGTGGTCCGCGAAGTCGAGGATTATCTTCAAAGCGTGGCGGAAGTCACCGCTTTCACGTCGATCGCCGGTACCAGTTCGCCGATGGATTTCAACGGTCTGGTCCGCCACTACTACCTTCGGGAAGGATCCCATCTGGGCGATATCCGCGTCAACCTGCTGCCCCGCGACCTGCGGGACTCCAGCAGTCATGAGCTTGTCCTGCGGCTGCGGACCGATATCGAGGCGATCGCCTCGCGTAACGGCGCGTCGCTCAAGCTGATCGAGCTGCCGCCAGGGCCGCCGGTACTCTCGACGATCGTAGCGGAAGTCTATGGACAACCGCACCACCGCTACGCCGACCTGGTCGAGGCGGCGGCGACGGTGCAGGCGCGCATGGCGCAGGAGCCCGGGATCGTGGACCTCGACAGCACGGTCGAGGCCCCGCGGACACGCTTCTTCTTCGAGGTAGACCGCGAGAAGGCCGCCCGCAACGGCATCCAGACCGCCGATGTGGTGGACACGGTGCGCACGGCCCTGGCCGGGAAGATGGCCGGGATCGTGCAGTTACCGACCGAGCGCAGCGAGTTGCCGATCCTCCTGCGCCTGCCGCGGGCCGACCGTTCGTCGACCACGCTGCTCGAGACGCTGCCGATCAGCGGGCGCGCGGGCAACCGCGTGCAGCTCGGCGAGCTGGGCTTGTTCCGCGAGGTGCCGGTCGAGCAGTCGATCTACCACAAGAACCAGGAACCGGTGGTATTCGTCACCAGCGAGATCGCCGGCCGCGGGCCCGCCTACGCGATCCTGAACCTGCAGTCGCATTTCAAGAAGAACCCGCTGCCCGACGGGCTCCGCGTGAACTGGAGTGGCGAGGGTGAGTGGAAGATCACGCTTGATGTCTTCCGCGACCTGGGTATCGCCTTTTCCATCGCCATCCTGGGCATCTACGTGCTGCTGGTCTACGAGACCACCTCGTTCCTGCTGCCTGTGGTGATCATGCTGTCCATCCCGCTGACCATGATCGGCATCATGCCCGGCTTCTGGCTGCTGAACGTGCTGGTCGACCGCCCGATCGGCGGGTTCGGCAATCCGGTGTTCTTTACCGCCACGGCGATGATCGGCATGATCGCCCTTAGCGGCATTGTCGTGCGCAACGCGATCGTGCTGATCGATTTCATCAGCCAGGCTCGCGAGAAGGGCCAGGACCTGCGTGAGGCGATTGTCTCGGCGGGTGCGGTGCGCCTGCGGCCGATCATGCTGACCGCCGGCACGACCCTGCTGGGGACCTGGCCGATCACCTTCGACCCGATCTTCAGCGGCTTGGCCTGGGCGATCATCTTCGGGTTGCTGATCTCGACGCTCTTTACACTGGTGGTGATACCGGTTGTGTACAACATGATATTCGCAAAGCGGGTATCCTGTTTCAAGGCAGGGGAGGAGGAAGCATGCGAACGATGAACGTGACGGACTGGATCCATGTCATAGCAGGTGTCTTTATCATGGGAAGCCTGGCACTGGGGCACTGGGTAAGCCCGTGGTGGTATTGCTTCACCGCCTTTGTCGGGCTCAACCTCTTCCAGTTCGGTTTCACCGGCTTCTGCCCGCTGGCCATCATCCTGAAGCGCTGCGGCATCCGCCCCGACGGACATTGAAGCCGTTCATCACGTGCCTTACCGCCGCTAGGGCTTCTCGCCAAATTCCTCCCGGCGCAGGAGACGATACCTGCCTGGTTCCAGGTCGCCCAGCTTTAGATGGCCGAAGGCGATCCGCTTCAGGTGGGTCACCTCGTGCCCGATCGCCGCAAACAGCCGGCGCAGCTCGCGGTTCTTGCCTTCCGTCAGGGTCACCGTCAAATGCGATTCCCTGCCGCTGGTTTTCCGCAGCGTTATCCCGGTTGGTTTTAATAACTCACCGGCGTCCATGATGCCGGCCCTGGCGCGGTCCAGTTCCTCCTCCGTAACCGCCCCCTTGACTGTTACCGTGTAGATGCGCGGGATGGCATTGGCCGGATCGGTCAAATAGGCAGAGAGGCGGGTGTCGTTGGTCATGATCAACAGACCGGTACTGGCCATGTCCAGTCGGCCCACGGGATGCAGGGAACCCAGTTCCGCCGGCAGAAGATCAAATACCGTGCGTCGCCCTTTCTCATCGGAGCGGGTCGTCACCACCGCCCCCGGCTTGTTGAGCATGATCGCCATCCACGCATCCCTGACCACCGGTTCCCCGTCCACGGTAAAGCGGTCGGTTTCCGGCCGGACCGCGAACATGGGGTCTTTGACGACCCGCCCGTTGACCTGCAGGCGGCCCTCGAGGATCCATTCCCGGGTCTGGCGGCGGGATGCCGCCCCGAGTTTCGATAACGCCCGCTCCAGGGACACTTTTCCAGATTCAATCGCCATGACACTCTGCTCTTTCTGACTCCACCGTTCTCGTCCAGGCATTCTTGTAACGCGCAAAATATGGGACACACTATTTGAGTGGTTCGCCAATAACACCACGAAAGTCAGCATGAAAGGGTCGCGATGGTGTTCTATATGTGTGTTCGGACGCTGTCGACGATGCGCTGTTTCGCTACGTTCCAGTCGATGGGTTGGAGCATGTACGGCATCGGATCATCTTCTGCATCGTCAAAGAACACAAGGCTCTTGAGAACCATGAAGGACTCGCCATCCTTGAACTTGTCGGTGTAGAGCTGCAGCATTTGCGGCAAATCAAATCGATCCAGTAAAAACGCGAGATCAATGAAATCCTTTCTCGTGCCGCGGTTCGTGATCGCCGCCAGTTTCATCGCGGCAATGTCGCGTATACTTGCCAGTCGCACCCCGTCAGCGACGACAGGAGCGTCAAGCCATGGATAATCGTATTGAACAATATCAAGCTGGACGCCCCGTAGCATCAAATGGTGAATTCGCTGGCTTGCGCTGCGTATGGAGAGGGTGCCGTAGGTCTGGAGTTCCTGCGTCAGCTCAAGCGGCTCTAGCCTGATGTTGCCGAAAATATCCAGGTCAATTGATTTTCGATGACCGATCTGCAGAGCCAAGGCGGTTCCGCCCACGAGTCGTGTCTCATGGAAGTTCGGATTAGCCTGGATCTGCTTCAGGAGATCCAATGTGTTTGCGTCGACTGTTTCTGTGTGCAGCATCTGAATTGTTCCTGTGGAATCCGGCCGACAACAGAAAGGAATGCAAGGCTCTTTCTGTCGAGTGAACGTAGCTTTCGTGCAATTTGTATGACGCCTTGCAGCGAGAGATGCCGGCACAACAGATTCCAGTCCGCCAGTGTGCCCGCCTCCAGTACACGACCGACTATATAGCTGATATGTTTTTGCATATCAAGCGATGCCGGATCGATGTCCCAGAATAGCCCGCGGGAGAAGTGGTCGGCTGATATACTGATTTTGTGCATGTTCCTATGCTTCCCGTTTCGTCATAGCTCCAATTCAACCAGCGGAATGGTGATGTGGACAGTCGCACCTTTGCCCTTGGAGCTGGTGATATGCACATCGCCGTTAAACTGCGAGATAATCGAGTATACCGTAGCAAGACCCAGCCCGGCATTCCGTCTTTGGTCGCGCTTTGTGCTGAAGAACGGTTCGAAAGCGTGAGCGCATTCCTCCTCAGTCAGTCCTGCACCGCTATCCTGAATCTCGATCAGGACGGCAGGCATCTCCTCAAGATCCGTGGCAACGCCGAATGGGGGAAGCTGAGCGGGCATACGCCCCCTCCTGCTGCGGATCTGCAGCGCCCCGTGCGTTGCGATTGCCTCTGTGGCGTTCACCACCACATGCATGACAGCCTGCTCCAAATAGTCCGGATCGATCTCGGCATAAAGTCCGGGTTCCAGATCATAACTGACCATCACATTCGGGTGGCAAGCCCTTTCTATGATCTCCTTCATGCCCGTTATGCACCTGTCAACGAGTTGCCTGCGCAGCTTCATCCGGCCCGGGCTGGCAAACGCCATAAGGTTCGCCGCAAGACCTGACACACGGTCAACGCTCGCGCTAATGTTGCCAAGCAGTTGCATGTTGGTGTCGTTCTGCACCGTTCGGGCAATGACGTCGGCGCTGCCGAGGATCACGGATAGTGCATTGGTCATGTCGTGCGCGACCCTGTGCGCAAACTGCCCGAGTGCCGCCATCTTCTGGCTGCGCATCACACGCCTTTCCAGATCAAGTTCGTGGGTGATATCTCTCTTTACCGCCACATAGTTGACGATTCTGCCTTCAGCATTTGTCACAGGGGAAATGGTCGCCTGCTCGTGATAGAGAGTCCCGTCCTTCCGCCGATTGACAAGGAACCCCGACCAGCTTTCGCCCTTCGAGAGGACTTCCCACATGCGCTCGTAGAACTCCCTGCCCTGCGCCCCGCTCTTGATGGAACCAATGTGCATGCCCCTGAGCTCATCTAATGTATAGCCAGTCAGCCGCTCAAAACATGGATTGACATACTGGATGATAGCCTTTGCGTCTGTAATAACCACCGACCCGTCCATGGCATTGATTGCCGCCATCAGGCGCCTCATCTCAGCCTCAGCCTTGCGCCGCTCCGTAATGTCCCAGAACATCACCCCGGTCTCTCCCTGCCTTACCTGGAATGCGATCACTTCAAAAGCCCCGCGGATCTTCTCGTCCTCGTAATCGACTTGCACGCTTCTCCAGCAGCCGCCTCCCATCGCGACCCGGCGGTATTGATCGGGCACTTCGGTCCCGGCCAGCGGGGGAAATGCCTCCTCAATAGTCTTTCCGATAAACATGCTGTTGCTGACTCCAAGAATGCGGTCGGCGGACTCATTGGCCCCGGTGAATACGACCGCTCCATTCTTTTCCAGCCGGTACAGGTGCAAACCCATTGGGGAATTCTCGATTGCCTCCTTGAATCGGTGCTCGGCATCTCTTACCTCGCCCTGGGCTTTCCTGCGGTCTGTAGCATCACGGAAAATGCCCATTAGCAGACACCTGTCCCCGGTCATCAGGGGCGTTATCCGTATGTCGTAATGGGTAATCTGACCGCTGGAGTTGACAATCGGAGAATCGCGGACTTCACATATTTCAAGACGGGCTGCCCTCTCGAACATCTGTTCGTGAAATCCATTCTCCGTATCAGGGTGAATCTCAAAGATCCGTTTTCCCCTCATTTCAGAGCAATTCCTTCCAAGCATCACCTCAGCGGCGGCATTGGTGTAAAGGATCTCCGCCGTTGCTGGATCCGCAAGGATCATCGGATCGGGAATCCCCCTCATCACGGCGAGAGCCACCTCGTGGCAGGGCTCAATGCAGTCACTTTTCCGGGGCGCATCGTCATTCTGCTCTTTATAAGTCATCATATCATGTTCCTTGCAAGAATGACTGGCCGCGCGGCATGGGGGGGGCGGCGAAGACGGTGGCGAGGGATTGGGCGATGTCGAGGAAGCCGTTGCGCACGCCGAGCGGGCCGGTTTTGACGTATTTGCCGTAGACCAGCAGCGGAACGTACTCGCGGGTGTGGTCGGAGCCCTTGAAGGTCGGGTCGTTGCCGTGGTCGGCGGTGATGATCAGCAGGTCGTCATCCGCCAGCCGCGGCAGAAGGTCGGCCAGGAAGCGGTCGGCGGCCTCCAGCGCCTTGCCGTAGCCCTGCGGGTCGCGGCGGTGGCCGTGGCGCATGTCGAAGTCGATCAAGTTGGCGAACACGAACTCGCGCGGCGTTCCGGGCGACTGCCGTCCGGCCAGCATCAACACCGCTTCGATGGCGTCGGGGTTGTTCTCGACGTGGAACGACTCGGCGATGCCGCTGTCGGGAAAGATATCGTCGAGTTTGCCGACAGTGATGACGTGGACACCGGTATCGGCCAGATGCGGCAGGATCGAGCGTTCGGGCAGTGGCAGGGAGAAGTCGCGGCGGTTATCGGTACGGGTGAAGTTCCCCGGCGTGCCGACATAGGGGCGGGCGATGACGCGGCCGACCTGCAGGGGGTTGCAGTGCGCGCGCATGATCCGGCAGGCGCGGTAGAGTTCCGCGAGTGGTATCGTTTCCTCGTGGGCGGCAATCTGCAGGACGGAATCAGCGCTGGTGTAGATGATCCAGGCCCCTGTGCGCCGTTGCGTTTCGCCGAGTTCATCGATGATGGCCGTGCCGCTGGCGGCCTTGTCGCCGGTCACGTCACGGCCGGTCTCGCGGCGCAGTGTATCGAGCAGGGTGGCCGGGAATGACGGCGGTCCGGGCGGGAAGATGTGCAGGGGTTGCTGGAGATGCAGGCCGGCGATCTCCCAGTGGCCGGTGGTGGTGTCCTTGCCGATGGAGCGCTCGCGCATCGCGCCGAAGGCGGCGATGGGTGAGGTTGCTGGCGGGACCCCGGCAATGGCGATGCCGTCGGTCAGCGGTGGAATGTTGCCCAGCCCCATGGCCTGCAGGGTGGGCAGATCCAGCCCTCCGCAGGCGGCTGCCGTATGGGCCAGCGTGCTGGCTCCGAGGTCGCCGTAGTCGCTGGCATCCGGTGCCGCGCCGATGCCGACCGAGTCGAGTACGATCAGGAACACTTTCATATGCGGCATCCTAGCGCGGCCACGGCACGGCGGGCAACCGAAATCGTGCGCCCGGCTTGCTTGCAATCTGTTGGTTTTGTTTGACAGGAGCGGTCGATCACCGGATAATGCCGCCTTTGCCTGATGCTAGGCATTGACGATACGAATGGAGTTTTGACATGCTGATTCACGATAAAGTACTGGAATCGCCGCGGGATTTCTCGTTTGCGATCGAGACGCTGGGTCCCTGCACCGTGCAGTCACCGCTGGTCAACTGCGAGTTTGTCGATGATGCTGACCGTGTACTGTTGACGGCGGATGCGCGGCGGATCGCGCAATACTATGCGGACGGGATTGAACCGCCCTCGTTTGAACTTGCCGGTGCGCGCCACAAGCTGTTCTTCAATCCCGCCTGGAGCAAGGTCGCGATCACGACGGCTGGCGGGTTGAGTCCGGGACTGAATGATGTGATCAAGGGGCTCGTCCATATCCTGCATTTCGAGTACGGCGTGCGCAGCATCTATGGTATCCGGTTCGGCTACCGCGGGCTGCTTCCTGAATATGGGCACCCCCCCATGATGCTGACCCCGGACATCGTCGATACGATACACGAGGACGGCGGAACCATCCTCGGGTCTTCCCGCGGGCACGGGGAGCGGGTCAGCGACCTGGTCGACTCGCTGCAGCGGCAGAACGTCAACATCTTTTTCTGCATCGGTGGCGACGGGACCCTGCGGGCGGCAGCCGACATCGCGGAGGAAGTGAAGAAGCGGGGGTTGAAGATCGCGGTTGTCGGCGTACCCAAGACGATCGACAACGACTTGAACTTTGTCGGGCGGACGTTCGGATTCGAGACGGCGGTATACCAGACGCACGAGATCATCAGCTCGGCGCACATGGAGGCCAAGGGTGCCTACAACGGGATCGGGCTGATCAAGCTGATGGGGCGTGATTCGGGTTTTATCGCGGCGTTCGCCAGCCTGGCGAACTCGGTGGTGAACTTCTGCCTGGTGCCTGAGGTGGAGTTCAAGATCGATGGCAATGACGGGTTGCTGGCGGCCGTCGAGCGGCGGTTCGCTTCTGGCAAGGATCATTGTGTGATTGTCGTGGCGGAGGGTGCGGGGCAGGGTTTCATGAAGGGACTGCCCGAACGTCGCGATGCCTCTGGTAATGTGCTCAATCATGACATCGGTGAATATCTCCGCGACCGGCTGCAGGCGCATTTCTCCCGTTCGCCATGGGATGGATCGGTCAAGTATTTCGATCCCAGTTATTCCATACGCAGTGTGCCCGCGCAGGGGACCGATGCGATTCTGTGCCATCTGCTGGCCAAGAACGCCGTTCATGCGGCAATGGCGGGCAAGACGAGCTGCGTGGTCGGGCGTACCAACAACACGTATACGATCGCGCCGATCGCGCTGGCGACCGTCGAACGGCAGAAACTGAACCTGAAGGGGGACTTGTGGAGGGCGGTACTGGATGCCACACGCCAGAATGACTACTTCCGCGTGACGGGCAACGGGTTTTCGACCGAATCTGTCTCCAAGGAATAGGATTGTTTTCACAAGGGGCTTGATTTGGGTTGCCGGTTTTAGTATTTTTCGCGTCGTCTGGGTTGTGTGTTGTGTCAAAACGTGCTGCGGGTTGTCCCGGAGCGAAACAGGAGAACGGTATGAAACGGATCGCAGGTGTGGCAATGTGTGCAGCAGCTCTGGTGATGGCGGCGGGCTGCGCGAAGACGAAGGTCCAGAGCGAGAAGACGCCTTTTGACATCATCCAGGAGAAGGCGAACGCGATCACGGCGGCAGGTGGCCTGGCGGCGGTTGGCGTCGGGACGTCCAAGACGGTCCATCTGGCCCTGGACAAGGCGAAGACCCGTGGTCGCACGGAAGTGGCGCACATCATGGAGACCAAGGTTGAATCGCTGAAGAAGGATTTCTCGGAGGAAGTGGGTACGGCGGATGGTTCCGAGCTTAATGAGCTGTTCTCGGCAGCGAGCAAGCACATTGCCTCGCAGGTGCTGCGCGGTGCGGTCCCGAAGGACCTGAAGTACGACACGAAGGATGGCATGACCACGGCTTGGGCACTGATGGTTGTGGATCCGAGCGTGATCGCGGATGCGTTCGCCAGCCAGGCCAATACGCAGCGTCACCTCTACACCCGTTTCCGCGCGTCGCAGGCGTTCACGGATCTGGATGCCGAGGTCAAAAAGTTCGAGGAGTTCAAGCAGAAGGATGCCGGCATGGTCCTTGGCCAGTAGGGCGACTGTTTGACGCACACGAAAGCAGGCGGCCTTTGGCCGCCTGCTTTTTTTTGTGGGGGTGAAATGTCCAGGAAACACAGGAAATGGTTGATCGCGGAGCTTCCCGGACTCGTGGATGAGGGGGTGCTTTCCGAGTACTATGCGGAGGCGCTGCGGGAGCACTACGAGCCACCGGCGGAGGCGAAAGCGAAAGCGGTCACTCCGGCATTGGTGATCGCCTGGATACTCGGGGCATTGCTGATCGGTGGCGGCCTTCTTCTCTTATCCAGGCTGTCCGCCCGTTCTTGCCTATAACTTCATATTCGTTGCGTCCCTCATTCGTTGTGAGAAATTCGGTTTTTTCGTGCAGCATTGTTTTCACAACGAATCAGGAACGCAACGAATAAGATTAAGAAAATCTGATCTTTGGGTGAAGCTTCTCTCCCGAAAAGTTACCAAATCGATTTCGCCCGCCCCCGGGTGGTCGGCTTGCTATAGGGCGGACGCCAGTAGCAGGACCAGCGTCTCGCACAGTTCGCTGGCGGCACCGAGCGTGTCGCCGGTGATCCCGCCGAGGTTGCGTTTGCAGGAATGGCCGAAGGCGCGGGCGGCGAGCAATGCGATCAGCGCCAGTGCCAGCGGATTCAGGCTGGATAGGCAGGACAAGCCGATGCCCAGCGTCAAGGCCAGGGCCGCCAGCAAAGCCGAGCGACGATGCCCGCTGCTGGCCTGGTTGATGAAGGCGGCCCCTGTGCCGCCTTCGGAACGGGCATAAGGGAAGCAGGTGGCCAGATCGACCTGTGCCGTGCGGGCAATGATGCAGGCCAGGATGATCCATGAGGCCGCACCGCGCTCGATCAGGGCTGCAATTGCCGCGAACCGGGCCAGCAGCACGAGTATCAGCGCCAGCGTCCCGAAGGTTCCCAGCGAGGAGTCCTTCATGATTTCGAGCCGCCGCTGCGGGGTCCAGCCGCCCCAGATGGCGTCGGCCCAGTCGGCCAGCCCGTCGAGATGCAGTCCGCGGGTGAGCAGGACCCCGGCGGTGACCACCGCGACGGCGGCGATGGAGGGCGGGGTTCCCGGCAGGATCGTGGTGATGATCCGTTGCGTGGCCCAGAGCAACAGGCCGATCAGGGCACCGGTGACCGGGAACCAGACCAGTGAGTCGGCGGGACGCTCCGCCTCGCTGCCCGGCACGGGCAGTATCGTCAAGGTTCGCAGGGCGGTTACTAGTGGGGGCGGCAGTTTCATCAGGCCTTCACGACATTCGGGGCGGGCGCGCAGACACCGCGGGAGTCGACCACCAGCGGCAGGCGCTTCGCCAGTGCGTCGTGGTCGACGTTATCGTGTCCGGTCGAGATAATGGCGGCATCAAAGCGCTCGCTGCAGATGTCGTCCAGCGTGACGCTGGCGATACCTGCGAAATGTCCATGCTCGCGGCTCGGACGCACCACGGGGCAGTAGGGGTCGTAGTAGGACACGTCTGCCCCAAGCTTGAGCAACTGCTCCCAGAGCACGTAGGTGGGGCTTTCGCGATCATCGTCCACATTTTTCTTGTAGGCCAGCCCCACGAGCAGGATGCGGCTTCCGCGTAGCGGCTTGCCAAGCTCGTTGAGGGCGAGCATGGTGCGTTGGATGACGTAGGACGGCATGGACGTGTTGACTTCGCCCGCCAGTTCGATGAAACGGGTCGAGATACCGTATTCCTTGGCTTTCCAGGTCAGGTAGAACGGATCGATCGGGATGCAGTGGCCGCCGAGCCCCGGGCCGGGGTAGAAGGGCATGAAGCCGAAGGGTTTGGTCGAGGCGGCGCGTACAACCTCCCAAATGTCGATATCCATCTCGGTGAAGACGATCTTCAATTCG
Organism: uncultured Victivallales bacterium; assembly: GCA_964609395.1. GTDB lineage: Bacteria > Verrucomicrobiota > Kiritimatiellia > UBA8416 > UBA8416 > UBA8416. The sequence continues at coordinate 23,616 of CAZSRU010000013.1, forward strand.
TTGACCAGTGCGATATTGATGCAGCGGAAGATGTTCTCCATCAGCTTGGTCGCCTCGGCCGTGCGGCAGTTCGAGACCGGCACGGTTTTGCAGATGACCGCGTCATACAGCGCGCAGGCGACTTCCAGCGCATCCGCGTCGAAGCCACCGACCACCTTCGGTATGGTTGAGGTGGAGAAATCCTTGTTGTTGGGATCCTCGCGCTCGGGCGAGTAGGCCACGAACAGGTCGCTGCCCGCCTTGAGACCGCTGCCCGCCTCGAGGATCGGGATCAGCACGTCCTCGGTCGTGCCGGGGTAGGTGGTGGATTCGAGGGTGATGAGCTGGCCCTTGCGCAAGTGGGGGGCGATGCTGCGGGCGGTGTTCTCGATATAGCTCAGATCCGGGTCGCGATGGCGCGTCAGCGGTGTCGGCACGCAGATCAGCAGGGCGTCGCATTCACGGGCGCGCGCGAAATCCGTCGTGACGAACGCCCTCGGGTTGTTGGTCAGCGCGGACTGGATGTGCGCGGGGGCGATATGCTTGATATAGGATTTGCCCGCCTGGATCGAGAGCGTCTTGCTTTCGTCGATATCCAGGCCGGCGACATGGAAACCTGCCTTGGCGAATTCGATCAGCAGGGGCAGCCCGACATAGCCGAGGCCGACGACACCGACTCGAGCCTCGCGACTCTTGATTCCGGTAAGCAGTTTCTCTTTCATAAGCAGTTTTTCTGTTGTTTGGTGTTCACGCATGCGGGCCTCTGGCACGGGGCAAGATTTGAACATTTGTTCGCGATCAAGTCAAGTCAGGCTGTGATTCCGAAAAACGGGGACACTCGCGTCTTGAGGCATGCGAGGCGGTCTGCTATGCTCCCGGCATGGTGATCGGGAAAGTCATATTCAACGGGGTCAAAGGCGGGGTTGCCGTGGTGAAGCCATGGATACGCGCCTTGAACGACGCGGCGCTTGTACAGGAAAAGGCCGGCTTCCTGTTCAAGGTAGGGGTTCATGGCGATCGGCTGCTGCTGGCCGTGGAGCCGTGTCTGATCCAGGGGGAGCGGCGTTATCATTTCAACATGCATCTGGCGCACGAGGATGCCTACACGCTGATCGGCTCGGTGAATGCCCAGGGGGAATTCACGATCCTCTTCCGTCCGGAAAGCGGCGAGCTGAGTGCTGATCAATGCGCCTGCTATCGTCAGGTCATCGGCACGTTTGCCGATCTGCTGCTCGGCGGCGGGTATGCAGGCGAGGGCCTGCTGGACGATGTGACGCAGTCGCTGCTGGGGGCGGTGGGGTTTGATCCCGTACCGGACCGGTTGTCGGGGGTGAGGGAGGTTGATGATCATGCAGATTGCCCGCCATGCTGATCGCAGCGAGGCCCTGGCCGGTCTTCGCGCAGAGGATATCCATCAGTGGATTGACGGATTTTTCGATGCCGATAGTTTTTCCGATTTTCAACGGTCCGGGCCGCGGCCGGATTACGACCCGTTCAACCACCGGAAATACCGTCATTGTGCAGAAGCTCTCGATGATGCGTATCGGATCTTCGGGGGGCGCTACAGTCGCGATCAGATCAAGGCCGTTTTTGAAAGCCACATCCGGGATGACTATCAGGGTTACATCCCGAGCCTGGAGGATTTCGAGAACGGGACCTTCACGGGGAAATATCATGAGTGCGGAGGTGGCGAGGACCTGAAGTCCATCCTGAGCGAGGCGGAACTTGCCGATTATTTCAAGGGCAAGGCCTACCCGCCAAACCGCGCACCCAAGGTTTCCCCCCGGTTCTACTGGCGGATTGTCTGGCCGACGGTATTTGCAGCCCTCCTGTTTGCCGTCTCCTCGCATTCGATCATCGTCCCGCTGTTCAGGCGGAACATGCTGTCGCAGAAGAAAAGCCATATCCGCGAATTGACCCGTACGGCCGCCAGCGCGATTGCGTTTTATGTCCATCAGGAAGAAAGCGGCCAGATGACCCGTGCCGCCGCGCAGGCGGAGGCGGCAGCCGAACTGGCCCAGTTGCGTTACGGGGATGATGGCAAGGACTATTTCTGGATCACCGACATGCATCCGGTGATGGTCATGCACCCTTACCGGCCTGATCTGGCCGGACGGGACCTGACTGACTACACCGACCACGAGGACAAGAGCGGCAAGCGGTTGTTTGTCGAATTCGTGAGGCTTGTCGAGGATGGCGGTGAAGGCTATCTTGCCTATGACTGGCAGTGGAAGGACGATCCGTCGCGAATCGCGCCCAAGCTCTCGTATGTTCGCGGTATCCCAGCGTGGGACTGGATTATCGGTACCGGCATCTACATCCACGATGTCGAAACGGAAATGGCCCGTCTTTCCCGCAATCTGCTGACGGCGGACATATTGATTTTCCTTGTCCTGGTCGTGATTCTTGGAAACCTGCTGTTCCAGAGCCGGCGGATCGAGCTGGAGCGTCACCGGGCCGAGACGGGGTTGCGGGAAGCGAAAGACCGCTATCGCGCGCTTGTCGATGCCTCCGGTGAGGGGTATCTGCTCGAAATCGATGGCAGGACCATTTACTCCAACCAGACCATCCAGGCGATGACCGGCTACAGCGAGGCCGAGCTGGCGTCGATGGATGTCGTCAACCTGCTGGACACGGGGGCCGAGGTGAACGCCTTTGCTGCCGGTCATCTGCGGAAATTGTATAAGGGCGAAGCGCCTTCCGCCGTCTTTGAAGCCGTGCTCAAGACCAGGACGGGAACGGTCCTGGATGTCCAGGCATCCTCTTCTCGCATATTCCTTTCGCAGAAAAACGGGCATGTGATTGTCTTCCGCAGCCTGAACCGCAGTCATGAAGGAACCCTGCGCGGTTTTCATCAACCCGTAGCCACCACGCTGGCCGATAATGATCGCCCTGGCCGGGATTTGCCGCTGCGCATCCGGCAATGCCTGACTGACGGAGAGGTCCTGCATGCCCTTGAGGAACTGCCTCGACATATACGCATCCTGACGGATCGTGGCGTCCGCCCGGACTATCTCCGCCAACTGATTGGCGAAGCCTTTGACGCCTCCGTCCAGCGGTTTGCCGCCTTGTCGCTTGAGACCGCAGGCGATCCACCGGTTCCTTTCGCGTTTCTCTCCCTTGGCAGCAATGCCCGGCATGAAATGACGCTTTTTTCAGATCAGGACAATGCGCTGATCTTTGACGATGTTCCCGAAGCACGGTTGACCGATACCCGCCGATGGTTCCTGCGACTGGGTGACGATGTCTGCGGGCGTCTGCGTCAGGCTGGTTTTCCCTATTGCCCTGGCGGAATCATGGCGGCGAACCCGAAGTGGTGTCTCAACCTGACGGAATGGAAGTGTCGTTTCGAGACGTGGATCCGCGAGGCGTCGCCGCAGGCTATTCTTGAAGTCAATGTATTCCTCGACCTCCGATGTGCGTTTGGCAGCGAACCCCTGGTCCGTCAACTCAGGGACCATGTGCATTTGAAGACGGGGGAGCACCCGGAGTTCCTGATGCATTACGCCCGGAACTGCCTGCTTTACAAGGCGCCACTCACTCTGTTCGGTCACCTGAAAGTCAACAGGCAGGACGGGAAGACGGTAGTCAACCTCAAGGCGTGCATCAAGCCGTTCGAGACCTTTGCCCGGCTTTATGCCCTCAAGCACAGGCTTTCGGAAACGGGGACGCATGACCGGATCCGGCAGCTTTGCCGTCTGGACGTCCTGCAGGAGCAAAACGCACGGGAGATGTGCTATGCCCTTGATTACCTGTGGCGCCTTCGCTTCTACCATCAACTAGCCACCGAAGACGGCCTTGTCGACGACGAGCTGGACCTGCAGTCACTGACCGATATCGAGCGCCTGAACCTGCAGAATGTCGTGGCGGCCATACCTGCTTTTCAAACGCGTCTCAGCTATGATTTCCTCGGGGTGGCAGGCTGAGCATTCCTGCTCAGCAGCGAGGCAATCACCAGTGCCAGGAAGCTGAGCGGGATCGAGACGATGCCCGGTTGGTTCAGGCCATGTAGTGCCGTGGTCTTGTCCAGGCCGTACTGGGCATACATATCGGGCGATGTCAGGATGATGCCGAGTGCGGAAACCATACCCACGCCGATCGACCAGGCAATGCCCTTGGCCGTCGTGCGCTTCCAGAAGAGCAGCATGATGATCGACGGCAGGTTGGCCGATGCCGCGACGGCAAAGGCCCAGCCCACCAGGAACGACACGTTCATGCCCTGGAACAGGATGCCCAGGATGATGGCGATGACACCTACCGAGAACGCGGCGATCTTACCGGCCTTGACCTTGCCATGGTCTGACATCTTCACGCGCAGGAACTTGTCCATCAAGTCGTGGGCCACCGCGCCGGAAGCGGCCACGATCAGACCGGAGACGGTCCCGAGTACCGTCGCGAAGGCGATGGCCGAGATCACCGCGAACAGCACAGGGCTGAACGCCTTGGCCAGCAGCGGGGCTGACATGTTGTCATCGCCGAGGTCGATCACGCCCAGCGTCATCGCGCCGAGGCCCATGAAGAGTGTCAGGACATAGAAGAACCCGATAGAGCCGATCGCGACGATCGTTGATTTGCGGGCATCGCGTTGCGACGGCACGGTGTAGTAGCGGATCAGGATGTGCGGCAGCGAGGCGGTTCCGAAGAACAGGGCGAGCATCAGTGATATGAAATTGATTTTGCCGATCCCATCCTTGGTCTTGAATTTCTGGCCGGGGACCAGCAGGTCTTCACCTTTGGTGATCACGGGACAGAATACCTCGACGGCGTCCCCGCCGACCACAAGTCTGGCAACCTTTGCAGCGGGATAACGGACAATCTCCGAGCCCTGGATCGTTGAGAAGTACTTGAAGACCCCTACCGGTCCGGTCTTGGTCTGCCCATCGGGAAGCTTGGAGACAAGGCCAACCGACTTGAAGCGGTTGGCCGTTTTCGGTGCCCCGTTGTAGAGGGTTCCCCCGGTGGCGCTTCTGGTGATGGACTGAGCCTCCTCGAGCATGTCGCCACGCTTGATCCACCAGTTGGACAGGCCATCCTTTTCGAGTTTAACAAAGGTGAGCCCTGTTTTCGCATCCGTGATTTCAGCAGTCGGCATGGCATCGGCCAATGCAATGACCTGTGGCGAGAAGGTTTCCGGACGCGGTTCGGTGGAAAGGCCCCGGTGCAGCACGGCAACGGAAAGCAGCGTCGAGAAGATGATCAGCAGGCCGCCCTTGAGGAACTGCACGTAGGTGGTTGACGTCATGCCTGCCGTCGCCACGATCGTGATGACGATCGCGCCGACCATCACCACGCCCATCCACTGGGGCAGGCCGAGCAGCGGCGTGATGAGCGACCCCGCACCGACCATCTGCGGGATCAGGTAGAAGATCGAGACGGCGAGCGTGCTGATGGCCGCCATGAACTGGATTCCCTTGGAGTTGAACTTGAAGTCCAGCGCATCGGTGAAGGTGTACTTCCCGAGGCGCTTCATCGGTTCCGCGACCACGAAGAGGGCGACGATCCAGCCGGCCAGATAGCCGATCGAGTAAAGGAACCCGTCGTACCCCATGGTCGCGATCATGCCGCAGATGCCAAGGAACGAGGCGGCGGACAGGTAGTCCCCGGCGAAGGCGATGCCGTTGACGAACCAGTGGATGCTGCCACCGGCCGCGAAATACCCTGCGGCCGACTTCGACCGGCGGGCATAGTAGAACGACATGCCAAGGACAAACCCGACGAAGGCAAGGAAAATGGCGATGGCAATGGGATTGGCGACGTAATTCATTAGTTGGCCTCCGGTTTGGCGTTCATCTCATCTTCCTTCTTGATGCAGAAGTGGTTGTAGATTAGGCCAAGGATGATCGCGAACAGGATGAGCGCCATCCCGTAGATGATCGCCAGGTTGGTGCCCGCGAGTACCGGCTTTTTCATCGTTTCCGGTGAGAACACCGCGAGACCGACAAAGCCCATGTAGATGACGCTATACAGCCAGAACAGCTTGATGCCGAGCTTGGCCTTCCAATCGGACGAGTTGTCCTTCGCCTCTTTCGCCGCCGGTGCATGCAACATGATGCCTCCTTGTGTTCTCGATAGGAAAACAAAAAGGAGCGAGTGTATTTGTTGGGGGGGGGGATTGAAAGAAAAATATATTGTAGAACAATTGGAATCATTCAGGCTGGATCTGCTCGTCGAAGACGACGGTGGCGGGGCGGGGCGGCAGCGGCATCCCGTTCTGCATGGCGTCCTGCAGGTCGGCGGCGTTGTCGGCGTCGAACCACCAGTAGGCGCTGGCCGCGCCATCGGTGCCGTGCCGCGAGAGCACGGTCGGGGGCGTGCCGAACTTGTTCCAGTAGAGCAGGCGGCTGGCATTCAGGTTCCAGAGCAGGATGTAGGGACAGGCACGGGTGACGATGCCGTCGATCCGGCGGCAGATCGCGTGCCGCTCCTTCACATCGAAGATTTCCTTCTGCCGCTCGATCAGCGCGTCGACGACCGTATCCTTGAACCCGGTGGTGTTGTTGCCGCCAGCGCGCTCGGCCTCGGCCGAGTGCCACATCGATTCCGGATTCTTGAAAAGCCCCGCACCCCAGGCCGACCATGTCATATCGAACGCGAACTCGTCCATGGTCTTGGCCCAGCCGGCCCAGTCCTTGCGGTCGATCGTCATGGTGATGCCCACGCGCTGCAGATCCTCGTTGAAGACCTGGAGAAAGTTGTTGACGGTCGGGGAACTGGTCAGGAACGTGAACGCGAATTCGCGCCCGTCCTTCTCGAGCCGTCCTGTGGCGGGGTTGGCCTGCCAGCCAGCCTCGGCGAGCAACTGGCGTGCCTTGGCCGGGTTGTAGTCGAAGAACGGGTTCTCGCAGGGGGTCTCCAGGTCGTAGAGGTCCTCGTAGTAGGAGCGGTGCAGGAAGTACTGGTTGTGCATGAGGGTGCGGTTCATGCGCTCGCGGTTGAGCAGGTGCGCCAGTGCCTGGCGTACGCGCACGTCGTCGAACGGCGGGCGGCGCAGGTTCATCGCGAACCCCTGGAAGCCGACGGGCTGGTGGTTCCGCACGGTCTGCTTGACGATCCAGTTGTTGAGATAGCGCTCGCCGCGGGTCTCGCTGACCCAGAGCCGGGCGGTATGCACGGGGTAGATGTCGATCGAGCCCTGCTGGAAGGCCTCGAAGGCATTCTCGCGTTCGGCAAAGAAGCGGTAGCTTAGCGTCTGGAAGTTGAATGTGTGGCGGGTGCGCGGATCCGCCCGCCGCCACCAGTCCGCGCACCGTTCCATGTCGACGGCGATGCCTTCGCGCACGTTGCCGAGCCGGTAGGGTCCGGAGACGACGGGGAAGGCGAAGTTGAGCTTGTTGAAGTCCTCGTTCGCATAGGCGTGCTTCGGCAGGATGTGGAAACCGCCAGCCCCGCCGAGATTCTGCCAGTGGACGGATTTCGCGCTGAAGATGATCGTACGCTCGTCCTGCACGACCGGCGGATCGAAGCGCTCCAGGGCGACCTTGTGCGGCCCGGTGGTGTGGCGCGGGTCCATGACGGTGTCGTAGGTCCAGCGCACATCCTCGGCGGTGACGGGGCGGCCGTCGCTCCAGACGGCGCGCGGGTCCAGGGTGAAGGTGAACGTGCGTTTGTCCTCGGAGATCGTCCATTGCGCGGCCAGGCCGGGGGTGTACTCGAGGGAGAAGGCGTCCATGTCGAGCAGCGTCTCGTACATCAGGCCGAAGAGTTCCGCGCTGAAACTGTTGTTGGCGAGATAGTAGTTGAAGCTGGGTGGATATTGGCCCGCATAGCTGGAGAGGGTTCCGCCGACGGCGGCCTCCAGGCTCGCGACTGGGTCGGCCGTCGCCTGCCAGGACGGCAGCGGGAAATGCAGCGGTTGCGCAAAGGCGGTGCTGCTTGTCAGCAGGGCGAGAAGTACGATTGATGAGAGTCGGGCGGTGGTCATGAAGCGGATTCCTTTCGCGGGTTCGCCGGCGAATCCTACCCGTGATCGCCAGTGGCGTCAACCATGGGTATAATACGGATTGACAAACATGGACATAAGTTTGAGTATGTCCGTAAATGTCAATCCAAGGAGCGAAGGATGCAATTGTCCGTCAAAGAGATTTCGGGGCTGCTGAATGTGGCCGAGAAGACGATTTACCGCTGGATCAAGCAGGGCAGTATTCCGGTTTACCGGATCAACGGTCAGAACCGTTTCAACCGTGCCGAGATCCTGGAATGGGCGACGTCCAAGCGGATTCCGGTGTCGCCTCAGTTGATGGTGGAGGAGGATTCCGGCTCCGCGGTATTGCCCACGCTGGCGGAGACGCTGCGGGAAGTGGGTGTCCATTACCATGTGGCGGGCAATTCCAAGTCCCAGGTCCTGCGGACGGTGGTCGAACTGATGCAGTTGCCGGAGGAGGTGGACCGTGATTTCCTCTACAAGGTGTTGCTGGCCCGTGAGGCGCTGGGCTCGACGGGGGTTGGCGACGGGGTGGCCATCCCGCATGTGCGCAATCCGATCGTCCTGCATATCACGCGGCCGGTGCTGACGCTCTGCTTCCTCGAGCAGCCGATCCCGTTTGGCGCGATTGACGGCGAACCGGTTAATACCCTGTTTACGCTGATCAGCCCGACGGTGCGGGCGCATCTGCATCTGCTTTCGCGACTAGGCTATGTCCTGCGAAATCCCGGTTTCAAGGACGCCCTGAAAAAACAGATGCTTCGTGATCGGTTGCTGGAAGCCCTGGGCGCCGCTGAGCGCCTGTTGCCCGCGGCGCGTCCGGAAGAAGCCGGTAATTCTCATGAGGGGCATTAGCCCGCACCGATTCCGGCTGAAGCCGGTACTACAAACACGTTTAACCCCGTTGTCGAAGAACTAAGATGCAATTCCCGCTGTCCATCCTGTTGCTTCTGGCCGCCGCCGCGCTGCATGCGCTGAGCGGGGTGCCGGGGTTGCTGCTGCCGCGCGACTCGGCAACCGGGCAGCGAATGGCGCTGGTGCTGACCTGCATCGCCTCAGCCGTCGGATTGGCAGGGGTCGCCCTGGTCTTCGTCCAGGGGACCGCGTTCGCGTCGCTGCCCTGGGTTCTGATCGGATCGGAACCAATGCTGGTCACCGCCGATGGCTTGAGCGCGTTCTTCCTGGTGCCGGTGCTGGTCGTGGGAGCCTTGGGGGCGGTTTACGGGCTTGGCTACTGGCCTCAGGCGGGGCATCCGGAAAACGGCCGGGGGCTGCGCCTGTTCTGGGGGCTGGTGCTGGCGGGAATCATCATCCTGATGCTGGCGCGTCACGGCGTGCTGTTCCTGATGGGCTGGGAGCTGATGGCGCTGTCAGCTTTTTTCCTGGTCAGCACGGAACTCCATCTGCCCGAGGTGCGTCGTGCAGGCTGGATCTATCTGGCTGCCACGCATACCGGCACACTCGCCCTGTTCGCTCTGGTGGCCCTGCTTTACCGGGTGACCGGATCCTTTGTGCTGCGGCCTCTGGCGGTGGATGAAGCCGGACTGGGAATGCTCTTCCTGCTGTTTGCGCTGGCCCTGCTGGGGTTCGGCCTTAAGGCGGGCATGATGCCGCTGCATTTCTGGTTGCCGGCGGCGCATGCCAATGCGCCGAGCCATGTGTCCGGGTTGCTCTCCGGCGTGATGCTGAAGATCGGCCTTTACGGGTTGATCCGATTTATCGGCTTCCTGCCTGCCCCGCCGGTCAGTTGGGGAATGGTGATCCTGGCGGCGGGCTGCACCAGCGGCGTGCTCGGTGTCGTTTTCGCGATCGGTCAGCACGATTTGAAACGGCTGCTGGCGTACTCCAGCGTGGAGAATGTCGGTATCATGCTAATGGGGTTCGGGCTGGCGATGATCGGCCGTTCGCAGGACCGGCCGGCCTGGATCATCCTCGGCCTGGCAGGCTGCCTGCTGCACGTCTGGAATCATGCCCTGTTCAAGCCGCTGCTGTTCTTCAGTGCCGGCTCGGTCATCCACGCCTCCGGCACGCGCCAGCTCAATGCCATGGGCGGCCTTGCGGCCCGCCTTCCCCGGACAGCCGCCTTTTTCATGATTGGCGCGCTGGCCATTTGCGGGCTGCCCCCGTTGAACGGGTTTATCAGTGAACTTTTCATTTATATGGGACTTTTTCACGGCGTGGCGGATCCAACGGCCCCGGCCTGGGCGGCGGCGGCTCTGGCGGTGCCCGTGCTGGCGGTGATCGGGACGCTGGCGCTGGCGTGTTTCGTGAATGCCTACGGGACGGTGTTCCTGGGGCAGCCTCGGCAGCAGCCGGTGGCGTCCGGGCATGAGGCGGCGCGTTCGATGCAGTTTGCCATGGCCATGCTGGCGGGCGGCTGCGTGCTGATCGGCTTGTTTCCGTGGCTGGTGGTGCCTATGCTGAACCGGGCTGTGGAAGCCTGGGATACCGGCTCGCAACTGCATTCCCCCGTGGCGGTGGAGGCGCTGCTGCCGCTGCCGGCGATCATGGGCGCAGGGCTCCTGTTCGCTGTCGCCAGCATTCTGCTGGTTGCCTGGTGTTCCCGTAAGATCAAATGGAGCAAGGCTCCGCGCCGGATCACCTGGTCATGCGGGTATGCCGGTCCGACCGTCCGTATGCAGTACACCACGTCCTCCTTTGCGCGGATCCTGACCGGCCTTTTCCAGGTGGTGCTGCGGACCCGGACGCTTCGGCCGCGGATTGCCGCCCTGTCCGCGGAGCCTTCCCGCTTCGAGACCCGCCAGGATGAGCCGGTGCTGGATCGCTATCTCCTGCCGGCGTCCCTTTCTGTCCGCGCTTTCTTCGGCCGCGTCCGTTTTCTCCAGCGTGGCTTGACGCACCAGTATCTGCTCTATGTGGCCCTGGCCGTGATCCTGCT
>CAZSRU010000013.1:34514-56179 GCA_964609395.1 uncultured Victivallales bacterium
CTGGGCAGTCTAGTGGGATGGTGCGGCCTGGTGCTGGCGCTCCTGTCACCGGCGCCGCCAGTGCTGGCGCTGTCATGGGGGCTGCCCGTGGGCGGTTTTTCCGTCGAGCTGGATGCGTTAAGTGCGATCTTCCTGGTTCCGGTGTTCACGGTTCCGGCGGTTTGTTCGGTTTTCGGCCTGCGGTTCTGGCGGCAGGCGGAGCATCCGGATAACGGTCGCGGCCTGGGCCTGTTCTTCGGGGTGCTGACGGGGTCCATGGTGATGGTGGTGATTGCCCGTGATGCTGTATTGTTCCTGATCTTCTGGGAGATCATGGCGCTGTCCGCCTTCTTCCTTGCGGTGACGGAGGATGACAAACCGGAGGTGCGGCGCGACGGGTGGGTCTATCTGGTGGCGTCACATGCCGGGGCTGCCTGCCTGCTGGCGCTCTTTGCCCTGCTGCGCAAATGTACTGGCGGTTTCGCCTTTTCTGCAATCGACCCCGGTCTGCTGAGTGATGGCAAGGGCACGGCGCTCTTCCTGCTGGCCGTGACCGGGTTCGGATTCAAGGCCGGCATCATGCCCCTGAATGTCTGGTTGTCGGCTCATGCCGGAGCCCCCAGCCATGTCGCCGCGATGATGTCGGGTGTGATGCTGAAGATGGGCATCTATGGACTGATACGCATCCTGATGCTGCTGCCAGCGCAGGCCATGTGGCATGGCGAACTGCTGCTTGGCCTCGGTGCCGTGACTGGGGTTCTGGGCATCGCCTTTGCGATCGGCCAGACGGATATCCGGCGCCTGCTGGCCTACAGCAGCATCGAGAACATCGGCATCATTACCATGGGCGTCGGGCTGGCGTTCATGGGTCGGACGCTGCAACGGGCGGATCTGGTGGTTCTGGGGCTTGGCGCCGCCCTGCTGCATGTCTGGAACCACAGCCTCTTCAAATCGCTGCTCTTCCTGAATTCCGGCGTGATCCTGCGGGCGACCTCAACTGGGGACATGAACCGCATGGGCGGGCTTGCCCGGGCGATGCCGTATACCGCCGGTCTTTTCCTCTTCGGCGCGGTGGCTATTTGCGGGCTTCCGCCGTTGAATGGGTTTGTGAGTGAATGGATGCTCTATATGGGGCTCTTCGGCAGTGCTGATCCTGCAAATGCAACCCCCCTGACCGCGGCCGGGATCGGCGCCGCCGCGCTGGCGTTGATCGGTGCCCTGGCCCTGGCGTGTTTTGTCAAGATTTACAGTTGTGTGTTCCTGGGCCTGCCGCGGCAGGCTTCCGCTTCCGCGGCGTGCGATCCCCATCCGCTGATGCGCTATCCGATGTTCCTGCTGGCGGGCGGCTGTCTGCTGCTGGCGATCCTGCCGCAGGCGGGGCTGCCGCTGATCCGGCGCGCCGCTACCCTGTGGATGGGGGGGGCGGCGGGCGTGGTGCAAACTGCATTGCCCTTGGTGATCCCGGCCCCGGTGCGGATCATCGGGCTGATTTCACTGCTATTCATGCTCGTGTCGGCGGCGGCAGTGGCGGCGCTGCGTTTCAGGCTTCGGCGCTCCGCAGCGGCGGTGCCGGTGGGCACCTGGGGCTGCGGGTACGCCGGTCCGACACCGCGCATGCAGTACACCGCCGTCTCGTTCGCGCAGATGCTGGTGGCGCTATTTGCCTGGGCGCTCCGGCCGCGGATGCGGCGACCGGTCGTGTCGGCACTCTTCCCGAAAGTGAAACGCTTTTCAACTGAAGTCCAGGACCCGGTACTGATGCAGGTGGTGCTGCCGTGGTTCCGCTATGCCGGGCAGCAGATGATGAGGCTGCGCCTGATCCAGCAGGGCCGCACGCACATCTATCTGCTTTACATCCTGATTGTGATGCTGTTGCTGCTTTGCTGGGAACGACTGGGAATCGGACAATGAATCCGGAGCGTAGAACGGGAGCATGACCATGATCCATATCTTTATTCACATCGCCCTGCTGCTGCTGCTGCCGCCGCTGCTGCCGGGAGTCATCAACAAGACCAAGGCATTTTTCGCGGGCAGGCGCGGACCGCCGCTGCTGCAGTTGTATTACGACCTGTTCAAGCTGGCGCGCAAGGACGTGGTCATCAGCCAGGTGACCACCTGGGTCTTCACCGCCGCCCCGGTGATCACGCTCGCCGCGATCCTGCTGGCCGGGCTGCTGGTGCCGATGGGTCCCTTCCGGGCCCCGGTGGTCTTTGCCGGGGATATGATCCTGTTCGCCTACCTGCTGGGCGTCGGGCGGTTCTTCACGACGGTGGCGGCGCTGGATACCGGATCCGCGTTCGAGGGTATGGGCGCGTCCCGGGAAGTGACGTTTGCCTGCCTGTCGGAACCCGCGTTGTTTTTCGCCTTGCTGGTGCTGGCCCGGATATCCGGTTCGCTGGAGCTGACGACGATGCTGCATGCGCCGATGACGCTCGGCAGCCAGACCCCGGTGGCCTCGCTGGTGCTGGTTGCCGTGGGTGTATTCATCCTCATGCTGGCGGAGAGCTGCCGGGTTCCGGTGGATGACCCCAACACGCATCTGGAACTGACGATGATCCACGAGGTGATGGTGCTGGACCATAGCGGCCCGCTGCTGGGGCTGATCCTCTACGGTGCCTCCCTGAAACTCTTCGTGCTGTGCGCGCTGCTGCTGCATATTGTTGTTCCGCTCCAGTTCGGTTCACCCGTGCCGGACTGGCTGCTGTTCGTGGCGGGGATGCTCGGCCTGGCTGTCGTGATCGGGGTGATTGAATCGGTCATGGCCCGTCTGCAGATGCGCCACGTCCCGCATCTGCTGATCGCCGCGATTCTGTTCTGCGGGTTCGGTTTTGTACTCCTGATGAGGTCCTGATGAATACATGGTTAAATGCGCTGCTGGTTCTGGTCCTGGCTCTCAACCTGTTCGCGCTGGGCACCAGCCGGATGGTGACGATGATCAAAATCGTCTCGCTGCAGGGGCTCATGCTCGGGCTCATGCCGCTGCTGATCGAGGAGCATATCGCCGTGACGTCGGCCTTGGCCTCCATCCTGGCCATCCTGCTTAAGGGCGTGGTCATCCCGACGATGCTGCTGCGCGCCATGCGGGATGTGCATATCAAGCGCGAGATCGAGCCGCTGATCGGGTTCCTGCCATCCATGCTGTTGGGGGCTGTGGTGACCGGGTTCGCGCTGCTGTTTGCCTCCTCCCTGCCGCTGGCGGGGGATCACACCACGCCGCTGCTAGTCCCTGCTTCGCTGGCCACCATCTTTTGCGGATTCATCCTGCTGACGATGCGGGTCAAGGCGATTACCCAGATCATGGGTTACCTGGTGCTGGAGAACGGCATCTATATCTTCGGCCTGCTGCTGGTGGAGGCCATGCCGCTGGTCGTTGAACTCGGCGTACTGCTGGATCTGTTCGTGGCCATCTTCGTGGTCTGTATCATGGTCAACCACATCAATAGGACGTTTTCATCGCTAGACACCCGTCTGCTGACATCGTTAAAGGAATAGATTATGACGCTGGCATTGTTTATCGTTCCGTTCCTGGTCGCGCTCCTGGCGGTGGCGATCCCCTCCAACCGCTGGCGGCCCTGGCTTATCCCGCTGGCCGGTGTACTGCATTTCGGGCTGACGCTGAACGCACTGCTCGCGGGGCAGGACCGGTTCTCGTCGGAATGGATCAGCCTTGATCCGGCAGGGCAACTGGTGCTGCTGCTGATCAGTACGCTTTACCTGGTCACTTCCTTTTACCTCGCTGGGTATCTGCAGTACCGGCAGGAACGCGACAACCGGATCTTCGTGAGCTGCCTGCTCTGCCTGCTGGGGACCATGACGCTGGTCACCTGGGCCCGTCATCTGGGCATCATGTGGGTCGCCATCGAGACGACGGCACTCTGCACCGGTCCGTTGATCTTCTTCAACAAGACGCCGCAGTCGATCGAGGCCACCTGGAAGTACCTGCTGATCGGGTTCGTCGGGATTGCCCTCGCGCTGCTGGGGACGCTGTTCCTGGCCTATTCCTCGCTCCACGCGGGACTGGAAGCCACGCTGACCCTGGATGAACTGCTGCACCATGCGCCGCAGCTTTCCAAGCCGTGGCTGCATTCCGCGTTTGTCCTGATGCTGGTCGGCTACGGCACGAAAATGGGCCTTGCCCCGATGCATACCTGGAAGCCGGATGCCTACGGTGCCGCGCCCGGCGCCGTCGGCACACTGCTGGCCGGTGGGGTGACCAGTTGCGCGTTCCTCTGCATCCTGCGGATCTACCAGGTCTGCTCCGCTGCCGGGGAGTTCGCCTTCATTTCCCCGATGCTGATCTTCATGGGGCTGCTGTCCATGGTGATCGCCGGCGTGTTCATGGTCGGCCAGCAGGACTACAAGCGCATGCTGGCCTACTCGAGTGTCGAGCACATGGGGATCCTTATTCTCGGTCTCGGCCTCGGGGCCCCGGCACTCTTCGGCACGCTGCTGCACCTGTTCAACAACGGGCTGACAAAGGGGGTCCTGTTCCTGTCGGCAGGCAATATCCACCGCTCGTTCGGCAGTACCCATACCAGCGTGGTGAGGGGTGCCCTGCGGCGGCTGCCGGTTTCGGCGGGCTTGTTCCTGACCGGGTTCCTGGCCATTACCGGTTCGCCCCCCTTCGGGCCGTTCATCAGCGAGTTCTCGATCCTGAATGCGGGCTTCGCGTCCGGGCATTTCGTGGCCGGCGGCCTGTTCCTGCTCTTCCTGCTGGTCATCTTTATCGGGATGGGGGCGACGGTGCTGCTGGTGGTGCAGGGGCAGGAACCGGAGGATGCGCCGCGCACCGCCTACCGGGAGGGTGTGCTGACGCTGGCCCCGCCGCTGCTCCTGCTCCTGCTGGTGCTGGTGCTTGGACTGCATATTCCCGCCCCGCTGAAGAACCTGCTGCTCGCCGCAGCCAATTTCCTGGAGGTGCACCCATGACGGATGAAATGCTGACAACCGGTAATGTTTGCTCGGTGGCGCTCGACAAGATACCGAAACATGGCCTGGCGGCGTTCCAGCGCCTGGTCTGTCGCGAGCTGAAGGCTGGCCGGCGCGCGGTTTCGTTCTTCGGTATCCCGGACGGGACGCCCGGCAACGCCGACCTGATGATGGTCCTGGCCGACGATGCGGACAGCAAGCTGCGGATACTGTCCACCCGCGTGGAAGGCGGCCGGTTCCCCTCGATGACGCCCGAATGCAGTTCGCTGCATCTGTTCGAGCGCGAGATCGCCGAGCAGACCGGCCTGTTGCCCGAGGGGCACCCCTGGCTCAAGCCCGTGCGCTATCCGGACGGTTCCGTGCCGGCTGGCACCGGCGATTTCTACCGCGTCGAAGGCGAGGATGTGCATGAGGTCGCGGTCGGTCCGGTGCATGCCGGCATTATCGAGCCCGGCCACTTCCGCTTCCAGTGCCATGGCGAGGAGGTCTTCCATCTCGAGATTGCCCTCGGCTACCAGCACCGCGGCATCGAGGCGGCCCTGGCCGATGGCGACAACATCCGGGCCGCCAGTATGGCCGAGGTCATTGCCGGCGACACCTCGATCGGACATGCCATGGCCTACAGCCAGACGCTCGAGGCTCTGGCGGGCAAGGAGCCGCCTGTGCGGGCGCAGGCGATCCGCGTCATGCTGCTGGAACTGGAGCGGCTGGCCAATCATACCGGTGATCTCGGCGCGCTTTCCGGCGATGTGGCTTTTCTGCCGACGGCCTCGTTCAATGGACGCATCCGCGGCGACTTCCTCAACATGACGGCGCTGTTCTGCGGCAACCGCTTCGGACGGGCGGCGGTTCGTCCGGGGGGCGTGCTTTGCGATCTGGAATACGCCCGTGCGAAGAAGCTGCTGACCGTGCTGGCTCCGATCTTCGACGATGTCCGCAATGCGGTGGAACTCCTGTTCGACACGCCCTCCGTTCTGGCTCGGTTCGAACACACCGGTACGGTGCCGGCGGCGGTGGCCGCCGCGCTGGGCGCTGTGGGTCCCGCTGCTCGGGCCTCGGGACTCAGGCAGGATATCCGCTGCGATCACCCGAGCGGCTTCTTCCGTTTCGCGCAGATCCCGATGATGACCTGCGAGACGGGGGATGTGTTTGCCAGGGCCTATGTCCGCTGGCTCGAGATCCAGCATTCAGTCCGGTTTATCCAGGACGTGGCCGCCGACCTGCCCGATGGCCCGCTGATGAGCGCTCCCGGCGCATTGCGGCCGAATCATCTGGCCGTGGCGATGGTCGAGGGCTGGCGCGGACAGATCACCCATGTAGCGCTGACGGATGCCGCCGGCAAGGTCTGCAAACGGAAAATCACTGATCCGTCCTTCCACAACTGGAGCCTGCTGGCCTATGCGCTGCGCAACCAGCAGATTTCGGATTTCCCGCTCTGCAACAAGAGTTTCAATCTCTCCTACTGCGGTCACGATTTGTAGGCACGGGGGTGGGTGCTCGGTGAATTAATAGAAATTCGGTTGACGAGAACGGGCGACGAGAACGGATAACGAGTTATTAGTCCAAATCGTCCACCGCTATCGTCGCCCGTTATCGTCCGCCGGAATGGTGAAAAAGGATGGTGTTTTATGATCAAGGCATTGAAAGCACGCTGGTTCCAGAAGTATCGCACGATCAAGTATCCGATGGCGCCGCCCCCGCCGCTGCCGGATCGGTTCCGCGGGGCACCGGTGGTGCAGTCGCACCTCTGCCGCCAGGACTGCGATGCCTGCATCCAGGCCTGTCCGGTGCAGGCGCTGGAACGGATTCCCGGCAGCGTCGCCATCCAGACCGATCTCGGGCGCTGCATCTTCTGCGGGGCCTGCGAGGCGGCCTGTCCGTCCGGTGCCGTCTTCCGGGACAAGGACTATCGCCTGTCCACGGATAAACGCGGCGATCTGATGGTCAGCCAGGAACGCCAGCTTTCGCCAGCGCGCGGGATGGCGGACGATATCCACCGCATCCTCGGCCGCTCGCTGAAGCTGCGGCAGGTCAGCGCTGGAGGCTGCAATGCCTGCGAGGCCGATGTCAACGTACTCAATACGCTGGCCTGGGATCTCGGGCGCTTCGGGATCCAGTTCGTCGCCTCGCCGCGCCATGCCGACGGGATGCTCGTGACCGGACCGGTGACCCGCAATATGGCGTCGGCGCTGAAAGATACCTACGACGCGATCCCCACGCCAAAGATCGTGATTGTGACGGGGTCCTGCGCGATCTCGGGCGGCCTGTTCCGCGGCCATCCGGAATGCAACGACGGTCTGCACGGGATCCCCGTGGACCTCTTCATCCCCGGCTGCCCGCCGCATCCGCTGACGATCCTCGACGGCCTGCTGCGCCTCATTCGCCGCCTCCCCGCCGAACGCCCGCCGGACGCCACGAGGGAGGGTGGGGAAGTCATTGGTCATCAGTGATCAGTGGATGCCGTGCGGGAGGGACAGCGGCTCGCTGTCCGCCCGCCCGTCTAACCCCGCCCAGCCTCCAGAATAGGCTGCGCCTGTCTCCTTCTCATGCGCACGGCTCGCGTCGTACCGGACAAAGGCCACGTTGTAGCCGCGATCGGTGATCGCGGACTCCCGCCCTGTTTTTGAACGTTGTTTGGATATTGTTGATTCTATTGAGGGACTTGCAGAACCCCTCCCCAGTATAAACAAACGGTTGGAAATACAGGCATCCGAGCTAATATCGCGCGCATCGGGTTTTGCGGCGGCATGGTACGGCCTTAGGAAACAAGGGCGGGGAGAATAGGTTAGACGTTCCGGTAATTCGGAGCTGAAGCATTATACTTTACAAAACCCCTCGCCGTGCCCGGCTTCAAGCGGGCACGGCGAGGGGTTTTGCAAGAGCCTCTAAAGTCTAGAGTCTGCGGTCTGTAGTCTGCGGTCAATCCAACCCAAGGAATAGAATCATGCACGATAAAGAGATCGAGTTGTTAGAGGGGTGTGTCGAGAATTTCAGCAAGCGTATCGGAAGTCTCATCATGCGGGAGCACATCCCGCTGGAGGCCACCTGCCGCCATTGCCCGCAGCCGGTCCCCTTCGCGGCATCAACGGGACGGAAGTCCTGACGCATTTCCCGCCGGAGGACACCTACAACTGTTCGCTGCGGCCGGATCTGCTCCAGTAGGGTGTGGAGAATTTCCGGGAGCGCGGCTTCATCGATGGGTTCCTCTCGCTCTTCGGTATCGGCGACGGCGGCGGCGGACCGCATGAGGAGCATATCGAGTTCGGGCTTCGCCAGGCGGATCTCGAGGGATCGCCGCGGGTTGTTTTTGGTCCTGCGCAGGCTTATCTCGACCGGCTACCCGCCTATCATGCCGACCTGCCTGTCTGGAGCGGGGTTCTTTATCTCGAACTGCACCGCGGCACGCTGATCGAGTCACCCGTCCTGGCCGAGGCGGCCTGCCTGAATGTGCCGGCACTGGTCTTCGAGGGACGGCGGGGCATGTTCACTGCGCCGTGCCGGCTGGAGGGCAGCGGGGTCTCGCTGGAGGTCATCAAGAGCGCGGAGAAGGCCAGGACCGTGGTCATCCGTCTGGTCGAGACCGACGGGCGGCAATCGGCGTGCCGGATTATCCCGGCGGATCCGAAGACCGTGCTGGAGGAAACGAACCTGGTCGAATGGACCGAGGAAGAACGTTTGGGTCTTCCGCAGAATCTGTGGGTATGTATGTTCGCGGGGTTCTGTCAAACTGGCCTGCTGGCAGTGGGATTGCGTGAATTGGCGGCGTAGAATTGGCGGAATGATCTCGTACCAGAATTGTTTGGGCTGCAAAGATCGATAAAGAGAGTGGTTTAAGCGTAACCAAGTAAGGGTGGGGATTAAGTCGGGGTATACGTGTGCGATGAAGTGTTGGCGAAATAACCGTCGACAGGCGTTTCATCGTCTTCCGTAGTCGTCGCCGTGGTCGTCGTCCGATACCCCGCTCCTGCACGATCCGGTTAACGACTACGGCGACGACTACGGGGAACGAGGCTGAACATGACGCTTAATCCCACACTTGAACGTACACTTAAGCTCACTCTTACTTGGTTACGCTTAATCCACCCGCTTCGTCGGTCATACATGAACAGGAAAAACGGGAAGCCACCCACAGATTCTGCGGAAGACCCGAACGTTTTGCCACCGGCCCCGACGGCGCAGTTGAACTGACCCTGTCACCCTACGCGATCCGCACGTTTCGGGAGATTGGCGTTCCTGGTGAGCCGCTGCACATGAGACAGAAACACTGGAGAAATCGTCCTCATTGCCACCTTCAGAAATAACGCACGGAAGGAACTTATGCTTCACATCGCTCTAATGTTCAGACGCTTGCAAATTCAACCGCGAAAAGTATAAGAAACCGCTCAATAACTTCAGAACTTGTTACGCTCAAGAGATGACGTTCAATAAAGATGGTGATTCTCCTGGCGTGGTGTGATACATTCCCTTTTAAACCATTGGAGATAATGTGATGAAAAGAGAATTCAACGTTGTGATCGAACAGGATGAGGATGGTTACTTTGTCGCCTCAGTACCGGCATTACGCGGTTGCCATACACAAGCCAAGTCACTTCACAGATGGTAGCCTGTAACCCCATGGAAGACTCCATACATTTTGCAGACATGCTGAGGGAGCGTGGAATTGAACGTGAATGGGTGAATGCTACCCTTGAAAACCCATTCAGGACAGAAGATCACGCAGACGGCACGCGTCACTTCATTAAGCAGATCCCGGAGTTTGGCAACCGGTGGCTTCGGGTCGTTGTAAATGTAACCGGATTTCCAGAGAAACGGGTGACCGCCTTTTTTGACCGGAGATTAAGGAGAATGAGATGAGAATCAAACTGGACAAGGATAGCGATGCTTTATACTTCCGATTGGATGACAATCGAATTGTAGAGTCTGAAGAAGTCCGCCCCGGGGTCATTCTGGATTTTGATGAGAATGACAAAGTGGTTGGTGTTGAATTTCTAGGGGTCTCGGCAAGAGCCACGAAGGACGAGCTTTCCACCATGCAGTTTCAAACGGCATAGGATTGGAATTCAGCGAGGAGGACGTCCAGTTCTACCAGTCCAGGCAGAATCCGGATCGAACAAGGAAGTCCACGCAACCCAGTAAGTCGCGCAAACGCGCCTTACTGGTCCCGTGATCCATCGGCACACCAAGTGGCACGGCGAAAGCGTTCATCGGTTTACAACGTTCGTCCCGCATGGTCGCGAACTGTCACGAGAAGCTTGACGCCGCCGTTGCTGCCGCCTATGGCTGGCCGTCCGGCCTTGCCGATAGCGAGATTCTAGACCGGCTGCTGGCGCTGAACCTGGAACGGGCCGCGAAGCAGTAGGAGCATTTGCCGCTGGAAAATACGATTGACCCACACATTCTGTTGTGTGATTCTATGTGTGGAGGTGAAAGATATGGCAACTAACTTGCAAATTGACGACGAACTGATCACCCGCGCAGTGAAACTCGGGCATCATCGCACGAAAAAGGCGGCGGTGACCCATGCACTGACCGACTACATCCACCATCTTGAACAGGAGAATATCCTCTCACTGTTCGGCTCTGTCTCCTTTGAACCTGGATACAACTACAAAACACAACGAGCCAGGGCATGAGGGTTCTCGTGGACACAAGCGTATGGTCTGAAGCGCTCCGTCGTGCGAATACGGTCGAGTCTGATGTTGTTCGCGAGTTCCGAAGTCTGATCCTGGATCACCGCGTGGAGATTGTCGGCCCCATCCGGCAGGAGGTGCTCTCTGGCCTGCGCGAAGACGCGCAGTTTGAGAAGCTGGAGAAACACCTTGCCGCATTCCCTGATCTCCCACTTGCATCTGAGGACTACACCATGGCGGCAAAGTTCTTCAACATATGCCGCGCCAAGGGAATTCAGGGATCCAACACGGATTTCCTGATCTGTGCGGTTGCCGTACGAAGGCAACTCGCAATCTATACAACAGACAAGGACTTCTCGTTATTCGCTAAACGCCTGCCCATCGTCCTGCATGAATCCAGAACATTCGAACAAGACAAATCCAGCGTATACGCTAAAGCGCGCCGCTGATTTGCGGCGTTATGCAACTGGACAATAGATTATGATTACGATCAGGATTACGATCAGGATGCAAAGAACCGCTTATCTTAGCGCCATTCCGGCCAGATTTCAGCAGGGGAATCCTGCAACGAGACCGTCCGCGTCGTGACGGGGACGCCCTGAAGGCGGTAGTGTTCCAGCAGGGGGGCGGTGCGCTCCTCGAAAATCGCGAGCTTGCGGCGAACATCCTCAGGGGTGTCGTCCTGGCGCCCGGTGCGGTCACCGCCGCTGTTGTGGCGGATTCGGGCGAAGACGACCTCCGAGGTGCAGAGCAGGTTGATCACTAGGATAATCCGCAGCAGCCGCGCGATCCGTTCCGCCTGGCCGGTGTGGCGCGGCAGGCCGTTGAGCACGATGATGTCGTCCGGGCGGGTGGTATGGCGTTCGATAAAGCGCCGCAGGATGGTTTCGGCGATGGCGAAGGCCTCGTTCTCCAGCAGTGCCCCAGTCGCGAGCACCTCGCGGACGTGTGCCGTCGCGGCGGCGTTCAGGCCGTTCTCCGACGGCGTGCTGGCGGCGACCAGGCGGAGCTGGTGACCGAAATCGAAATGCACGCAGCGGCGTCCGGCAAAGCCGGCCGCCTCGGCATACGCGCCCAGCGGGGTCTTGCCGCTGCCGGTAGGCCCGATCAGCAGGATCGCGTCATGGGTATGTACGGTTCTGTGCATGGCGGGAAGAGAATTGAAACAGAATGATCAAGCGCATTCAAACCCTAATTAAAGTTTTGACACGCCTTACGTCGCTGGTGTAGAAGTGGCTCCGAAAGTTTGGGGAGCATCGGCATCTCGGAACGCGGTGTGAATCCGCGACGGTCCCGCCGCTGTAACCGGGGAGTTCGACCGCAGGAGGCCACTGGCTTGCGTCCGCCACAAAAGCGGATAGCGGGTCGGGAAGGCGCGGACGAACGGTGATCCGGGAGTCAGAAGACCTGTCGAAGATGCTCCAGTGAAAAGGAATCTGATGGAAAAGGGTTCCGGCGGATCAGCTTGGTCTGATCTGCCGGAACCCTTTTTGTTTGGAAGGAAATCGGTGAACGAGAACGGCGACGAGAACGGATTACGAGTAAAGGCATTCAATCGTTCACCGTTCTCGTCGCCGTTCTCGTTAACCGAATGGTGTGGACAGAATGACCAAGTTATAACAAGGAGATTGATGAAAACATATGACGAGACACTTGCCGCGATCCGCCCCTTGGATCGCACACTCGAACCCAAGGTGCGCGCGCATCTCGACGACCTGACCAAGCCGCAAGGCAGTCTAGGGCGGTTGGAGGAACTGGCGTTACAGGTCTGTCTGATCCAGGGCACGCATCAGCCTAGACTGGGAAAGAAGCGAATCTGCTGTCTGGCCGGTGATCATGGCGTTGCCTCTGAAGGCGTGTCCGCGTTCCCGCAGGAAGTCACGCCGCAGATGGTGCATAACATGCTGGCCGGTGGCGCGGCGATCAACGTGCTGACGCGCCATGCGGGTGTCGAGCTGGTCGTTGCCGACCTCGGCGTTGCCGCCCCGCTGGGGATTATGCCGGGGTTGCTCAGCCGCCGTGTCCGGGGCGGTACGGACAACATCGCCACGGGCCCGGCGATGCGCCGTGAGGAGGCCGTGTCCGCGTTGACCGCCGGTATTGAACTGGCTGGAGCGGCTGCCGCCGAGGGCGTCACGTTGCTGGGCACGGGTGACATGGGCATCGCCAACACCACGCCCGCGACGGCGCTGCTGGCGGCCTATCTGGGTTGTCCGGTCGAGTCGATCACGGGGCGGGGTACGGGGATTGACGACCAGCGCCTGGCGCACAAGATCGAGGTCATCAAGCGTGCGCTGGATGTCAACCGTGAGCAGCTTGCCGATCCGATCGGGACGCTGGCTGCGTTGGGCGGGTTCGAGATCGCCGGGATTGCAGGGCTTTGCCTGGGAGGAGCTGCGCACCGGCTGCCGGTGGTGGTCGACGGCTTCATTTCCACGGCCGGAGCCGTGGCCGCCTGCGCCCTGTGCCCGGCGGTTCGCGAATACCTGATCTTCAGTCACCTCTCGCAGGAACGCGGTCATCGCGTGATCATGGAATCCCTGAAGGTGCGTCCGGTGCTGGATCTCGACATGCGCCTGGGCGAGGGTACCGGTGCCGCCCTGGCGATGGGCGTCATCGAGGCCGCGCTGAAGATCTACAACGAGATGGCCACCTTCAGCGGAGCGGGGGTCAGCCAGCAGGGGTAAAGCAGAAATTGGGAAAGCAGAAAGCAGAAATTGAACGCCCAAGTTGGTGAGCATTTCCTTGGTTGTTGGGCGTTGGAATGATTCGAAGTTATAGGTCTTCAGTGGCTGAGGAACCGGCCGCCGCGGTGGCCGGTGATGGCACCTTCGCGCAGGGTGTGGACGCCGTTGACGAAAACGTGGCGGATGCCCTCGGCGAGCACGTGCGGGCGGGCAAACGTGGTGTTCTCGCGCAGGGTTCTGGGGTCGATGACGAGGATATCGGCGGCCGCGTTTTCCCGCAGTTCGCCGCGGTCGGCAAGGTTGAAGGTGCGGGCGGGCAGGGAGGTCATCTTGCGGATGGCCTCGGGCAGGGGCACGGTCTGGCCGTCGAGCGCCATGCGCAGGAAGCGCGGGAAGGTGCCGTAGGCGCGCGGGTGCGGCCAGTCGTGGCTTAGCGGACCGGTCGGTGAGCGCAGCGAGGCGTCGGAGCCGAGCATCACCCAGGGCTGCGCCAGTACGCGGTGCATGTTCTCCTCGCTCATGCCGTGGAAGAAGGCGGCGGTGCGTCCCTCGTCGGTCTCGGCCAAAATCAGTACAGCCTCGGCGGGATGCACGCCCAGTGCCTCGGCGACGGCGATGAGCGGCTGACCCTGGAACCGGAGGTTGTCCGGATGGGCGGTGGAGCCGATGGTGATCGTCTGCCAGTAGGCCTCGTCGTGATCGGCGATCAGTTCCTCGCGCAGGCGCCGGTGCGTGGCCGGATCGCGCAGGCGCGCGAGCACGGCGTCCGGCCCGCCAGCGGCGGCCCAGCCGGGGAAGATGATGTCGAGGTCGGTGCAGGAGGATGTGTAGGGGTAGCGGTCGGCGGCGACATCGAGCCCGGCGGCCTGGGCCGCGCGGATGCGTTCGAGGGCGGGTTCGAGCAGGTGCCAGTTCTTGCGTCCGGCCGCCTTCAGGTGCGAGACCTGCACGCGGATACCGGTGCGGCGGCCGATCTCCAGCGTCTCGTCCAGTGCCTCGATCAGGCGGCTGGTCTCACTGCGCATGTGCGAGGTGTAGACCCCGCCGCGGGCGGCGGTGGCGGTGGCCAGGGCGGCGACCTCGGCGGTTTCGGCATAGCGACCCGGCGTGTAGACCAGGCCCGAGCTCAGGCCGCACGCGCCTTCGTCGAGCGCCTGCTCCAGGCGGCGCACCATGAGGCGGATCTCATCCGGCGTGGCCGGGCGGTCGGCATAGCCCATGACGCCTGCGCGCAGGGTGTTGTGCCCGGCGAGCAGTGCCATGTTCGGTCCTGGGACGACCAGGTCCACCAGTGCGCGGTAGTCGGCCACGCTGCGCCAGGTGCCGGGGTAGGTGTGGACCGTCCAGTCCGAGGGCAAGCGCGCCTCGCCATATAGCGGGGCGCAGGAGGCACCGCAGTTGCCGCCGATCTCGGTGGTGACGCCCTGGTAGAGCTTGCTGGGGGCGGCGGGTTCGAGCAGGATATAGGCATCCGAATGCGTGTGAACGTCAATGAAACCGGGACAGACGATACAGCCGGCGGCATCGATGACGAGATCGGCCTCGAGCTGCCGCAGATCGCCGATGGCGCTGATGCGGTCGCCCGCGATGGCGATATCGGCCTGCACGGGGGCGGCACCGGTGCCGTCGTGGACGAGGCCGTTAATAATCTTCGTCGTCATCTTCGTCTTCCTCATCGTCGTCTTCATCGTCGTCTTCATCGTCCTCGAATTCGTCTTCGTCGAAGTCGTCGGGGGTGTCGTCGGGGTCGGGTTCATCTGTCGGATCGGACGGATCAGTCGGATCGGTCTGATCGGTCGGTTCGGGGGATGTGCTTTCCGGTGGCGGTTGTTCGGCGCTCGGGCGGGGCAGGGGGCCGCCGAGCATCTCGATCACGCGCATCTGCACGTCCTCGAGCTTGTCGAGCTTGAGCTGCGGGTCGAGGATCAGGAATGTCTCGCCGGTCTGGCGGTGCTCGTAGACGCGGTGGACCGTGCCGAGATCATCGACGGTTACATCCTTCTCGACAAGGGTCTTCTTGCGCTCGAGCATGACCGCCAGGATATAGATCACGCCCTCGTTCTGCGGATCCTCGTCCTCGATCAGCTTGCGCAGCAGCGACTCGGCGGTCTCCTTCTTCAGTGGGTCATTGCTGCCGGCAGGCGGTGGTTTGCGGTAGATGCCCTGCCACGAGCTATAGGGAGAGAGTACAGCCTCGCTTTTTCCCCAGCAGCCCTCGCAGAAGTCGGCGCGCTCGTAGCCGGTCTCGCCGAAGAGCAGGGCGGAGAGGTAGGACTGCCCATCCTCGAAGGCGGTGGAACAGGCGGTGCAGGCTTCGCTGCGTGACTTGATATCCCAGTCTTGTGCCATATCGGTCTCCTCAGGGGGTGTACGTGACTCCCGAAAGCAGCAGGGCGGCGAGGTTCACGGAATTAAAGATCGCGTGGATAAAGATGGGGACGAGCAGTGAACCAGTGTAGAGATAGGCGGTGGCGAGGGTCGTGCCCACGACGAAGAGCGGCAGGGCGGAGGGCGGGTGCCCGTGGATGAAGGCGAACAGCAGCGAGACCAGCGCGACGGCGGGGGGGATTCCGTGGTGGCGGGCCAGGGCGGGGAAGAAGACGCCGCGGAAGACGACTTCCTCGACCAGCGGGGCGGCGGCGACGGCGGTGAGGATCAGCCAGCCCTTGAACCAGAACGGGGCGGTGGTGTCGATAAAGCCGCTGAGCACGGGCTGGGGTTGCAGCGGGATGCCGGAGTACGCAATAATGGCATTCGAGATCATGGCGGCGGCCGCGATGATCGGCATGGCCGCCAGGTAGAAGACGACCGCCTGGCGCAGGCGTGTCCCGGGCGCGACGGGGGGGGCTCCGCCGAGGCTTTCGGCGAGCGTGGCGCCGCTACGGTGCTGGAGGTGCATTACCAGACCGAGCGCGAGGGCCTGGGTGGCCAGGTTCTGGAGAATGATGAGGGCGCGAGCGGTGTTCGGCTCGAGGGCCTCGATCGCGGATTCCATCATGGTGCCCGCCAGCGCCAGGGCGGCGAGGAATACCGCCATCACCAGCGCTAGCCAGAGGGCGTCGCGCCAGTGCCAGTGCCGCGCGAGCAGCCGGTCGGCATGCTCCGGTGCCGGGATGCCGTCGCGCCGCCATCTGCGCAGCAGCCGGATGTCCAGGACCAGTCCGGCGCACAGGATCACGAAGATGGCGAGTCCGGCTGCCAAAGCGCTGGCTGGCAGATCCTCGGGTGTTGTCGGGGTAAAGGATGCGTTCATCAGGCCTGGCCGCTGTATTTCTCTTTCAGCACGTAGATCGGCTTGTTCTGCGACTCGTGGTAGGTGCGGATCTGGATTTCGGCCAGCAGGCCCATGCTGAGGAACTGCATGAAGAAGAGGATCAGCATGAAGGGGGTGATCACCCACATGGGGCGTTTCGACATGGCCACCAGCTCGGCGGCGATCGGGCCGCCGCCGAAAAAGTAGGCGATGTGCCCGCACACCAGCAGGGCCAGCACCAGGAAGCCGGGCACGCCGAAGAAGGCACCGACCTTGCCGAACATCTGGATGGGATGGGTGCTGTAGCGCAGCAGGAATTTGACGGTCATCAGGTCGAGCACCACGCGGAAGGTGCGGCTGATCCCGTATTTCGACTTGCCGAAGCGGCGCTCGCGGTGGTTCACGGGGACCTCCTCGAGATCGGCCCCGATCCAGCTTGCCAGCGCGGGGATGAAGCGGTGCATCTCGCCGTAGAGGTGAAGGCGTTCGACGACCTCGCGGCGGTAGGCCTTCAGGGTGCAGCCGTAATCGTGCAGGAACACGCCGGTGATCTTGCTGATCAGGGCATTGGCCAGGATCGAGGGCAGGCGGCGGTTGATGAAGGTGTCCTTGCGGTCCTTGCGCCAGCCGCTGACCACATCCGCCCCGGCGTCGATGCGCGCGAGCAGCTTCGGGATGTCCTCCGGGTCGTTCTGGAGGTCGGCATCGATCGTGATCACCACCTTGCCGCGCGAGGCGTGGAAGCCGGCACTCATGGCTGCGGTCTGGCCGAAGTTGCGCCGCAGCCGCAGGACGGTCAGATGCTTGTATTTGTCGGCATTGGCCTTGAGCTTCGGCCAGGTCGAGTCGCTGCTGCCGTCATCCACGAGCACCACCTCGTAGGTGCGGTCGAGCTTGGACAGGGCCGAGAAGAGCGCCTCGCAGAGGAGGTCGACATTCTCCTCCTCGTTGTATACAGGGGCGATAACGGATACATCAATCATGCGGTCCTCGCGGTTTCGTTGTTTTTTAAATCTGTGGGTAAAGGTAGCCAAAGCACGGGCTCGGTGCGAGCAAAAAGGCAGCATACCGAAATTGCCAGCGATCCGGGACCGATGTTAACCCAATGGGGATTTCGGCTTGAGTTGCGGCCTGTCTATGTATAGGCTATGGGCTTCGCTGGCAGATACGGGTAATAACGACAGGAGAAGGGTATTTATGTTCGAGGGTGTATATACGGCTATAGTGACACCGTTCAATCGTGATGGTTCCGTCGACTACGGGTGCCTCAAGGCGCTGGTCGAGCGGCAGGCTGCCGCCGGGGTCGACGGGATCGTGCCGGTCGGCACGACGGGGGAGAGTCCCACGCTGACCTGCGCGGAGCATAGCCGGGTGATCGATTGTGTGATCGAGGCGTGCGGCGGTGGCGGATGTGGTGGCTGCGGCGGATGCAGTTGCGGGCGCATGAAGGTGATTGCCGGTACGGGTGCCAATTCCACCGCCGAGGCGATCGAGTTGACGACACGGGCCAAGGAGGCCGGTGCGGACGGAACGCTGCAGGTGACGCCGTACTACAACAAGCCGAGCCAGGAAGGGCTGTACCGCCATTTTTCGACGGTGGCGGATCTCGGGTTGCCCGTGGTTCTCTACAATGTACCCGGGCGGACCTCCAGGGAAATCGCCGTTGACACGATCGCGCGTCTGGCGGCGCACCCCTCCGTGGTGGCCGTCAAGGAGGCCGGTGGCAGTGTCGAGCGGGTGAGCCAGATCCTTGATGCGTGTGATATCGCGGTGCTTTCGGGCGACGACGCCCTGACACTGCCGATGATGGCGGTGGGAGCCTGCGGCGTGGTCAGTGTCGCTTCGAACGTGGTGCCAAAGGTCATGGCCGATATGGTGCATGCGGTCCTGGCGGGACGATGGGATGAGGCCCGCGGCATGCATCGGCTCTATTACCGTCTGTTCGCGAGCCTGTTCCTAGACACCAATCCGGTGCCGGTCAAGACCGCGCTGGGGATGCTGGGCCTGTGCGAACCGGTCCTGCGGCTGCCGCTGTGCGAGATGGACGGGAAGCTGGTCGCCCAATTGAAGGCGACGCTGGAAGGAACCGGAATCCTGTAGGGGGGAGTGCGATGACCAAGATTGTGATAGCGGGCGCGGCTGGACGCATGGGACAGGCATTGATCCGCTGTTCGATGGCGATGCCGGATATCGAACTGGCCGGGGTGGTGGAACGGCCGGGGCACGAATGGCTGGGGCGCGATGCCGGTGAGATCATCGGTAGCGATATCCGGACCGGGGTCACGCTGACGGACGAACTCGAGCCGTTGCTGGCCCAGTCGGACGTGCTGATAGACTTCACCTATCACAGCGCCGTGCCGCGGAATGCGCAGCTTGCCGCCAGGCTGAAGCGGGCGGTGGTGATCGGCACCACCGGACTGACGACCGAGGAAAGCATGGCCGTTGACAAGGCGGCCGGCCAGGTCCCTGTTGTCTGGGCGCCGAACATGAGTCTCGGCGTGAACCTGCTGTTCGCGATGGCCAAGCGCGCGGCCGCCGTCCTGGGAACAGCCTACGAGGTCCGCATTGATGAGACGCACCACGTCCACAAGCTCGATGCACCGAGCGGCACCGCGCTGCGCCTTGGCGAGAAGGTGGCCGATGGTGCCGGCGTGCGTTTCGAGGATGTCTGCCTGCATGACGAAGGCGGCGTGATGGCGTCGTATCCGGCGGGCCGGATCGTGATCCGCTCGCATCGCGAGGGCGAGGTCTTTGGTGACCACACCGTGGCGTTCGACGGGGTGGCGGAGCGGGTGGAATTATCGCACCATGTCAAGAGCCGCGATGCGTTGGCGCTGGGTGCGCTGCATGCGGCCAAGTGGGTCTGCTCGCAGCGGCCGCGGCTCTACGATATGCAGGATGTGCTGGGGTTGCGTGACGTATGAAATGGACGGCACCCAGGATCAAGGCATGCAAGGGTGTCGAGAAGGTCACCTGCCTGACGGCGGGCGACTTCGCCACTGCCCGTCTGCTTGACGAGGCGGGGCTGCATCTGATCCTGGTCGGCGACTCGCTGGCCAACACGTTGCTGGGCTACGAGACCACGCTGCCGGTCACCATGGAGCAGATGCTGCACCATACGGCGGCGGTGGCGCGGGGCGTCAAGCAGGCCCTGGTCGTGGCGGACATGCCGTTCATGTCGTACCAGGTGTCGGACGAGCAGGCACTGGCCAATGCCGGGCGTTTCCTGAAGGAGGCCGGTGCGGATGCCGTGAAGCTGGAAGGCGGACGCCTGCGCGAGACCTGCATCCGGCGCTTGACGGGGAATGGTATCCCGGTGATGGGCCATATCGGTCTGACGCCGCAGAGCGTTCGCGCGATGGGGGGGTACAAGGTCCAGGGGCGCCTGCCGGCCGAGGCCGAGGCGTTGCTGGCCGATGCGGCGGCGCTGGAGGCGGCGGGTGTCTTCGCCATCGTGCTGGAGTGCGTGCCGCGCGAGCTTGCCACCCGCATCACGGCAGCGGTCTCGGTACCCACGATCGGCATCGGTGCCGGGGCGGCCTGCGACGGGCAGGTACTGGTGACCTCGGACATGCTGGGGATCGATTCGTCCGTTGCCCCGTCGTTCGTCAAACGGTACGCGGAACTCGGCGCGGCAATGAAGATTGCTTTCGTGGCGTATCGTGATGAGGTGGCGTCCGGGCGGTTCCCGGACGCCGCGCACAGCTTTCCCCGTCCGGACGGGGAGCAGGTAATGTAGCCCAGTTGCGCCGCAACTGAGGCACCGGGATGCGCTTACAATTTGGCAAATGCCTGCGGGCTATGGCAAACAACCGTCTGCTTGTAACGCAGAAGCCGCGCTCGCGGCGCGAGCGGGCTACATGGTGATGTTGAAAAAACGTGCAAAATAAGCAAATTATTAACAAGCATGATCCCTACGCCGCCTTCCGGGTGCGGGGGTTCCCTCGGCTTTTTATCGGGGGGCTGCTGATCCATATCGGTGCCACCGCCCAGAGCGTGGCGATCGGCTGGGAGATCTACAGCCGCACGGATTCGGTCATGATGCTGGGTCTGGTCGGGTTGACAGGGGCCCTGCCGATGATCCTGCTGACACTGCCTGCCGGCTACCTGGCCGATATCTACGATCGTCGCCGGATCATGGTCGTTGGGCTGGTTGGCACCACGCTGACTTCGATTGGACTGTTCGGCTTCAGTCTGGTGCAGGGCTCGATACCGCTGATGTTCCTGCTGTTGTTCATGGATGCCGCCTTCCACCGGCTGGCGGGTCCGGCCGGATCGGCGCTGGTCCCGCAACTGGTGCCTGCCGCCGCGCTGGAGAATGCCATCAAGTGGCGCACCTCGCTGTTTCAAGTATCCTCGGTAGTCGGGCCGGCCGTTGGCGGGCTGATCATTGCCTGGCGGACCCCGGCGGCCTATGCCTTCAGTGCGCTGACGACGGCGATCTACATCGTCATGCTGTTCGGTCTGCATGTGCCTGAGGGCCGCCGAAGCCGTCCGGGCCGGATGGTGGCGCAGGTGCTGGAAGGGATGCGTTTCGTCTGGCACCAGAAGCTGGTCCTGGGCACGATCTCGCTCGATATGTTTGCCGTGCTGCTGGGCGGGGCGGACTACCTGCTGCCGGTCTTCGCCCGTGATCTGCTGGAGGCCCCGTGGGGCATGGCACCCGAGCAGGCGCTGGGACTGTTGCGGGCGGCACCGGCGGCCGGATCCGTGGTGATGGCGGTGTGGCTTGCGCATCGCCCGCCGCTGCAGCGCGCCGGGCGCACGATGCTGCTGGCGGTTGCCGCCTTTGGCATGGTGACGATTGTCTTCGGTTTCTCGCGCTCGTTCTGGCTATCGATGGCGATGCTGTTCCTGACCGGCTTGTTCGACAACATCAGCATGGTCGTGCGGCACACGCTCGTGCAGTTGCGCACGCCGAACGAGCTGCGCGGTCGCGTCTCGGCGGTGAACTCGATCTTCATCGGGGCCTCCAACGAGATTGGCGGCTTCGAGTCCGGCCTGGTCGCGCATTTCATCGGCCCGGTCATGTCAGTGGTCACCGGCGGCATCGGCACACTGCTTGTGGTCGCCACCTGGAGCCGCCTCTTTCCCGGACTCCGTCGCTTTGGCCGGCTAACCGAAAAAGACCAATACTAAGCGTCTCATAATAGTATTGACAAGTCATGCGAAATATGGGATGTTTTT
>CAZSRU010000014.1:0-54800 GCA_964609395.1 uncultured Victivallales bacterium
ACAGAACCCCGCGAACATACATACCCACAGATTCTGCGGAAGACCCTTTTTTGTTTTTATAGCGGCAGGGTGAAGGTGAATGTACTGCCTTCGCCGGGGGTGCTTTTGGCGTGGATGGTGCCGCCGTGGTTCTGGATGATCGACTGGGCGATGGCCAGGCCGAGCCCGCTGCCGTGCCCGCGGGCATGCGTCCGGGTCGTGAAGAACTGCTCGAATACGCGGGGCAGGTCCGAGGGTTCGATGCCCGATCCGTTGTCCTGCACGATGGTTTCCACGAAGGCGGGGGCTTTGCGGATGCCGACGGTGATGCCGCCTGTCTCCGGTGTGTGGCGCAGGGCATTGTCCAGCAGGTTGGCCAGTACCTGCTCGATGCGTTCGGGAATGATGGAAAGGGGGATGTCGTCCTCGGGCAGTGCCAGTGTGATCGGTACCTTCGGCGCGGGGTACAGGCGCTCGACCACTTCCCGCACAAACGCCCCGTAGGCCACGCGCGTCTTGCGGCCCCGCAGTTCCTCGGCCTTGAGCCGGGATAGCACGGCAAGCTGCTCGACCATGTAAAGCAGGCGGTCGGACGAGATCTCGATATTGGCGAGGAACCGCTCGCGTGCGGCGGGGTCGTTGGCCGCAGCGGCTCCCTTCAGGATCTGGACCGCCCCCTTGATCGCCGTCAGCGGGGTCTTGAGCTGGTGCGTGGTCGAGGCGAGCAGATCGCGCTGGCGGGTGCTGGCCTGGCGGATCTCATCGGCCACGGTGGAGAAGGCCCGTGCCAGCTCGCCGATCTCGTCACGGCCGGCGGTGGTGCGGATGTCAAGCTGGCTCTCGCCACGCGCAAAACGATTGACGGCACGGGTGAGGGTCCGCAGGCGCTTGGTCAGGGTGCTGGAAAGGGCCACGGCCGCCAGCATGGCGATTCCCAGCGCGAGGGCCATGGCCATGCGGTAGTTCCGCACGATCCCCAGGATCGCCCGTGTGATGGCGGCGGTGTGCGCCTGTACGCAGGCGGCACCGATGACCGTACCGTCGGACGAGCGGATGGGCAGGGCGATGTGATAGAAGAGCCGCGATCGGTCGTCCGTCAGGGAGGTGCGGGCGCCATAACGGCCTTGCAGCGCCTGTTGCACCTCGCGGCGGGTTGAAGCGTCGATGCCGGTCGGTTTTTTGGCACTGGAGTCGTATTGCAGTCTGCCATCGGCAGCCACGATCTGTAGATGGGCCCCGAATTCGCGCTGGTAGTACTGAAGGCGCGCCAGGAAATCGGGATCGGCGCAGCCCGACTCGATCTGCCGGCGGTAATCGGCGGCGATCACATGGGCATAGTCGATCATCTGCTCCTCAAGCATCTTGCGGGTGAACTGATCGAACACGCGCACGGTGTAGGAGTTGAGGAACGCGATGGGCAGGACGGCTAGGATGATGCAAAGCAAGGCGACTTTCCAGCGTATGCTCATGACCGCGTCCCCCTGGCCGTGCCAAGCTGGTAGCCCATGCCGTAGACGGTGCGGATCGGATCGATGTCCGGGTGGACGGCCTGTAGTTTCTGCCGGATGCGCTTGACGCAGGAGTCCACGCTGCGGTCGCTTACCGGATGGCTGTCATTGTAGATGTGCCCGATCAGCGCGTTACGGGAAAAGGTCCGTAGCGGGTTCTCGACCAGGGCGGTCATAAGGTCGAATTCCGGGCGGGTGAGTTCGACGGGATTGCCGAAGTAGCGGAACACCCTGGCGGAGGGGGCAATCGCGAACGGCCCGTGCGAGAGGGTGCGGCTGGCGGTCACGCCGTGGCCGCAGCGGCGCAGCAGATTCCCCACGCGGGCGACCAGCTCATCGTTGTTGAATGGTTTGCTGACATAGTCGTCGGCCCCCATCTGCAACCCGGCGACGCGGTCGATATCGCTGGAGAGGCAGGAGACCATGATGATGGGTATGGCCGGATCGAGATTGCGCAGCTCGCGGAAAAGCCCGTGGCCGGAGAGCCGTGGCAGGTTCAGGTCGAGCACCACGAGATCCGGCTTGCTGCGCTGGAAGCATTCCAGCCCGGCCTTGCCGTCGGCGGCGTGTTCGACCGCGTAGCCGCACTGCTCAAGCACGAAGACCAGCACATCGGCGATCGCCTGATCGTCCTCCACCACCAGTATTCTTGCAGCATTCATGACGCCGGCATTATGGCGACAGTTCTGCCGGAGAGCAACCGTAATACGGCGGGTGGCCGGAATATTCCGTTTGTCTTTACCGGGGGGCGTCGGCATACTGGGCGATGACAGGGGTGGGAGGGGCTGATGACCTGGTTGACAGGATTGACCATATTGTCAGTCGGGTCAACAAGGTCAATCCGGTCAAAAAACCGGGGCCGGGTGAATCCGGAGGCTTAACATGCATTGGAGACAGGCATGCTGGACGTGAAATGGGGGAACCGGCTTGAGCGGCTGGCGGAGGCGATGTTCGACGATCTGCAGGGACCGTCGGCTGTCGTGGATTCGCCGGCATCGGTATTTTCCCGCCGCGATGTCATCGTGGTGCCCAACCGCCTGGTGCAGCATTGGCTGCTGCACCGTTTCCTCTACCGTGCCGAGGATGCGCCGATGCCGCGTATCCTGGCGGATGTCGATTTCCCGTTGCTCAACATGTTTGTCAACGATTGGCTGGGGCGCATGGATCAGCCGGGAACCGATGTGCGCGACCCGGCGGCGCATCCGTTCTCCGTGCCGGCGATGCGCTGGCGGATTTTCGGGCTGCTCCGCGCGGGGTTGCCGGAAAACGGGACGTTTGCCCCGCTGCAGGCCTATGTCCATGGCGGTGCGGGTACTGCCGTGGAGGCGCGCGCGTTCCAGATGGCCGGACGGCTGGCGACGATGCTTGACGAATACATGGTCTACCGCCCGGACCGGTTGCGCGATTGGGAGTCCGGGCGCGACGGGTCCCTCGAGGGGACGGCGCTGGCCTGGCAGCCGGCACTCTGGCGGCTGCTGACAGCGGGCCCGCGACGCCGGGAGACCTATCTGGACGCCTTTTGCCGTATGCCGCGGCAACTGGCCGCGTCGGGCATCCAGGACACCTTCCGCGCGGTGCATGTCTTCGGTGTCTCGATGATGCCGCCGGTCTATGTCTACTTCTTCGACCTGCTGGGCGACCTCCTGCCCGTGCGGTTCTACACGCTCAACCCCTGCAGGCGCGATTGGTTCGACGAACGCCGACCGCGCGACTCGCTGCTGGAGGGGCGTCTGGACAATGAGGAACTGTTCAGTGCTGGCAACCCGTTCCTGAATGACCAGGGGCGCGGCAGTCGCGATTTCCTGGTTGAGCTGCTCGACCGCACGCAGGGCCAGGCGGAAGCCGGGAGTCTGTTCGTGGAACCGCCAGCCACGGCGCTGGGCCTGGTGCAGCGGGACCTGCTCGACGGGGATGGCGCGGGCGGTGAACTGGCGGTTCCTGCCGACGCGGAGCCGGACCAGAAACTCGCATTTTGGCCGCTGCCGCCTGAAGGCGGGACTACAAACACCGCTGAAACGGGCGAAAACGCGCTTGTAGTCCCGGCTTTAGCCGGAATCGGACCTGGACGGCGGCCAAAATGCGAATTGCTGGAGCCGGACGGCACGATCCAGGTGCATGTGTGCCACAGTCCCATGCGCGAGCTGGAAGTGCTGCGCGATTACCTGCTACGGCGCTTTGCCGATGAGGTACCGCTCCATCCGCGCGAGATCCAGGTGCAGGTGGCGGATATGGCGACCTATGCGCCCTACATCGACGCCGTGTTCGCGGAAACCGGTGAACCGGGGGAACGGCGGATCCCGTATGTGGTCGCCGACCGGGTGGCGGGCGGCGAAAGCCGGGCGGCAGAGGCTTTTCGTCGGCTGCTGGAACTGGCCGGCAGTCGGTTTACCGCTCCCGATGTACTGGATCTGCTGTATGGCGAGCATGTGCGTGCGGCCTTCGGGTTTGAAGCGGAGGATATCGCGCTGCTGGCGTCGTGGGTCGAGCAGGCCGGCATCCGCTGGGGGAATGATGCGCAGCACCGGCGCGCGGTGTTGGCGGTGGACTTCGATCCGCCCGCCGCGACGACCTGGCAGTACGGGCTCGACCGCCTGTTGCTGGGCTACGCCGCCGGTGCGGATGGCGAGGCTGCTGTCCCGGCGCAGTCGGCCCCGTTGCCTGTTGACGTCGCGGGTAGCGACGGGGCGGTCCTGCTGGGACGCCTGGCTCATTTCCACGAGCGCCTGCGGCAACTGGCGGACTGGATGCAGGGCACCCACGGCGCGGCGGCCTGGGCGGACCTGCTCGATCAGGTGATCAATACCTTCTTCGCCAGTACCGACGAGACGTATCGCGAGATCAACGTCCTGCGGCAGGCCGTCGCGCTGCTGCGCAAGAGCGCGGGTGCGGTGACGTTCGAGGGCGCAGTCGGGGCGGATGTGGTGCGCGCGTTCCTGGCGGCCCAGGTGAAATCGGCCTCGGGAGGGGATGACCTGATCCGGGACGCGGTGGTCTTCAGTGCCCTGCGTCCGGGCAGCAGCATGCCGCGGAAGGTCATGTGCCTGGTCGGGATGGGCGACGGGCTGTATCCAAGGCGCGAGAATCGGCCGCATTACGATCTGCTGCGGAATGAACGCCGCATGGGCGACCGGTCGCAGCGCATCGAGGATCGCATGGCGTTCCTGGAGGCGGTCCTGGGGGCGCGCGAGCATCTGATGATCAGCTATACCGGCTTCGACACCGGGGACGGGCGAGCCCTGCCTCCATCGGTGCTGGTCGATGAGCTTCGGGAATATGCCCGCTCGGTGTTCGGCGGTGCCGATCCGGTGCGTTGCGTCCGGCACCGGTTGCAGGCTTTTCATCCTGCCTACTTCCAGGCGGAAGGCGACTTGTTCTCGTACTCGCCCGGTGACGCACGGGCGTCGCAGGTTTATGCGGGCGGGGCTGGCCGGGAGCGGAGCACCACAGCTTCGCCCCCCAGTCCTGTGGACACCGGTTCTGTGCCGGATGGAGGGCGAACCTGTGGTGAGTCGCCGCCTGGAGTGATGGTAACGTCCGCTGCCCCGTTGCCCGCTGTTGAAAGCCTGGAGCTGGACGATCTGCTGCGCTTTGTCCGCAATCCGGCCGCCTACTACTATCGAAATATACTGAAGGTCGAGCTGGAGATTACGCCCGAGGCGCTGCCGCCCGATAGCGAGGAATTCGATCCGGCGAGTCTCGCTGGATACCAGGTGAACCAGGCGCTTGTCGCTGGCTTGCTGTCGGACCCGCCGCTGGAACCCTTGCGGTTGAGGCGACGGCTGGAGGCCGACGGCCTGCTGCCGCTGGCGCACGCGGGCGATTCCTGGTTTGCGCGGCGGCTGGAGGCGATGCAGGCCTTGCTTGCGGTGGAAATCGACGGGCTTGGTTCCCTGGGCGACGCGCTGCGCCGGCAGGCGGCAGCGGAATCCCTGCCGGTCACGGTCCCGGTTGACGGCTGGTGGATCGAAGGCGCCTGTCGCCCGTTCGTCCGCCCCGGTTCGGCGACGCCGCTGGCACTGGATGTGCGCTGGGGGACGGTACGGGGCGAGGATCGCTTTGCCTCCTGGCTACGCCATCTGTTCGCCTGTGCCGCCGGTGCTGCCGAGACCCGGTTCTTTTTCGGGGCCCGCCCGGGGAAGGACGAGAAACCCGAGCTGGCCTGTTTCGCCCCGCTGGAACGCGGGACGGCGACGGCGCTGCTGCTGCCGTTCCTGGCGCTGTTTCGTGAGGGGCGGCAGCATGTGCCGCTCTTCACGCCGTCGACCGCCTACGCCTACGTCAGCGCGTACCGTCGTGAGAAACGGGACGACGGTCGTGCCGATGCCGGATTGAAGAAGGCGTTGTCCGCCTGGGGTGGTGATTTCGGCGACGGCACGAACGTCTATTACCGCCAGGCGTTCGGCACCGACGGCCCCTTCGATCCGCCGGATGCGTTCACCGCCTTGGCCGAACGCCTGGCCGGACCGCTGCATGACGCCGCCGGATAGATCCGGCAATCTAAAATCGGGAGGATGTTGACTCATAACAAATGGAAACCGACGAAGCAGGTGGATTAAGCGTAACCAACTAAGAGTGGGCTTAAGTGTAGGATCAAGAGTGGGCCTAAGTGTTCCGACACTTAATTGTACACTTATTCGCCTACTTAATCGCACCCTTAGTTGGTTACTCTTAATCCCCAGTCTTAGTCGATGCTCGGACGGGGTGGAACCCGTCCTTGCAGGGGACTTACAACGCTGCGGACGGGGTTGAACCCGTCCCTCCAGGGGGAGGCTTCGCCAGTGTCCCTCCCTTTCGCAGCGGACGACGAGCCTTCGTCCCTCCCACCGGTAGCCAATCGGAGTTCCTTGGGCGTTGGTTGCTGGATGTTGGGCGTTGGATATTGGTCTTCGGTCTTCAGTCTTCCGTCTTCGGTCTTCCCCGATTCCTTATCGGATGTTGTGGTTGACCCGATCCCGTGTTTTGTGCAAGATTCCGTGCACGTTTGAAAGTTGAAAAAGAAAGTTACATGTGAAGGCTTATGAAAGTACCAATCAGTTGGTTGAATGACTATGTGGACCTGGTCGGGGTGTCGGCGGCGTCGATCGCCGACAAGCTGACCTTCTCGGGTATTGAAGTGGAGGGGATCCATCCGGTCGGCGGGGATTTCCCCGGCGTGGTCGCCGGTGAGGTGCGGGCGATCCGTCAGCACCCCAATGCGGACCGCTTGCGGCTTTGCGAGGTCTTTGACGGCCAGGAGGTTCTGGCGGTGGTCTGTGGGGCGTCGAACTTCGAGGTCGGTGATAAGGCGGCGTTCGCGGGGGTCGGGGTGACCCTGCCGAACGGGATGAAGCTCAAGCAGTCGAAGATCCGCGGGGAAGTCTCGCTGGGGATGCTCTGTGCCGAGGATGAACTGGGGATTTCTGATGATCATGGCGGGATACTGCTGCTGCCTCGTGATACCGTGGCGGGCACCCCGCTGCGCGAGGTGCTCGGCCAGGCGGATACGGTTCTGGAACTCGAGATCACCTGGAACCGTCCGGACTGCCTGAGCGTGATCGGGATCGCGCGCGAACTCGCCGCGCTATATGGCAAGCCGCTGAAAATGCCGGCATTCGATGTCACCGAGGGGACTCAGCCCGTCGCGGACCTGGTGACGGTCAGGATCGAGGATCCGGTGCTGTGCCCGCGCTACACGGCGCGCGTGCTGACGGGTGTGAAGATCGGCCCGAGCCCGCTCTGGATGCAGCAACGGCTGACGATGTGCGGGGTGCGTCCGATCTGCAACGTGGTGGACGTGACCAATTACGTCATGCTCGAATGCGGGCAGCCGCTGCATGCGTTTGACTATACCCTGCTATCGGACGGGCAGATCGTGGTGCGTCGCGCACGCGATGGCGAGACCATGGCGACGCTCGATGGCGTGGAACGGCCGCTTTCGGCGTCGATGCTGGTGATCGCCGATGCCCGGACACCCGTGGCGGTGGCCGGGGTCATGGGCGGGGCCGGCAGCGAAATCCGCGATACCACGGCCACGGTCCTGCTCGAGAGCGCGGCGTTCGATCCGCGCTCGATCCACCGGACCTCGACCGCCCTAGGACTTTCAACGGAATCCTCGCACCGCTTCGAGCGGCGTGTGGATGTGGCTGGCGTCGCCTGGGCCAGCGACCGGGCAGCGGCGTTGATGCAGGCCTTCGCGGCCGGGCAGGTAGCCAATGGCATGGTGGATGCCTACCCGTCGCCGGCACCGTCGCGGACGGTCGCCCTGGATACCGAGCGGCTGCGCCGGGTGCTGGGGACGGACGTCCCGGCCGCGCGTGTGCGCGGGATCTTCGAATCGCTGGACTTGACCATCAGTTCTTTCGTCGACGGTGTATTCGCGGTGGCGGTTCCCTCGTTCCGTCCCGATCTGGAATGCGAGGCGGACCTGATCGAGGAAGTGGCGAGGATGCACGGGCTGGAGCACATCCCCGACACGGTGCCATCGGCGACCGTGGTGCCGGGGGCGGATGACTCGGCCACCCGTGCGCTGTTCCGCTGCCGCGAGGCGCTGGCCGGGCTGGGGCTGCGCGAGATGCTGAGCTACAGCTTCACGGCGGCGGCCCTGCTGGACGCCTTTGATGCCGATGACCATGCCCGCCGGGTCGTGCTGCCTAATCCGGTCAGCGCGGACCAGGGCGTGCTGCGCCACACGCTGGTGCCGCAGGTGGTCGAGTGCCTGGCGCGCAACCGTGCCCGCCAGATCGAGTCGATGGCTCTTTTCGAGGTCGGGACGGTTTTCTGCCGAGACGGGCAGGGGTGCATCCAGGAGCAGACGCAGGTGGCTTTCGGCCTGTCCGGGCAGTTGAACGGCGACTCCCTGCATGCACGCGATGCGGTCCGCGATGAGGATACGTTCCTGGCGCTGAAAGGCATTGTCGAGCAGTTGGCTGTCGCCTTGCGCGCGGGCCGCGTCTCCTTCCGTCCGGCACCCGCAGCCGTCTGCGAGCCGGGTACATCCACCGATGTCTGGCTGGGGGAAACCCGGCTTGGCTTCATCGGTCTGCTGCGCCGTGACCTGCGCCGTGCGCGGCGCCTTGGCAATCCGGTGGCTGTAGGCGAACTGGCACTCAATCCGATGCTTGCAAATGTTTTCCAAACGCCTGTATATCAGTCGATTCCGCAATATCCATCGACCAGTCGCGACATGGCCATGGTGGTGGATGCCGGGGTGACGCATGACCGCATCACGCAGGTAATCGAAAATAGCAGGCCAGACGAGTTGACAGGCATCGCGCTTTTTGATATTTTCCAAGGTGAAGGCGTGGGTCACGGGCAGAAGAGTCTTGGCTACAGTCTCACGTATCAGTCGGCAGGACGGACGTTGACGGATGAGGAGGCCAATGCGCTGCATGAGCGGATCAAGGATGCATTGCGGCGGGAGTTGAGCGTGACGTTTCGCGAGGGTTAAGGGGGGCGCATGGGAAAATGCGCGGGGGGCGTTGAGCAGGGCGGGATTGAGATTATCCGATAATGAGTGCGTTATTGGTTTTGATACCGGTGTCGGGGTGAGTACAAGGGGCAGTCGCCGGGGTTTTGAGGGGCATCCGGAAGGAGGCTTTCGGGAACGTGGAGAAGTCCGAAGGAT
Organism: uncultured Victivallales bacterium; assembly: GCA_964609395.1. Taxonomy (GTDB): domain Bacteria; phylum Verrucomicrobiota; class Kiritimatiellia; order UBA8416; family UBA8416; genus UBA8416. Next base: position 9,091 of record CAZSRU010000014.1, read on the forward strand.
TCCGAAAAAAGAATACATACTCGTGATAGGGAATTTAATACCCTGCTTTGTTCGATAAACAGGCAAAGATCTCTGACCCAGTATTAACTGTTCAGGGAGCTTGAACGCGGTGCTGAAGACATACCGTCCTTGTGACGGGCCGCCGATGCACCGACTAAGGCGCCCACCTCGATTTAGAGGTTCAGAGACATCGCCTACTTCGGCACGGCGGGGTATTTTTTTGCAGGTAACCGGGTATGGATTTGTTTGAAAATCAGGACAAGGATGGAGGCGGGATAGCCTCCCGTCCGCTGGCGGCACGCATGCGGCCGCGCACGCTGGATGAGATCGCCGGGCAGGCGCACATCCTGGGCGAGGGGAGCCTGCTGCGCCGGGCGATCCAGGCCGACCGGCTGGGCAGCGTGATCCTCTACGGCCCGCCCGGCTGCGGCAAGACCTCGGTGGCCGAGGTGATTGCCAGCGCCACGCAACGCTGCTTCGTGCGTACCAGCGGCGTGCTGGCGAATGTGGCGGATCTGCGCGCGCTGATCGAGAGCGCCCGGCTCCGGTTTCGCCACGAGAAGCGCGAGACCATCCTGTTTGTCGACGAGATCCACCGGTTCAACAAGGCGCAGCAGGATGTGCTGCTGCCGCATGTGGAAGAGGGCACAGTCACGCTGATCGGCGCGACGACGCACAACCCGATGTTCTTCATCAACACGCCGTTGACCTCGCGGTCGATGGTGTTCGAGTTGCGCCCGCTGGACGAGGAGTCGGTCATTCAACTGCTGGCGCGTGCGCTGGCTGACGAGGAGCGCGGGCTGGGTCTCTATCCGGTGCAGGCGGACGCCGCCGCGCTGGCGCACATCGCGCGGGTCTGCGAGGGGGATGCGCGGCGGGCGCTCAACGCGCTGGAGGTGGCCGTTCTGACCACGCCGGCGGCGGATGGACGGATTCTGGTGACGGTCGCGGTGGCGGCCGATTCGGTGCAGAAGAAAACCGTCGTCTACGACCACGACGAGGACGGTCATTACGATACGATCTCCGCCTTCATCAAGAGCGTACGCGGCTCCGATCCGCAGGCGGCGGTCTACTGGCTGGCGAAGATGCTGTATGCTGGCGAGGACCCGCGCTTTGTCGCCCGGCGGCTGGTGATCCTCGCGTCCGAGGATATCGGCAATGCGGATCCGCGCGGCCTGCTGATCGCCGTGGCGGCGCTGCAGGCGGTGGAATTCGTCGGCATGCCCGAGGCGCGTATCACCCTTTCGCAAGTGACCACCTACCTGGCGACGGCACCCAAGAGCAACGCGGCCTACAAGGCGATCGGCGCGGCGCTGAAGGACGTCGAGCAGGGCCGTTCGCTGGCCGTGCCGGGCCACCTCAAGAACAAGCGCCTGAAGGTGACCGAGGGCGGGGACGAGGCGGGCGCCTACATCTACCCGCACGACTACAGGGGCCATTATGTCGAGCAGCAGTACGTGCCGACCACGACGGTTTACTACGAGCCGGACGAAAGCGGCTATGAAGCCACCATCGCCCGGCGGATGAGGGAAATGCGGAATGCGGAATGACGAATGCGGAAGACGGAAGTTGGTAACTTGAATGTAGCCCAGTTGCGCCGCAACTGAGGCAACGGGACGCGCGAACGATTCCGCAAATCCCGGCGGGCATGGCAAATAACCGTCCGCTTACAACGCAGGAGCCACGCTCGCGGCGCGAGCGGGCTACAGGAATGATGCAGAGAAAAAGGCGAAAGCGCAACAATATGACCAGGTTATAGGCAACCAAGAGTAAGGGACCGGCAACACAGAGCGGGTGGAACGCGACCTCCGGTCGCGTTAAGTGAATGAGATAGCCAATGGAAACGATCAATAACGCGAAGAAGGCAATCCGGGCGGCGATGCTGGCTTGGCGCAAGACGCTCGATGACGCTTGGCTGGAGACGGCCAGTGCGGCGATCGCGGAGCGGTTGCTCGCGCTGGATGCGTACCGGTCGGCGGCGACCGTGTGTCTCTTCGCCTCGCTGGCGCAGGAAGTGCGGCTGGACGGCGTGCTGGCGGAATGCCGCCGACAGGGGCAACGCGTGCTGCTGCCGGCGCATCGTGCTAACGAACGGGTTTATGGATTCAAGGAATGGGAAACCGGACGGGCCTTGCGCCCTGGGCACTGGGGGGTGCCCGAACCCGATACGGACCGGTTCGCGAGCTTGGCTGGTGCGGTACTGATGGTGGTGCCGGGCTTGGCGTTTGACGGGGTAGGGGGGCGTATCGGCTATGGTGCCGGCTATTATGACCGTCTGCTGGGGCTGGCGTGCGACGAGGGTGGCGTGACGGCGGCGGGGGTCTGCTTTGATGCGCAGGTACAGGACTCGCTGCCACAGACGCCATGGGACCGGCGTATGGATTTCGTGGTGACAGAACGGCGGACACTGGATTGCCGCCCGATGGTGTAAACAACGTCTGCCACCGGGGGCACGAAGGGCGGGCCCGCGGTGTGACACGACGATAAAAAGAGGAGAGGGACAGGATGATCATAGCATTGGTGACGGGGGTTATCACAGGATTAGTCGGTTGTGCGGCCGGCTACCTGATCAGGCATATACAGGGCAAGGTCAATGCGGATACGACGGAAGTCCAGGCCAAGCGGCTGTTGGAGGACGCCAAGCGGGAAGCGGACGCGATGCTGAAGGAGTCCAAGATCAGTGCCAAGTCCGAGATGCTCAAGGCCAGGGAGGACTTTGATCGCTCGACGGAATCGAGGCGCAAGGAACTGGCGCAAATCGAGGAGCGCACCGCGCAGCGCGAGAACAACCTTGACCGGAAAGTCGCGATGCTCGACCGCAAGGAACACGCCGTTGACGAGAAGCTGGCGGATATCGAGGCCCGTGATAAACAGCTCGCCAGCGAGCTGGCGGCGGCTCGGCAGCAGAGCGAGAAGGCCACCGAGACGCTGCAGCGGGTGGCGGCCATGACCCGCGACGAGGCCCGCCAGACGCTTCTGGCGCGCGTCGAGCAGGACGTGCACGGCGAGATCGGCGCCCTCATCCGCCGTACGCAGGAACAGGCGCGCGAGACCTCCGAACGCGAGGCGCGCAAGATCATCTCGCAGGCGATCCAGCGCTATGCCGCCGGCCACACCAGCGACATTGTCACCACCTCGGTGGCCCTGCCGAGCGATGACATGAAGGGTCGGATCATCGGGCGGGACGGCCGCAACATCCGGGCGCTGGAGGCGGCGACCGGCGTCAGCGTGCTGATCGACGACACCCCCGAGGCGGTGGTGATCAGCGGGTTCGATCCCGTGCGCCGCGAAGTCGCCCGCCAGGCGCTGGAACAGCTTATCATCGACGGGCGCATCCATCCCGCCCGCATCGAGGAACTGGTCGAGAAGGCACATGAGCAGGTCGAGGAGACGATGAAGACCGCCGGCGAGGATGCCCTGTTCGAACTCGGCATCCAGGGCGTGGATCCGGAGCTGGTGCGCACGCTGGGACGGCTGCGCTTCCGCACCAGCTATACACAGAACGTGTTGCGGCATTCGGTCGAGGTTGCCCACCTGATGAGTGTAATGGCCGGCGAGTTGGGGCTTGATCCGCAGTTGGCCCGGCGTGTCGGCATCTTCCACGATATCGGCAAGGCGCTCGATCACGAGGTCGAGGGCGGCCATGCCACGATCGGCGGCGACTACCTGAAGCGCTTCGGCGAGGCACCCGAAGTGATCAACGCGGCGGCCGCGCATCACGAGGACATTGAATCGACCTCGCTGTATACGCCGCTCTGCGCGGCGGCCGACGCGATATCGAGCTCGCGGCTCGGGGCGCGGTCGGAGACGACAGGCCTCTACATCAAGCGGCTGGAGAAGCTCGAGGCCATTGCCAACAGCTTCGAGGGGGTTGTGAGGAGTTATGCCATCCAGGCCGGGCGTGAAGTGCGTGTCATGGTCGAGCCGGACAAGGTCGATGACAACGAGGCGATGGTACTGGCGCGCAACATGTGCCGCAAGATCGAGACCGAACTCAAGTACCCCGGCCAGATCCGGGTAACCGTTATCCGCGAGCGGCGCTGCATCGATTACGCCAAATAGGCAAGCCCGCCACCACCGGGTTGGACGAAAAACAAGCTGGTGGCTTTTTGGAGAATGCGGTTGTTTGTTGTAGCCCAGTCGCGCCGCGACTGAGGCGCGGGGACGTGCGTACGGTACGCAAATTCCTGTGCTTTCGCAATCAGCCGTTCGCTTGCAACGCAGGAGCCACACTCGCGGCGCGAGTGGGCTACAGAAATACGGATGTAATAGCAAGGGAGCAAAATATGAAAGTTCTAATGGTAGGCGACCTGGTTGGCGGTCCCGGACGGCTGGTGTTTGCCCAGGTCGCGGCACGGCTGCGGCGCGGGGCAGGGGTTGACTTTGTGGTCGTCAATGCCGAGAACGCCGCTGGCGGCAAAGGCATCACGGTCAAGGTGGCTCACGAACTGTTCGAGGCGGGGGCGGATGTGATCACGCTTGGCGACCACGCCTGGGACCAGAAGGAATTCGTACCGTGCGCCAATGCCGAGCCCCGGATCCTGCGTCCGTTGAATTTCGCGCCGGGCTGCCCGGGCCATGGTGTGGTCACCGTGCCGACGCCGCATGGCCCGGTCACGGTTTTTTCGCTGATCGGGCGGGTTTTCATGAAACCGGTCGATTGCCCCTTCCGCGCGGCAGACGCCCTGCTCGCCTCGCCCCCCGATGGCCGCATCCGGCTGGTGGATTTCCATGCCGAGGCGACGTCGGAGAAAATCGTGCTGGGCCGCTATCTCGACGGGCGTGTCAGCGCGGTGGTCGGCACCCATACCCACGTGCAGACGTCCGACGAGGTCATCCTGCCTGGCGGGACGGCCTACCTGACCGACATGGGGATGAGCGGGGTCAAGGATTCAGCCATCGGACGGGACCTCAAGGCCGTGATGGGCACGTTCCTGACCGGTATGCCCGGCAAGTTCGATATGGCGATCGGCGATGCGCTGCTGGAGGGGGCCATTATCGACATCGACGACAAGACCGGCCGCGCCAAGCGCATTGAACGGGTACGCGAAGGCATGTCCGGCCCCGCCCAGAACGCATTCCGCTGAGTCCCCCATCCTGGAACCCCTCACGGGGGGACGACGTGGAAGTCGTCCCGGTTCGGGAGACCCTGATTCCACGCGGGCCGCGGAGCTACCGACCGCTGACTTCTGATCTCCGGCTACCTGCTGCTATCGCCTGGGCGGCGAGGTGGGCGGTTGTCCAGGCTGCCTGCAGGTTGTAGCCGCCGGTCAGGGCGTCGATGTCCAGGACTTCGCCGGCAAAGTACAAGTCCGGATGCAGACGGCTTTGCATGGTCCGGAAATCGACTTCCTTGAGCCGGATGCCCCCGCAGGTGACGAATTCCCCGCGATGCCGGTTCTTTCCTGAAATGGGCAGCGTGAAGGCGGTCGCCTGTGCGGCAATCCGCCGGATCGCGGCCAGCGGGCAGCCGCCCCATTCGCACGTCTCGTTCACGCCAGCACGCTGGAGAAGCAGCTTCCAGAGCCGGACGGGAAGACCCAGCGGAGACCAGGTCCCGGTCTGCTGGCGCGGGGCGGTTTGCTTGTGAGCCGTCAGGCTTTCACAGACCTGCTCCTCGCGCTGTCCGGGCTGCCAGTTGATCTGCATGTCGAAGCGGTAGCCGGTTTCCGCCAGCCCGCGTGCCCCGAAGGAAGAAAAACACAGCACGGACGGACCGCTGACTCCGGTGTGCGTGATCAGCAGCTCCCCGTCCGCCTTGATGCCGCCGGGGCCGCCGAGCTGCACCGCCTGGACGACGATCCCGGCCAGCGCCGTGAAATCGCGATCGGGTGTGTTGAACGTGAATAACGACGGCAAGCAGGGCTCGATCGTGTGGTCAAGCCCCTCGGCAAAAGCCCCGCCGCCGGTGGTGACCAGCAGGCAGCGGCCGGTCTCGTGGCTGTGCTCCCCGACCGTCACCTCGACGCCCCCGTCAAAAAACCGGATACGCGAGACCTCTGCCGACGTCCGGATTTCGGTCTGGCCGCGTCGGGCGGTGCTCATCAGGGCGCTGATGACATCCAGGGCCGTGTCGGAACGGGGGAAGACGCAGCCATCCGCGAGCGTCACCAGCGGTACGCCGTGCGCCTCGAACCAGGCCATGGTTTCCGCCGGTCCGAAACGGTGGAATGCCCCGATCAGTTCGCGCCCCCCGCGCGGGTAGTTCTGCGTGAAGGCGCGGATGTCCGTGCACTGGTGCGTGAGGTTGCAGCGTCCCCCGCCGGAGACGCGGACCTTTGCCAGCGGCTTCGGCCCCTTCTCAAGCACGAGTACCCGCAGTGAAGGTGCGCGTTCCGCCAGCACCGCCGCCGCGAACAGGCCGGCGGCACCGCCCCCCATGATCATGACGTCGTACGTGATCATGGGGCATCCAGCAGCGGGAGCCAGATCTGGACCGTGCTACCGGGTTTGCCGGTATGCGGGATCACATTCACCCAGCCGTTGTGGCTGCTGGCGATCAGGTAGACGGTGGTCAACCCCATCCCGCGGCGCTTGTTGTCATTCTTGGTTGTGAAGAAGGGGTCGAAGACATGCGGCAGGTTCTCGGGGGAAATCCCTTTTCCGCTATCGATCACCTCGAGCAGGGCCAGCCGTTCCGGATTGGTGTGCACGACGGGGGTGTTCGGCACCGGGCGGTCGTCAGGCTCGCCCCGGCGTAGCGATACGGTCAGCGTGCCCCCTTCCGGCATGGACTCGAAACTATTGATGGCAAGCTGCGCGAGCGCTTGCTCAATATGACTGGGTGAAATGGAAGCCACCAGGCGTTCCTGCGGCAGTTGGAACTGGATCTCGACATTGGCGGGGGCGGATCCGCGAATGAAGTGCTGGAAGGAATCCACCGTGCGTACCAGGTTCATGGTCTCGAGCTTGAGCGGGGCGGGATGCGAGAAGGCCAGCAGGTCGGTCGAGAAGGCGCACATCTCGCGCGCGGCAGTCTCGATCTCCCCGAGCGCGTTCTCGAGCACGCCTTTGTCACCCGGCCGGTGGCGGATCATATCGGCATAGCCGATGATGCGGGTCATGGCGTTGGTGACGTCATGTGTGACGCGCCCCGCGAACTTCCCGATCGCCACCATTTTCTGTGCCTGCAGGAGTTGCACGGTGCGCGTCTGGACCTCCTCTTCCAGCATTTCCTTCGAGGCGGTCAGCGCGGTATGCGTGGCGCGCTGTTCGGTGATGTCATGGACGCAGGCCAGGATATGGACGGATCCATGGATGGTGTAGGCACTGAACGAGGCCTGGGCCCAGAAGGTTTTCCGGTTCCGTCCGCTGGAATGGAAGGTGATGATCTGCTTGCGGTTTTCCATGGCCGCCTTCAGTGCCGGTTCGGCGGCGTCCGGCGGGTAGGGGTATTCGCCGCCGGGCGAGAGCGTCGCGATATCGGCGTCCCTGTAGCCGTAAAGCTTCCTGGCGCTGTCGTTGGCGTCCAGGATCTTGCCGGTTCCGGCATGGTGGACGAAGAGCGCATCGGTGGTGGCGTTGAAGATGGACTTGTACGTCTGTGCGGCTTCAGCGGCAGTATCCAGTTCGGCGGCGATGGCGAGCCGGCGGCGTCTGCGCGCGTAGACGGCCACGGCAAGCGCCAGGCAGAGCGCCAGCAGCAGCAGGACTGTCAGGGCCATCTGCGCGGGCGGATACCATGTGGCGGTGTCATGGAGGACCAGCAAGGTCCACGCGCCGGCCGGATCGCCCAGGCTGATTGGAAAGGCCTGTATAAAGAAGTGGGTGCCCTGCCAAGACTGTGTGGCGTCATCGCTCTGCAGGGGAATCGGGACTGTCCTCGATTTGAAGAAGGCCGACTCGTATTCCGGGTGCATGGCGGCGGCGGCATTGGTGGCGGTGTTGTCCAACCCGGGGATGGTACGGAAAATCCAGTCGCGGTTCGAGCTGCTGAGTACCACCCCTTGCGGACTGACGAGAGAAATCAGATCGGACGCGCTGGCCAGGATGTCGTCGATCACGTCAAAAGGCATCTTGATGACGACGACCCCGATAATCGCGTTGGGATTGGGTTCCGGGGAATGTCCCGTGTACACGGGAGCGGAATAGTACAGGCCGCGCTGGAAGGTCGTCGCGCCCAGGGCGGGGTAGGCGGCGGTCTCGCCGGCAATGGCTTTTTTGAAATAGGGGCGGAATTCATAGTTGTTGCCGGTGAGCGTCTTGCCGTCGTCGTAGGTGGTGGATATCAGCACCTCACCGGTTGCGTCCATGGCATAGACCAGGTCGGCCCCGAGGCGGGATTTCAGGCTCTGGAGCGAAAGCAGGAGATCGGGATCGTCCTTGTCCAGCGTACCCTTGATGACGGACTCGAGTCGTTTGCTGGAGATCCCGAGGCTGCGCACGGCTCCACCTGCCGGGGTGGCAGTGATCTGCTGCTGGAGCATGGTCGCCATCTCGCGGCTATAGCGGATGGCACTGCGTTTGCCTGCCACCTGCTGGAAATACCGCTGGAGCAGCAGTCCGGCAGCAAGGATCACGACCGAGAGCAGCGCGTTGCGCAGCAGGGCCGTCCAGTCCTTGTGCCAGGTATGCGTATCGGATCGTTGCATGAAAGCCATCCGTGTCTGCCGATGTTGCCTATAACTTTGTCATTTTCTCACACTCTGGGAGCAATTTGTAATCCTACGCCGAGGTATGTGCTGGGTCAAGTAGAGGATTTGAGCAGCTTGGATTTCAAGGCTAGGTAGGTATCGGTGTAGTCCGCGCCAAGCTGGGCCTCGCGGTGGTCGAAGCCGAAGGCGCGGCGCTTGAGCGCGAGCACGGGCGGGGCCTGGATGCGCTTGGCCAGCCCCATGCCCTGGTAAAGATTCCACCAGCGCTCCAGATCGGCAATGAAGGCGGTGGCGTCGGGGAGGAACGCCTGCACGGGCTTGTCGAGTCCGAGCCGCGTCTCCAGCTCGCCGCTGGCGTACCAGCCGAGGATCTCCTCCGGGGTGGCCCGGTTCCACCATTCGACCCAGCTCGCGAAGAGGCGGTCGTGGTAGGGGTAGACCAGCGGGTCGCCAAGCCCCTGGTCGACATCCTGCGCGCTGCTGAGTTCGGCGGAGGGGACGATCCGGAGGGAGCCGTCGGGAATGACCTCCCGTCCGTAGACGGTCTCGTTCAGGTGGCGGGCAAGCGCGTAGACCTCGCCCTTCCACAGGTCGGCGATCGGTGCCAGGAAGCCGCCGAGGTCGCCGTAGAGCGTGGAGTAGCCGACCGTCAGCTCGGACTTGTTGGCGTTGCACGTGAAGGCCCCGCCGAAGGCGGCCGCCAGCGCGGCCAGGATGCGCGAGGAACGGTCGCGCGCCTGCACGTTCTCGAGCATGAAATCGCTGAGCTGCAGCGTGCCGGTCGTGCGCCCGCCGGGGATGGCGAGGGCCATCCCGTCGATCTGGGCGCGGGTTAGCGCGACGCTGTCCTCGATCGCGACGGAGGCGTAGGGCACGCCAAGGTTGCGGGCGAGGTCGGCGGCCAGGCCGCGCGTGGTCTGCGAGTTGTAGCGCCCGGGCATGTTGACCAGCAGCAGGTCCTCGGGCGGCAGCACCTGCCGCAGCAGCGCGGCCACCACGGCGGAGTCGATCCCGCCGGACGCCCCGACGACCACGCGGCGGATGCCGCAGCGGGACAGGAAGCGGGCGATGCCGTAGCGCAGCGCGGTGGCCAGTTCCGCGATGCCGTCCTCGCGCGGCGGCGCGAGGGGCGCGAAGGCGGCGTCCGGGGTGCGAGGGATGTCGAGCGTCAGCGTCAGCGTCTCGAACGGGGGATCGCAGCGGACGGCATTGCCGAGCGCATCGTAGATGCAGGAGGCACCGTCGAAGGTGAACACGGTCTTGCCGTTGTCCTGGATTCCGGTGTGGTTGACATACAGCAGCGGGCGGCGCAGGTGGCGGGCATGCGCCGCGAATACGCGGTTGCGCTTGTTGTTCTTGTTGAAGGTGAACGGCGAGGCGCTGGCGTTGATGAACAGCTCGATATCGCCGTGGCGGGCCAGCCGTTCCAGCGGGGAGAGCGCGTAGTCGAGGTTCCAGGCGTCCTCGCAGAGAACGCAGCCGAGAACCGCGCAGGAGGTGCGTACCGGTGTGAAGAATCGGTCGATGTCGCCGCCCTGCTCGAACGCCAGCTTGCGCAGGTCATGGAAATGGCGGCTGTCGTCGAATTGCCGGTAGTTGGGAAGCAGCGCCTTGATACAGAAGGGGTAGGGGGAGTCGTCCGGCCCGACGAAGCGGCCATGGTCGGCAATGAACAGGGCGTTGTACTTGCGGGGGCGTCCGTCCTCGTTCTGCTTTGTCCAGTCGATGGCGACGTTGCCGAACACGACCGTCAACGTCCCTGATGCCTGGCGGATCTCCTCGCCGCACGTCTCGCACTGGCGCAGGAAGGACTGCTGCTCCCAGCGGTCCCCGATCAGGTAGCCCGGCACGGCCATTTCCGGAAAGACCAGCAGTTCGATGCCGTCGGCGACCGCCTCGCGGATGTGCGTGAGGATTGTGGCGGTATTGGCGCGGGGACGCCCCGGGCTGACGTCGATCTGGGCAAGGCGTGTCCTCACGTGCGCACCGGGCATCACGCTTCCCCTTTGGTTTGCGCCGCCACGGCCTCGGCGGTTTCCGCCGCTTCGGCCCGTTTCACCCCCCAGAGATCCGCCTCGATTTTTCGCAAGCGACGGAAGAACCCGTAAAGCACGCCGACCGCCGTACCGATAACCGCCAGCACCAGTAGCATCATGACTGCAATCATGCGGGCAATCTTAGACGATCCGTATCCGTCTTGTCGATAACTTCATTTCACGATTCCTCATGTGAGGGACTTGCAGAACCCCTCGTGGTGCCCGGCTTCAAGCGGGCGCCATGAGGGGTTCTGCAAGAGCCTCCACAGTTCGACCATGAAGACCTGAGTGTGTTCCGAGGGGCAATTGCCAATGTCGTGCGAATGCTCGTGGCGTGGGAACGAAGCTTGGAGGAACGATAACAGGCCAGGATCACAAATAACGTACTCGTACACCTACTCGTACACACATATCACCACTGCACGATCAAGGGCACGGGCGCATCTCTTGACCCACAGGTTCTGCGGAAGACCCCGAAATGAAGACTGAAGACGGAAGACTGCTCGTATCCAGGCCGGCTTATGCTCGGCTGTCGGGCAAGGTGCCACGACCTCCTTTTGACGATGAACGATCCAAGGAGTCGATGAGTGCTTCCACGTGCTGAACGATGGCATCGAGCGCGGTGTCCGGCATGGCACCGTCGATGTCCGGTACGTGCCAGTACTCCACCTTGCCGGCGAACGCGGCGTGCCGGGACTCCACCAGCGGGCGGTGCTCCTCCTCGTGGATGGCGATCACGCGGTCGGCATCCGCCAGAATCGCCGCCGTCGCCGGGCGAGGCGCGCGGTCGCGGTCGATCGGCAGGTTCAACGCCCGCAGGCGGGCTTCCGCATGGACTGAGAGCAGGCCCGGCGCACCTTCGAGCCGCTCGATCGCCAGACCGGCCGAATCCGCGCGCCAGCCGAGGCCGCGTCGCTCGGCAAGGTGGTTGAAGAGCGTGTGCGCGAAGCGCGAACGGTAGTAGTTCCCCGTGCAGAGAAACAGCAGTGTACTCAACTCGTTTTCGTAGTCCATGAAATCAATCTATTGCTACAACCGCGGTGTGGAATCAATCGCAATGCTTTCTTGCTGGGGCTCTCTGCCGCTCTTTTCCGGGGGCATAATCGTTTTCGGTTTGCCGGCGGAGCGGGCCTGCTTGTAGGCCTCATGGAATGCCTTCTTGAGCGCACGGTTCTCGTTCTGCAGCTTCTCGGCCGTGGCGGATACCTCGTTGCGGGCTCGGTTGGCGGCAAGCAGGGACTTCTCGTTCGCATCCAGTTGCGCAGCCAGGGCACTGACCTCGGCGCTGCCTGCCTTTTCGGCCAATTGGCTGCGCTCGGTCGAGGCGACGGTAAGATTGAGCGTCATCTCGGCCAGGTGGGCGTCGGCGGTGGCGGCTCCGGCAGCCTGCTTGGCGTCGGAAATGGTTTCGGGGTGGGTCGCGGATTCGCCCTGACGGGCCACGGCGGTCCAGGCTTCGGCAGCCTTCTGGTTGGCGGTTATCATGGCCGCGTAAAGTCCGGGATGCTTCTCCTTGGCCCCGCCGTATTTCTGCTCGAGGCGCTCGGTGTCGGCATGCTGCTGCCGGGCGTCTTCTGCCCGCTGGCGTTCCTTGGCAATGGCCTGTTTCATCCAGGCGTTGGCATCGGCGGGCGACTTGTCGCCTGCCGCGGCCATATAGACGGGAACCAGTGCGATCATTGCCATGTATTTGAGCGTCTTCATGCGATTTTCCTTTCGAGGGCGGTTTTGGGCTTTTTGACAACCGCGGCAGTTTAGCAGGCAGGGCGGCGCTGTCACCATCAAAATCAGGGTTTGGATTTTCAGGAATGGTGGATCAATTTGAGCCCCCCGTCTCGTTTCATACGGGGGGCCTTGTGGCAGGGGGCAGCAGCACGACATCCTCCGGATCGATCCACAGCGGTATCGTGCCGCCGTCTGCCGTCGGGTGCGGGTTCAGTTCGGAGACCTTCAGCACGGTGTCGGCACCGATCGCGATCTCGTGCTGGGCGAGCTCGCCGAGGTAGATGGAGTGACGCCGTGTCCCTTGCAGGCGGTTGCGCGTGCCGGCGGGCGGTTCGCCCAGGTGAACCGCTTCGGGGCGGATCGAGATGCATACCGCGGCACCAGCGGTACGCGCACCATCGGTCCGTACCGCGCTGTGCAGCGGGCCGATCGGCGAATCAACGGTGGTGCTCCCCTGGCCGGCCGCGACAACCGTACCGTCGATCAGGTTGGTCTCGCCGATAAACCCGGCGACGAACACGCTGGACGGACGGCGGTAGATTTCCGACGGGCTTCCGACCTGCTGGATGCGTCCGCCATTCATGACGGCCAGGCGGTCGGCAACGGACAGGGCTTCCTTCTGGTCGTGGGTGACATAGATCGCCGTGATCCCGGCCTGCTTGCAGATGTTGCGGATCTCCTGCCGCATTTCCAGGCGCAGCTTGGCATCCAGGTTCGAGAGCGGTTCGTCCAGCAGCAGGCAGCGGGGATGGATCACCAGGGCGCGGGCCAGCGCGACGCGTTGCTGCTGGCCGCCGGAAAGGGCGTTGGGCTTGGTCTCCGCCCGGTCGATCATCCGCACCATCGCCAGGGCCTCATCCGTGCGCCGCCGCTTTTCGGCGGTCGGCAGCTTGCGCATATCCAACCCGAAAGCGACATTCTGGCGGAGGGTCATGTGCGGCCAAAGCGCATAGCTCTGGAAGACCATGCCAGTATCCCGCAGGTGCGGTGCCAGGCGGGTGACGTCGCGCTCGCCGATATGCACGGAGCCGCCGTCGGGGATGCAGAAGCCGGCGATCGAGCGTAGCAGGGTGGTCTTGCCGCAGCCGCTCGGCCCGAGCAGGAAAAAAAGCTCGCCGGGCTCGATGGCCAGCGAGATGTCATCCATGGCAAGGTTGCCGCCAGGAAAGGTCTTGCAGAGATTACGGATATGTACGGGTTCAGCCATGGACGGTGATGCTAGCGGAGAGGCGAAGCCGGTACAAGTCAATTGCGCAAAGATTGGCAAGTTTGGATTGCGTAGGGCGGAGCTTGCGTGGTAGCATGCGCGGGGTTTTCATGACTACAGGTAGCGTTTATGGAGCACAGCAGCCGTATCGGCAGAAAGAATGGGAGTGTGATGAAAGCGTATTTTCCGACGATCGACAAGATCCAGTATGAAGGTCCAAAGTCAAGGAATCCACTGGCCTTCAAGGTCTACGACCCGGCCGAGAAGGTTGCCGGCAAGACCATGCGCGAGCACCTGCGCTTTTCGGTCGCCTACTGGCACACCATGAAGGGAACCGGATCGGACCCGTTCGGCGGCGCCACGCTGATCCGTCCCTGGAACGTCTCGTCCGATCCGCTCAAGGCGGCAGAGGATACGATGCGGGCGGCATTCGAGTTTTTCTCCAAGATCGGTGTGGATTACTATGCCTTCCATGATCGCGACATCTGCCCCGAGGGAGAGTCCCTGCAGGAATCCAACAAGATGCTTGACCGCATCGTGAAGCTGGCTGGCAAACTGCAGCAGGATACCGGCGTCAAGCTGCTCTGGAACACCTCCAACATGTTCAGTCACCGCCGCTTCGCCAATGGCTCGGCGACCAACCCGGATGCCGCTGTCTTCGCCTACGGTGCCGCGCAGGTGAAGAAGATGCTCGAAGTCGGGCTTGAGCTCGGCGCGACGAACTATGTATTCTGGGGCGGTCGCGAAGGCTATTCAACCCTGCTCAACACCGATCTGAAACGCGAACTCGATCATCTGGCCCGCTTCCTGCAGATGGCCGTTGATTACGCCAGGAAGATCGGCTTTGATGCGCAGTTCCTGATCGAGCCCAAGCCAAAGGAACCGACCCGTCACCAGTACGACTTCGATTCGGCCACGGTGATCAGCTTCCTGAAGGCCTACGGGCTGGAGGCGCATTTCAAGCTCAACATCGAGAACAACCATGCCACGCTGGCCGCGCACAGCTTCCATCACGACCTGAAGGTCGCGGCGATCAACGGCATGCTCGGCAGTGTGGACGCCAACCAGGGCGATCTGCTGCTCGGCTGGGACACCGATCAGTTCCCGACGGACCTGTACAGCGCCACGATGGCCATGCTGGTGATCCTGGAGCAGGGCGGCATCGCCCCCGGCGGCCTGAACTTCGACGCGAAGGTTCGCCGCGAATCCACGGATCTGGAGGACCTCTTCATTGCCCACATCGGCGCGATGGATACTTTCGCCCACGGCCTGAAGGTGGCGGCGAAGCTGATCAAGGACGGAGTGCTGAGCGAGAACCTGAAGGCGCGCTACGCCTCCTACGATTCCGGGATCGGTGCGCAGATCGAGAACGGTACGGCCACGCTGGAGAGCCTGGAATCCTATACGCTGAAGCACGGGGAGCCCAAGGCCCGCAGCGGCAGGCAGGAACTGCTGGAAAACGTGATCAACCAGTACATCCTGACGACTCGGTAGTATGACCATTAACAATCTGGCGAAGGCAACCGGCAAATCCGCGCAGTTCCTGATGAACCACATCAGTCGTTACGGTCTGACGAAGACCAAGGCGTTTTCGGCAGGGTATGCCGTCTTGTTCCGCAAGCTGATCGCGCTTTCGTTGTGTTCGGTTCCGCAAAAGGAGATCGAGACACTGCTGACGCGCGAGAAGAATCTGCTGTCCTTGCTCAAGGCCGACTCGCTGAGCGATGCCGCCACCTGGTTCGAGGACCTCTGCGTGCCCGATTCCGGACCGACCCGCCTGCTGCTCAGCGGCTACGATCTGGGGCATTCCGTCACGGCAAACGGCGTGCAGACCGCCCTCGACTTCGCGAACCGGGAGCCGGAGCTGTTCAGCAGCCGCGAGATGGGGTCGGATGTCCTGCGTGCGCTGCGTCTTTACGCGGAAACGCACAATGCCGTCAAGCGGCGCATGCGCGAGGAACGCAAGGTTCTGGCCGTCAGTCTCAAGTGGGCAGGGCAAGTATGCCGCGGGAGTCAGACGGGTTAAGGTGCCCCTGTTTCTGCCAGACCGCTTTGGCGTGCGCTTGTGCTCGGGAGCCGCGCTCGCGGCGCGAGCGGGCTACATCGGTAGCCCAGTTGCGCCGCAACTGAGGCTGGATGGGAACGCGCGTGGAAACCAGCATCAACCGATCGTTTCGAGATATACGCATCCGGCTTGGGGCTGTCACGCGTCCGCCTGTTCGCATGTGCTATGCTCAGCGGATGGTGTCGAGCGCCTTGCGGGCGGCATCGTAACCGGCCTGGATGGCATCGGCGGCGCGGTGGAACTCCATCGTGCTGATTTCCTGGACATCCGGTTGTATCAGCAGGTCCGGCGGATCTAGTTTGAGCCGGATCGAGGTGATCTGGCGCTGGAAGATGCGCATCATGTTGCCGTAGATCTCGAACAGGTTCGGGGCATCGCCCCCGGTCGTCAACCGCTTTGACAGGAATCGCGCGTTGAAGTCGATCTCCGGAATGTTCAACGTCTCGAAAAAACGGTGGGTCCCGTTTTGAAGCTTGGCGAGGTTGTTGCGGCCGAATGTTGACGCCGCGGATGCTGAGCGGCCGGGCAGGGGCGAGCGGGTGATGTCGACCGCGATGATGAAATTGGCTCCTAGGTCACGAGCGACGCCGATCGGGAGCGGGTTCACCAGTCCGCCATCGACGAGCACATGCTTGTCGGTGATCAGCGGCGTGAAAAGTCCGGGAATGGCGATGCTGGCGCGGACAGCGTCGGTGACGCTGCCGGTCCGTAGAACAACCTCCTCGCCGGTTTCGATATCCGTCGCCACGGCGGCGAATGGCATGGACAGGTTCTCGATATCGGTCGGCAGCACATGTTGCCGGACGAAATCAACGATCCGTGTACCGTCGATCAGTCCCGAACGGGGGAGGGAGAACTCCACCATCATCGCCAATACCTGGCGCCAGTCGAGATTCAATGCCACCTGGTGCAGGCTATCCAGCTTGCCGGAGGCGAAGGCGGCCCCGACAAGCGAGCCCATGCTGGTGCCAGCCACGGCGTAGACTTCCAGTCCGGCCTCGCGAATGGCGTTGATGACGCCGATATGCGCCCAGCCGCGGGCTCCGCCGCTGCCGAGTGCCAATCCGATTCGCTTGTGTTTTGTTTTCATCGTTGTGGTTTAATGTGAACGTTGAAGGGACGGTAGCCGTCGTGCGTGGGAAATGCAATTGAAAACGGGGAAGGGGGGCGCTGCACGGGCAGAGCGGGGTGCGTTGGGATGTATGGATCGATAAAGACAGTGGTTTAAGCGTAACCAACTAAGGGTGGGATTAAGTCGGGGCTGAAGTGTGCGATAAAGTGTTGGAGCACACACTTAGTCCCACACTTGATCGTACACTTAGACTCACACTTACTTGGTTACGCTTAATCCAACAGCTTCGTCGGTATTTCATGGACAGGAAAACCGGAATGAACCCACAGGTTCTGCGGGTGTGGGAAAAGTTTTTTGAAATTTTAATTTCCTTGTCGCGTATCTGGTATATGATAACACACTTTGAGCTTTGGCTTTCGACTCCCTTACCCGTTTTCATGGTTCGGTTGACGAGAACGGCGACGAGAGCGGTCAACGAGTTGGCATTTGAATCGTCCACCTTTCTCGTCGCCGCTATCGTTCACCGAAAAGTGAGAGAAAGTGACCAAGTGAGGGGATAAAAGGAGATATAATGCAGGAGAGTCCTGACCAGAATGGGCATTTCGGTATCTTTGGTGGTCGCTATGTGGCCGAGACCTTGATGCCGGTTTTAACAGAGATCGAGGCGGCCTATCGCGAGGCGATCGCGGATCCGGCCTTCATGCGCGAGTATCACGAGACCCTGCGGCTTTATGTCGGGCGTCCCTCGCCGCTGTATCCGGCCACCCGCCTGACGGCGGCCTGGGGCGGGGCGCGGATCTACCTGAAGCGCGAGGATCTGAACCATACGGGTGCGCACAAGATCAACAACACGATCGGGCAGGCCATGCTGGCGCGCCGTATGGGCAAGACGAAGTTGATGGCCGAGACCGGCGCGGGCCAGCACGGTGTGGCTACCGCCACGGTGGCCGCGCTCTACGGGATGTCCTGCCGGGTCTACATGGGCGAGGAGGATATCCGGCGCCAGGCACCGAACGTGAAACGCATGGAACTGCTCGGGGCGGAAGTGTTCGCCGTCAAAAGCGGTACCCGTACCCTGAAGGACGCCATGAGCGAGGCCTTGCGCGCCTGGGTGGCCGAGGTGGAGGATACCTTTTATGTGATTGGCTCGGTGGCCGGACCGCATCCGTATCCGATGATGGTCCGCGATTTCCAGCGGGTGATTGGCGACGAGACCCGGGCGCAGTCCCTGGAGCAGACGGGCGGGCTTCCGGCGGCGGTGCTGGCCTGCGTCGGCGGCGGGAGTAATGCGGCTGGTATCTTCTATCCGTTCATCGACGACGCGGGGGTGGATCTGATCGGAGTGGAGGCGGCCGGCTACGGGATCGCCACCGGCAAGCATTCGGCCAGTATCGGTGCGGGCGAGGTGGGTATCCTGCATGGCAGCAAGTCGTATGTGCTGCAGGACGAGACCGGCCAGATCCAGAATGCGCACTCGGTTAGTGCCGGTCTGGATTATCCGGGCGTCGGGCCCGAGCATGCCTTCTGGGCGCAGTCGGGGCGGGTGAAGTATCACTCCGTGACAGATGACGAGGCACTGGCGGCATTCCACGAGCTGACCCGGTTGGAGGGGATCCTGCCGGCGCTGGAATCGTCGCACGCTCTGGCCGAGGCGAAGAAGCTGGCGACGGTCTACGGACCGGGCAAGGCCATCGTCGTCAACCTTTCCGGACGTGGCGACAAGGATCTGGACACGGTGCTGCAAATTATGGAGAAGGGGCAATGAATCGGATTGACAAGACATTTGACGATCTCAAGGCGCAGGGGCGCAAGGGGCTGGTCGGGTTCCTGACCGTTGGCGATCCGGACGAGGCGCAGTCGGAACGCGACATCCGCGAGGCGCTGGACGCCGGGGTGGACGTGCTGGAACTGGGGATCCCGTTCTCGGATCCGACAGCGGACGGTGCCACGATCCAGGCGGCCTCGCAGCGGGCCTTGGCCGCGGGCATGACGCTGAAGAAGGCACTGGGCGTGGTGGCACGGATCCGTGCCGACTACACCTGCCCGATCGTGTTGTTCGGTTATGCGAACCTGTTTTTCCGGTATGGCTTCGAGGCGGTGTGTGCCGATGCCGCGGCGGCGGGGGCGGATGGGATGCTGGTGGTGGACCTGCCGTTCGAGGAGTCCGCCGAGTTGCGCGGGCACCTGGAGCGCAACGGCATGGTCTTCATTCCGCTGGTGGCGCCGACAACGCCGCCGGCGCGGCTGCGCAAGATCCTGGCCGGGGCGCGTGGATTTGTCTACTACATCATGGTCACGGGGGTGACCGGGGCACGGGTGGGGCTGGCGGACGGCCTAGCCGGACGGCTCGCGGCCCTGCGCGATGTGACCGCGCTCCCGGTGGCGGCAGGCTTCGGCATCAGCAGCGGCCAGCAGGCTGCCGCAGTGGCTCGCGATGCCGATGCTGTCGTTGCGGGCAGTGCGTTGATTGCCGCGGCCAGGGAAGGCCGGCTCGGGGCGCTGGTGGGCGAGATCCGCGACGCGATTGATCGGGAGGCGCGCTAGCATGGCGAAAGTCTACCGGTTTACGTTCCATGTGCCCTATGCGCATGTCGACCAGATGAAGGTTGTCTATTACGCCAACTTCCTGATGTATTTCGAGATGGCGCGTTCCGCGCTGCTGCGCGAGGCGGGCCTTTCCTACAGCGAGATGGAGGCGAACGGGGTCATGCTGCCGGTGGTGGAGGCGCATTGCGATTACCATCAGTTCGCGCGCTATGATGACGAGCTCACGATCCTGAGCACCTGCCTGCCGTTCAAGGGGCCACGTCTGCGTATCAACTATGAGGTGTTCCGCGACGACACCCTGCTTACCACCGGCTATACGCACCACGTCTGCATGAGCCCGGAGGGCAGGATCCTGCGGCCAACCGCCGCGCTGCGCGCGCTTTGTGACGAGGTGGTGGATACTTGTTGTTCCAACTTGTAGCCCACTCGCGCCGCGAGTGTGGCTTACGCATTGCAAGCGAACGGTTGATTGTCGCAAGCATGTAAGTCGCGTATCGCACGCGCATCCCCGCTGCCACAGTCGCGGCGCGACTGGGCTACAAAAATCATTATTCGACAAAACGCGACCTAATTTACCCTGGGGGTTTTCGCTTGCGGTTGCTAACGCAGTAGGCAATACTTCCCGCTCACTTGAACAAAAACATTGAAAAGAAGGATATTATCATGATTACGATCAACGGACAGCCGCTTCCTGAGGAGGCCATTGAATTCGAATACCGGCGGCTGCTGCAGTTCTACTCCCAGCACATGCCGGCGGAGCAGCTCAAGGCGGAAACCGCCAATCTGCGGGCCAAGGCCGTCGAGCAGGCCATCGGAGCCAAGCTGTTGATCGACGAGTCCGTGCGCCTCGATATCCAGGTCCCGGCTGATCGCGTCGATGCCCGGATCAACAGCATGATCGAGCAGGTCGGCGGGCGCGAGGTGTTCGAGATGCGGCTCAAGGAGAACGGGTTCAACGAGAAGGCACTTCGGCAGAATATCGAGCAGGGCTGCAAGGTCGACCTGCTGATCGAGAAGCTTTGCGAAGGCCTGAACGATCCCACCGAAGCCGAGATGCGCGCGCATTTCGAGGCCAACCGTGATGGTTATGTGCAGCCCGAGCGGGCATCCGCGCAGCATATCCTGATCAGTCCGTCAACCGGTGCCGATGCCGATCGCGCCACCGCGGAATCCCGCATCGAGAGCATCCGCAGCGAGATCGAGGCGGGTGCATCCTTCGATGACATGGCCGCCGCCCATTCGGAATGCCCCAGTGGCAAGCAGAACGGTGGCAGTCTCGGCTGGTTCGGCCGGGGTATGATGGTGCCCGAGTTCGATGAGGCCGTGTTCTCGATGAATGTCGGCGAACTGAGCGATATCATCGAGACCCAGTTCGGTTTCCATATCATCTTCAAGACCGGCGAGGACGAGGGCGGCGAGGCTTCCTACGAGGAATCCGAATCCAAAATCCGTGACCTGCTGCGCCACGACCAGCGTGGCCGTTGCATCTCCGCCCATGTGGCCGAGCTGCGCGAGAAGGCGGATATCCAGGGCGTGTAAGAAGACTTACTTGCGCCAGAACGATGGCATGAACATCACGAGGATGGTGTATAGTTCCAGCCGTCCGAGCAGCATGCACACGATCAGCACCAGCTTGCCCGGTGCCGGGATGAATGCATACGTCTCGGCCGCGCCGACAGCGCCAAGGCCCGGTCCTATATTGCCCAGTGAGGCCACTACGGCAGAGGTTGCCGTTTCAAGGTCCGGTGTATAGAAGGTCATCACGAACGACATGATGGCGAACACCGAGAAAAAGATCATGACAAACGTCAGGATATTGGCGACAACCCCCTCATCCAATGCTTGACGGCCCAGTTTGATCCGGGCGATGGCTTGCGGGCGTATGACCTTTCCCATCTCCCTGCCGATATGCTTGAAAACGACAAAGAACCGCGCCGCCTTGATGCCGCCTGCCGTTGAACCGCCGCAACCGCCGATAAACATCAACAGAACCAGCAGCAAGCGGGATGCGTGCGGCCAGAGGTTGAAGTCGCGGGTGGCAAAGCCCGTTGTCGTAAGGATCGAGGTTGCCTGGAAGAAGCCATGACGCACGGCACCCCCTGCCTGCTCGGTGCCGCTCAGCCAGAGGTTACTGCTGATGAAAAGGCAACTGACCAGCCAGACCAGGGTATAGACGCGGAATTCAGGATCCTTGTGGAACACCCACGGGGCACCTCGCAGCGCCCTGAAATGCAAGGCGAAGTTAACGCCTGCCAGGAACATGAAGAGCGTGATCACGACATCGATATAGAGGCTGTCAAATGCCGCCACGCTAGCGGTCCTGGTCGAGAAGCCGCCGGTCGACATGGTGGTAAAGGTGTGGCAGCAGGCATCGAACCAGTCCATGCCGCCTGCCATCAGCAACAGTGTTTGCACAAGGCTCATCAGGACATACAGTCCCCACAGCAACTTTGCCGTTGTCGCGATACGCGGCGTCAGGCGATCCTTCGACGGTCCCGGCATCTCGGCCCGGTAGAGCTGCATGCCACCGACCCCAAGGAAGGGCAGGATGGCAACGCACAGGACCAGCACGCCCATGCCGCCGAACCATTGTGTCATCGCCCGCCAGAACAGGATGCCTTTCGGTACCGACTCCAGATTCCCCAGCACCGATGCCCCGGTCGTGGTGAACCCGGAAACGGTCTCGAACATGGCCGCGACCGGGTCGGTGATCACGCCCGAAAGCAGATACGGGATCGAACCGACCAGCGCGACCGCCAGCCAGCCAAAGGTAACCACGCCGAATCCGGCCCGGCGTGAGAGCTCGATCGGCCCGCGTGTCAGGAAGGCGATCAACAGACCGGAGAACACGCCGAACGCCCCGCCATTGAGCAGGGCATAAAAGGCGGGCAACGGATCGCCATAATGAAAGGCGACGCCGGCGCAGACCCAGATGGCGAGTCCGGTAACCACCATCAGGTACGAAATCAGATGGAAAACAGGCTTGAACTTCATTTCCGGAATACCGCCTCTAGCTTGACCGAAGCACCCGCTGGTGCGAACAGGATCAGGCGGTCACCGGCCTGCATCACCGTTTCCCCGGTCACGACCAGCACGTCGCCGCCCCGCTGTAGCGCGGCCACAACCGCCCGGCGTGGCAAACGCAGATCCCGGATTGCCAAGCCGTTCCAGCGTCCGTCCTCGGTGATCTCGACTTCCTGCAGTTCCCCTGGCACATCATGCAGCAGGTTGGCCGCGCGGACGTTGGTTCCCCTTACGAAACGGAGAATCGCGTTGATCGTTGTCAGATAAGGGCTTACTGCACGGTCCAGCAGGTTGTCGTCGTTGATGATGGGTACGTAGGCGGGATTCGATACAATCGCCACAGCGAAGACGGCCCCGACTTTCTTGGCCAGCAGGCAGGCAATGATATTGTTCTCGTCGTCGCCTGTCGCGGCCACGATCGCGGTATGGTCGGATATCCCGATGTCGTCCAGGATGCCTTTCTCAAGCGCGCTTCCACCGATCACCATCGCCTTGTTCAATGCCGCCGAGCAGAAGTGCGCCCGTGCCTCGTCCCGTTCAATCAGCACGACGTGCTTGTCCAGTTTCTCCAGACGCTGGGCCAGGCGCAGGCCCGTATCGCCGCCGCCCGCGATCACGATTTTCTGGATATCCGGCTGCGAGGGGTAGACGGCGTCCAGGAAGGCCCGCACATCCGGCGGGGTACCGACGCAGTAGACGACATCCTTTTCGGCAAGCTCGAGTTCGCCGTGGGGCATGATCAGTTCGCCATGGCGCATGACGGCGATCAGACGCACCTTGCTCAGCAGGTCTTCCCCGGCGAACGACTGCAGCGGCGTGCCAATCAGCATACTGCCGGCCGGCAGTTTCATGCCCACGCAGAAGATCCGTCCACGTACCATCTCCACGACTTCCCGGCTGCCGGGCATGCTGAGTATCCGCTGCATTTCCTGTGCGCATTCCTCATGCTCGTCCACCACCAGTTCAATTCCGAAAGCACGCAGGTTCGCAATGCAGTCCGGAGTCAGGTACTCCGCGTTCGACACGCGCACCGCGGTATGTTCAACGCCCGAGGCACGGGCAAACAACGCCGAGAGGATATTGACCTCGTCGTTATCGGTGACCGCCGCGAAGAGAGCCGCCTTTCCAACCTGTGCCTCCGCCAGCACGCGGGGGCTGGCACCGTTGCCGCAAACGGTCATGATGTCCAGTTCGGCCGCGGCATCCTCCAGCCGGCGTGCGTCATGATCAACCAGCACCACGTCGTGGTGTTCCTCACAAAGCCGCAACGCCAGGCATCGCCCCGCATTCCCGGCTCCTATAATCAGTACGCGCATTGTTCATCCTCCCCGGCTCCCGAATCACGGTCCGTTTGTTTGTCGTGAATCCCAGGCGCAGACAATGATAAAATCAGTGTGGTTTCCCCGCCGTGCCATGGCGGCTCACGAGTCTAGCCAGTTCCTCCACGTGTGCCGCCTGGCGGCGCTGGCCTTCGGAATCGCTGTTGTGCGACGCGATGACCTCGGCCTCCGGCGTAAACCGCACGGCAAGGCGTTGAAGCTCGTCGTGTTCAACTGCCGCCGTGTTCTCGACAGCCGGAGGGCGTACGACGGTGTTGAGCTGGACCTTGTCCGGGTGCAGGCCGGCTACCAGTGCCGCGATACGCGCCACCTGGTCGGGTTTGTCGTTCACGCCGTGCACCAGCAGGGTCTCCACCCATAACGCTCCGCTGTAGCATTCCCGGAATGCATGCAGACCATCGAGCAGTCGCGCGAAGGTAAGTCCAGCCGCCGGACGGTTCAGCGCCGCCAGCGAGCCGTCATCCCAGGCGCTTAGCGAGACCTTGACGATGTCCGCGCGAGCCGCTGCGGCGCGTACCTCCGCATCCCAGAGCAGGGTACTGTTGGTCAGCAGCGCGACCGGCAGGCTGCAGGCGGCATGCACCGCATCAATGACGTCGCCGAAACCGCTGTGCAAGGTCGGCTCGCCCGAGCCCGCCAGCGTGACCACATCCGCCGTGCCGCTGGCCGCCAGCCACTCCCGGAATTCCGCCATCACCGCCGCCGTCGGCACGTACTCGCGGCGTTCCAGCGTGAGCAGTTCCGTCGCGCCGACCTCGCAGAAGACGCAGTCGAAGCTGCAGCGGCGCCGGTCGAGCAGGTCGATCCCGAGCGATAGCCCCAGACGCCGCGAATGCACCGGGCCGAACAGATAGCGATAATGTTTTTTTTGCATATCAAAAAAAAAGCCGCACGACATCCTCCGTGCGGCTTTTCATGCACCGGTCAGCGAGCGGTTACTCCGCGCTGATCGCATCCACCGGGCATTCGTCGGCGCAGGCGCCGCAGTCCACGCAGGTGTCCGCATCGATCACATACTGGGTACCACCCTCGCTGATGGCCTCGACCGGGCACACCGGCTCGCAGCTTCCGCACTTCGTGCAAGCATCCGAAATCACATATGCCATGACTATTCTCCTCTGATTGTTTTGCGAATCAAACATATCCCCTGCAAATTCAGGGCAAACAACAGTCTTTGTTATAAACCGGCACGCTAGTCCCGTCAAGCACAAACCCGCGTTTGTAAGGAATCGCCATGAGCCGCGAAAAATTAATGTTGATAGTTGATGGTATGCGTTTGTTCTGCTACAATGATGGCGTCGAAAGGGGGGCGAAGTGAACATATCGAAATACGGATGCAAGTTTTCGGTCCTGGCGGTACCCAGGCAGACCGAGATGTTCATGATGAACATGCAGGTATTCGATATCGTTCCGCACCGGATCGAACCGCAACGGCTTGAATCGGATGCCACCGAGCGGCCGCTCTCCGTGGTCTGGTGCGCCGTGTTCAACCTCAAGGGCATTCACAGCGCCTAGTTTCAACCTAGATCGAGACTGAGCTGTCCGCGTACCACGACTTTGCGGCCGGAGGGAGTTTCCGGGTCGGATGTGTAGTAGACCACGAACTTGATCGCCGGGAATTCCTTGGCAAGGGCGGTTCGAACGTAGTTCTCGACCGCGATCACATTGCCTTCATCATCGTCCGAGAAGCCGACGCTGATGGGCTTGTCGAGGCCGCGTTCGCCGGCGATGCGGATGACGTGCTCGACGAAATCCTTGATGGCGAACTGTTTGCCTGTCTCCGTGTTGGGTGAGGCCGCGGGCGGCTGCCCCATCCGCTGGCGGAATTCAGGCGACATCACCCCGTGATATTTGTTGTGTTCGAGGTAGTACCGGAGCACATCCTGGTCGTTGGTCATCGGCTGCTGGGGGTCGAAGCAGGCGATATAGCCGCGAAGGTTGCCCAGCATGGTCTTGCGTTCATCGGCGGTCAGTACGGTGCTGATGAAGTATTCCACCCCCTTGCGGATGACGTCGGGCCCATGGCCGCGGGCGGTGACAATCGCAAACAGCCGCCCCTCGATCAGCGTGGTGCGGAATGTCTCGAAACTGGGGGCTGCCTTTTCCTCGCCCGATACGACCCGGTCGATGGCAGTCCGGGTGTCGCGCAGGAAAATGTTCTCGTTATCCACGTCCAGATCCCGGAATTCACGAAACGCGTTCTCCCAGGATCCGTCCGGCGGGCGGTAGTTGGCTGTGTCGCTGCGGATGACGCTGAATGCCGCGGTGGAAACCGAATGCGGGACCCATTCCCCGCTGGCGGTCCGGCGCTCAAGATGAATGCTGGTAGGCATATGCAGGATATTATTATCCCAGTCAAAGATATAGTACTTCAAGTCACGCTCGGCCACCGCGTAGTTGACGTTGCCTGTCTCTGCGGTCATTACGCCCCCTGACCATCCGCTTTGTAAGTGAGGTTGATCGCTGCCCTCCAGGCGTCGAGGGTGCGCATGTTGCCGAGCGTGTCGTTCCAGGTCATGGCCGGGGGCGGTGCCTCGGTCATGCCTTTGGCGACGGCCTCGGCCACGATACCGGCCTCGGCGGCAAAGCAGGTGCAGTCGGCCTCGATGGTGTGGGTCTGCGTCTCGTGCGCGTGAACCGTGATACGCGTGACGGCCGGCTTGTCCCGCGAGGCCGCCCAGGGATCCTCGACGACGATGCGCCCCAGTGTCCCGTAGATGCGGGCGGCGTTATCCATGGCGAGGCGTACGCCCGTTGCCACTTGTGCGATAATGTCGCCGGGGAAGGTGAGCATGGCGGCGGCGTACTCGTCGACACCGCTGCTGCCGATATGTCCGGTGCCCTGGACGAGGAGCGGATCCTGGAACGGGGCTCCGGTGGCGGCGCCCGCGATCAGCCGGGCAAACGAGACTGGATAGCAGCCGACGTCCAGGATACCGCCGCCGCCAAGTTCGCGGTTCAGGATGCGGGAGTCCGGATTGTCAACGCCACGGAAGGCGAAAGCGGCCTGGATGGCCTTGACCTCGCCGATCACCCCTTCGCGGAGCAGGTCGAGCAGCAGCCGGATCTGCGGATGGCAGCGGTACATGAAGGCCTCCATCATGAACACACGGTGCTGGCAGGCCGCCGCGAACATGGCCTGGGCCTGCGCGAGATTCATGGCGAACGGTTTCTCGCACAGGACGTGCTTGCCAGCCTTCGCCGCCTTTACGGCCCATTCCGCATGGAAGGGGTGGGGCGGTGCGATATAGACCGCTTCAACCCGCGGGTCGCGAAGCAGGGAGTCGTAATCGGCGTGAAAGCCGTCGGTCGGCAAGCCGAACTGGCCGGCGAATGCCGCCGCCGACTCGCGGGAGCGGCTGCCGACCGCCACGAGGCGACCCGTGCGCGACTGTGTCAACCCGTGGGCAAACGTGCGGGCGATGGCACCGGTACTCAGGATACCCCAGTTAAGTTGCATACGACTTCCTTTACGCCTTGCTGCGGCGGTTGCCGACCCATTTGCGAATATCTTCCCGGATGGCTTTCCACTCCGCCGGGTTCAGGCGTTCCTCCAGAAAACGGGTGTAGAAGCCCGTGACCACCTCGCGCAGGGTGTCGAGTGCCAGCATGCGGTCCTGGAAACGGCTGGTGGCATCGAGCTCCTCGCCTTGCGGAAGCTGCGTCGAGCGGAATGTGAACGAATCGGCATCCAGCGTGAATTTCCAAGCGGTATCGTCACGGGCGAACATGACCTTGGCCCGTTTGAGTTTCTTGCCGCTGAGCAGGGCGGTCCGGGCCTCGGCGCTGACGAGGGGCTGCCCGTTGCGCAGGACGGTCTCGTGTGCGCCGGCCCCCTCGAACATGAAGCAGAGCGGCCCCTCGATGGCGACGGCGAAGGGGCCGGCGTCAAGCGTGGCGATCCCGCCGCAGGCTTCGGAAAAATACCACAGCCAGGTGAGGAAATCGCGTCCGATGTGCGCCTCGGCCATGTCGTCCTCAAGCTCGGGGGAAAAACTGGAGGGCGGAAGGTCGCGAATGTCCGTCTTGAGGGTCTTGGCCGCGACAGTCTCGGGATCGAACGGGATCAGGTCCAGTCCGGTGGTGTGCCGGAAATTCAGGCGCAAGGCGTCGAGCTGCTTGTCCGTGGTCGCGGTGGCATAGAGGCACTGGCCGTGGGGTTCACAGGCAATATCGATGCCGGAGAGGGTCGGGGGCATGGTTGGCAGCAGTCGGGCCGTGACTTCCTTCTTGATTGCGCTTTTCTCGTTGCGCTTGAGAAAAGGCAGGCCGCGCGCCTGCATCTCGGCCAGCTCCTCCATCTTGCATTCGGCCTTGAGCAGGGCGGGCGGGATGATCCGTTCCGCCTTCATCAGCGTCAGGCGCAGGTAGCCGGCGACCATCGCGCTCTCCTCCGTGATATGGCGGTCGAGCAGATGGCGTCCGGTAACCCAGCCCGAGATCTCGCCCGTGCCCATGGTCTCGATCGGGGGGACCGCTTGACGGGCGAACCGTTCGACAAAATCGGGCGGCAGGGGCGAGGCGAGATAGAACGTGCGGTAACTGATGGAGCCGGATTCAAATGCCATTTGGATTCTTTCCTTGCTTGCGGTTTCGAACGAAAACTTCACTTTGCCATATCTGCCCGCCGATATCAATCCTGCGTAAGAATTTGATTTCGCCCCGGATGCGTCGGAATAAATGCTGGAGTTCGTCCAAGCTTTGTGAGACAGTTGAACACGCCACCAGTGTTCAATTGTTTCTGAAGGGCGAATGACCGGCATGCACGACACTTCCAACAGGGTACCCGGATCCGTGGCAGACGATGACATTCCTTGTCTGCTGGGAATTTCGTTTTCCCTGGGTGTGTCGCTTCTGTACCTTGTCATCGCGAGCCTTTGGATATTCTTTTCGGATCGGCTCATTCTCCTGATCGCACGGAATCCCAGGCAGTTGCTGATGCTATCGACTGGCAAAGGGTGGTTTTACGTGGCGCTGACGGCCTTGTTGCTGTTCTGGTGTCTGGATCGATTCACGCGCCAGATCCGTCGGAACCAGCAGCGGATACGGGAGGACCATGGACGGCACCTGACCACGCTCCAGGCCATCGGCGATGCGGTGTTGTCGACCGATGTCGACGGGCGCATCGAGATGATCAATCCGGTGGCTGAGCATCTTACCGGGTGGACGGCGGGTTCTGCCATCGGGCAGCCATTCGAGGCGGTACTTCGGATCATCAGCGAGGATGAGCGTAAACCGGTCGGTTATCTGTTTGATCGCGTCATCAAGGACGGGGTCGTCATCGGACTTGGCAATCATACACTCCTGATTGCGCGTGATGGCACGGAACGCCCGATTGCCGATTCCGCCGCGCCGATTCACGATGCTGAGGGCAAGGTCAACGGCATGGTCCTGGTTTTCCGTGACCAGAGTTCCGAGCGGGCTGCGGGGGCGGCGCTACGCGAGAGCGATCGCGAGTTGAATCGTGCCCAGCGGCTTGCGCATATCGGATCCTGGTGTTTTGAGCTGAATACCGGAAGCATATCAGCCTCCGACGAGGCACGGCGGATCTACGGTATTAACGGGGATGTCTGGCGGATCGAGGACGTCCAGAAAATGCCGCTGGTCACCTATCGCGAGATGCTGGACCAGGCGTTGAACGATTTGATCAGGAACGGCAAGCCCTACGATGTCGAGTTCCAGATCCGGCGCTGGCCAGACGGTGCGGTGCGCCATATCCATTCCATTGCCGAATATGATGCGGACCGCAGGCGGGTGATTGGCACCATTCATGACATTACCGACCGCAAGCAGGCTGAGGCGGCACGTCAGGATAGTGAATTCCGCTATGTCGAGCTGTTTGAACACGCGGTTGACGGCATTCTGGTGGGGACGCCCGAAGGACGCATTTCCGATGCCAATAGCAGTGTGCTCCGGATGCTCGGAATGGATAAGGCCACCCTGTGCGGGCGGCATATCAGCACCTTGTTCGAGGCATCGGAACTGCAGGACGTCCCATTGCAGTTCGCGAAGCTGGCGCAAGGCGTGACGGTAGTGCTTGAGCGGCGGTATATCCGTCCGGATGGCCAAGTGCTATATCTTGAAATGCACAGCAAGCAAATGCCGGATGGCGGCTATCATTCGATTATCCGTGATGTAACCGACCGCAAGCATGATGAGAGCGAGCGTGAACGCCTGCAGGCGCAATTGATGCAAGCGCGCAAGATCGAGTCGGTCGGACGACTGGCGGGCGGGGTTGCACATGATTTCAACAACATGCTGGGTGTGATCATGGGGTACGCGGATCTGGCCCTGAGCAAACTCGAGCCGGCACACGTCTTGCGTGGCGACCTGCAGGAAATCATGAACGCGGCGCGCCGTTCCGCCGAGATGACCAGTCAGTTACTGGCTTTCGCCCGCAAACAGCCGATCCTGCCACAAGTGCTCGACCTGAACAAGACGGTCAATGGTATCCTGAATATGCTTCGACGCCTGATCGGCGAGCACATCGATCTGGTCTGGAATCCCGTGGCGGATGTATGGCCTGTGCGGATGGACCGCTCGCAAGTCGAGCAAGTCCTGACCAATTTATGCCTCAACGCGCGCGATGCCATTTCAGGCACCGGGCGGATCCTGATTGAAACGGAAATGGCGACGCTGGATCAAGCGGACTGTGCCGGCCTCGCCGGCCTGGAGCCTGGGTCCTATGTGATGCTCACGGTGAAAGACAACGGCAGCGGCATGGACAAGGAGCTGCTGAATTCGGTGTTTGAACCCTTTTTTACGACCAAGGATACCGGCAAGGGGACGGGACTCGGACTGGCCACCGTTTATGGGATCGTCAAGCAGAATCATGGCTACATCCATGTGTCCAGCACCCCGGGAGCGGGCACTAGCTTCAATATCTACCTACCTCGTTGCGAGGATGCACAGGTCGATGAGGTTCCGGATCCGCATGATTCCGTTTCCGGCTCCCCGGCTGGTGAGTTTACGATCCTGATCGCCGAGGATGAACCCCGCATCTTGAAACTCAGCGAGACGGGACTATCGGGCCTGGGATATCATGTGCTGGCCGCGGCGTGCCCGGAGGCGGCCATTGAACTGGCGAAGTCGCATGCCGGACGGATTGACCTGCTGGTGAGCGATGTGGTGATGCCGGGAATGAATGGAAAACAGCTGGCCAAGAGGGTTGCATCCTACTGCCCTGAAATCAAGGTGCTTTACATGTCGGGCTACACGGCCAGCGTGATCGCTCACCATGGCGTGCTTGCTCCTGGATTGCACTATATCCAGAAGCCGTTTACGATTAGCTGTCTTGCTCTCAAGGTGAGAGAGACTCTGGATGCCGACTCTACGGGCCAGGCGTGAAAGCGCCCTGCGGTTGCATCGACTGAATATGCGGTTTCAACAATAGGTAAGATGCATGGGTATATGTCGTCCATTTCTACGATGCCTCCGGTTTGTCGTGCTGCTGTCTGCCTGCCATGGCCGTGCGGATGAGACCCCGACGATCGAGGAAATCCGCGAGCGGATGGCGGCAATCAACATTCGCAGTGTGCGTTCAGCGGATGGTCATCTGGTTGTGTCGGGGCCGGATTCGTTCAACAATGCCTTGCTGCTGAATATGGCCGGGGAGACTCGAGCGCAGATCGAGTCCCTGGTCGGAATGCCGTTGCGTTTTGAAGCCCGCAATGTCCGGCTGCTGGTTATCCAGGATGCTGATCCTGCCGCCGGTGTCCGTGTCGAACACGTCTTTTCCGACGGCATCCGGATTCATCGGGTGCTGCTGCCGGACTACGCGCATGGCGACACCGACGCCGGTCGTGAGGCCTTGTGCGAGGCTTTTCTCGCCCTCTATATTCATCCGGCAGGGGTGAGAGCTAACTCCGTGGCTTCGTTTGCTGTGCCCGCCTGGTTGCGCCGGGGCGTCCCTACTGTACTGACCGAGCAGGGACGCTGTGATACGTTTGCACAGGCAATACGGCTGTGGCGTGAAGGTCGGCTGCTCTCGCCCGTGCGGCTGGTAATGGATCCGGGCGTCTTTGATGCCGGGGGTGATCATGCACGGGTGACGACTGCTTGCGGGGCTCTTGCCCTCTGGTTGACCGATGTGAACGTCGGAACCGCACGTGCCAGAAGCTTGTTCGTCCGTCTTTCCAATGGTGACGTGGCGGATTTAGAGTGGTTGCGCGAACAGCAGACGGATGACGGGGGATCGGACGAGTGGTGGGATCGCTGGATTCTGTCACAACGCCATGTCGTGCGGGCACTGGGGAGTCTGACGCTGGTGCATCTGGATGCCTTGCAGGCGGAGTGGCTAATCCATCCCGGAGATAGCGGCATACCGTCGGGTATCGTCTTGCCATCGGAGGCGGATTGCTCGGCGCTGCTGTCGTATCGTGATGAGCCATGGTTCAAGGTGGCTGTTCGTGAGAAACGCTATCGC
This sequence comes from uncultured Victivallales bacterium, assembly GCA_964609395.1. Taxonomy (GTDB): domain Bacteria; phylum Verrucomicrobiota; class Kiritimatiellia; order UBA8416; family UBA8416; genus UBA8416. The sequence goes on from CAZSRU010000014.1 coordinate 41,126, forward strand.
ATCGAGATGCTTGCACAGGGACGGCCGGAGCGGTTTCGTGAATTGGTAGCCGTTTATGCTGGCATACTTGACGCCATCGAGGCAGGCGATTTACCTGCAGCCGTCGTCGGGATGGCCGTTGCGGCCCGCCGGCAATCCCAGGCGTTGCACGAAACCGTGAAACAGGCAGGCGGCGTCTGGTCCGAACCCTGATCGCTTATTTGAGGGTTGCAGTCTGGCGGCGGCGTGATATTATCGAGGTCGTGTGACTATATGTGGAACGTCCCGGCCTGTTGCCGGGGTAATACGGGAGGAGATAAGATGAAGATATTCGAGTGCAAGACCTGTGGACATATCGAGTTCAATGCGGCTCCGGAACTGTGCCTGGTGTGCCGGTCGCCGAAGTCGGCGTTCCATGAGAATGCCGAGGCGATCAAGAAGCCGGCGGATCCGGCCAACCTGACCGACGGCGACAAGAAGCATATCCCGGTCATCAAGCAGACCTCCTGCGGGTTGATCGCCGAATGCCATGACGTGCATACGGTGGTGGGGGCGATTGTGCATGTAATGGAGCCGAAGCATTTCATCCAGTACCTGGATACTTACCTGGACTACAAGTTCATCTCGCGCTGCTGGCTGTCGCCGGAAGTCTGCAAGCCGGCCGTCTCGCTGCATCTGGCGGCAAAGACGGGCAAGGTGACTGTGATCGAGCATTGCAACGTTCACGGCAACTGGATGGGCGAACTGGCCCTGTAGCCGTTGGTTGATCAAATAAGAAAGGCCACCGCCGCGTGAGCGACGGTGGCCTTTTTGTCTGGCTTGCCTATAACTTGGCCAATTTGTCGCACTTACTGTCAATAGATTAGGGCGAAAGATTAGGGCGAAAGATAAAGGTTGCTTATGCTCCACCCTTAATCTTTTGCCTTAATCTTTCGCCTTAATCTTCCCCAGTTACCAATTCGTTTTCGCACGGGATCCCGGGCGGGCGGCTTGCCTATAACTTCGGGGAAGACCGCAGACTTTTTCGGACGACGACTACGGGCGCGATTACGATTAACGATTGCTGCTGCTCCGCAGGCTCGCGAGGACGCTCGCCCCCCATACGGCCATCAAGCGCGTTCTCCGCGCCTGGAGGGCGAGCGTCCTCGCGAGCCGCTGCGCATGAGGAGGCAAATGGCGAAGCCCTCGTAATCCGCTCTCGTCGCCGTTCTCGTTCACCGATCTTCTGCTGACTGGCTTATTTCGTCTGCGATTGCTTTTCGCGGTAGGATTCGACTTCCCAGTTCTCGATGAACTGGCGGGCGCGGTCATCGAGGTAGCGCACCCCGCCGAAGGCGGCGGCGAGCTGCCGGATGAGGGCACCGTCGAGCACGGCATCCAACGCCAGTCCGGCGGCCTTGGCATCCTTGCCGACGGTATAGACGCCCGCCGGGCTGTTGATGATGCGCGGGGCATAGCCATACTGCTTGCGATAACCAGCGACACCCGCCGCACTCCAGTCGCCGCTGTAAGGGAACGCCTTGGCGTAGACCATGTGATCAGGCGTCAGCGGCCCTTCCGCCACCGTCATCGGGCAGCCGCCAGCCACGGCACCGGCTTCCAACAGCGATTTCAGTTGCTCGACCTTGCGGCTGCTATCGGGGGAGGGCGGTGGCATGCCGGGAAGCGAGCAGGCAATGCCGGCGGCCTGATACTCGGCCTTGAGTGCATCCATCACCTGCCGATAGGTGGATCGAACTGCCTCCGGCGTATCGCCCGCGATGAAGATCCCGTGGTTCTGCAGCAGGATGATCGTGGGTTGCTTGCCGTGCTGCCGCTTATAGGCGGCCAGGCGGTCGCGCACATCGATCGAAAGCGTGAAGCCGGGATCGATATAGGGCACCCATAAGGCATCTGGGAACAGCCGGGCCGCCGCGGCCTTGGCGTCCTGCGAACAGGTCAGCCCGTTGACCAGCGAGGGATGCGTGTGGATGACGAAGACGGCCTCGATCAGGTCGTGCAGCGGGGTCTCGACCGAGGGGCGCGCCTCGCTGCCGGGACGGCGCGAGGCCATCATCATGTCCTTGACGACGCTTTCACGTGCCGCGCTGTCCGCGGGCGGGGTGAGCCGGTAGAGCGCCGAAAGTTTTTCGCGGTCGATTGCCACGAATTTTTCCGGCGTCATATCGGCCAGCGAGGTGCCCGAGGGCTTGATCCAGAGTGTATCCGCGTTCTTGGCCGACGAATTGCCGCCGCCGCCAAAGACATAATCAGTCTGGCCGAATTCGTGCGAGAGCGCGGTGAGCTGTTCGAGTAGTCTGTTGTTTTGCATATTATCCTTTTTTTTGTTCAAAACTTCTTCTGGAAGCGCGCGTAGGCGTCCGCCCAGGCGTCGCTGTCTTGTGGCTCGAAGGTGCGGACGGGGAAAGAGCGGCTGACGATCCGACGTCCTTCCTCCAGCGAGGCAATATCGCCCGCTGCCAGCATCTGCATCAGGATGTTGCCGATGGCGGTGGCCTCCTCGGGGCCGGCGACGACGCGCCGCTGCAGGGCGTTGGCCGTCATCTGGTTGAGCACGGTGTCGCGCGAACCGCCGCCGACGATATGCAGCGTGTCGCGCTGCTGGCCGGTTAGCCCCTCGAGCAAATCCCACACGGCGCGGTAGCGCAGCGCCAGGCTCTCGTAGATCACCCTGGCCATGCTGCCTGCATCGGCAGGGGCTTTCTGCCCGGTTCTGCGGCAGAAGGCGGCGATGCGCATGGGCATGTCGCCCGGCGTGGCGAAGGAGGCGTCGTCGGGATGGATCATCGCGGTGAACGGTTTGGCTGCACGGGCCTGATCCTCGATCTGCGCGAAGCTCAGGTCGGCACCCTTGGCATTCCAATTGCGGCGGCATTCCTGCAGCAACCAGAGGCCGGTGATGTTCTTGAGCAGCCGGATGGTGTCGCAGACACCGCCCTCGTTGGTGATGTTCGCGGCGGCGGCGGCCTTGGTCAGCAGCGGTTTGTCCAGTTCTGTCCCCAGCAGCGACCAAGTGCCGCTGCTCAGGTATACCGGCTGGGCGGCATCGGTCGGGACGGCGGCCACGGCGGAGGCGGTGTCGTGCGAGCCGGGGGCCACGATCCTGATCTTGCCGAGGCCGAGTTCCTCAGCGGTTTCGGGGCGGATGATACCGATCACACTGCCGGGCGCGACGAGATCCTTGAACAGGTGGTTGGGCAGGCCGGCGCGTTTGATCAGGTCGCGGGCCCAATCGCGCTTGGCGGCGTCGAGTAATTGACTGGTACTGGCGATGGTGTATTCATTGGCCATCACGCCGCTGAGCCAGTAATGGATCAGGTCGGGGACGAACAGCAGGCGGTCGGCGGCATCAAGGGCGGCTGATTTCGACGCCTTTTCGGCGCAGAGCTGGTAAAGCGTGTTGAAGTACATCGACTGGATGCCGGTGGTTCCGTAGATGCGCGAGGCGGCGACGCGGCGGTGCAGCCGTTCCGGCACGCCGCTGGTGCGCTCGTCGCGGTACATGTAGGGCAGGCCCAGCAGGCGACCTTGCTTGTCCAGCAGGCCGTAGTCCACGCCCCAGGTGTCCACGCCGGCGCTGATGATCGCCTTGCCGAAGCGCGTGGCGCTCATGGCCAGGCCTTTCTTGATTTCGTCAAAAAGGCCGACAAGACTCCAGTGCCAGCCGTCTGGCAGGCGTGTGCCGCCGTTGGGGAAACGATGCACGGTGTCGAGCGTCAACGTCTTGCCGTCGAACAACCCCGCCATCACGCGCCCGCTGGAGGCACCAAGGTCAATCGCCAGATAAGTCTTCTGTTTCTTCATGTTTCTCCTTCTTCCCTCTATTTCGGTTAACGAGAACGGCGACGAGATTGGTGAACGATTTCGATACCTACTCGTTATCCGCTATCGTCGAAGCTCTCGCTAATCGTTTACCGGTTCTCTTCCCATCCACTTGAATCGACGAAGCAGGTGGCTTAAGGGTAACCAAGTAAGTGTGAGTCTAAGTGTACGATGAAGTGTGGGACTAAGCGTTCTGTTCCAACACTTCATCGTACACTTGTTCACACACTTAATCCCACCCTTAGTTGGTTACACTTAAACCACTCACTTTGTCGATCTTCTCTGTCTGAATAATTCCGCTTTTCCCGCTGCCGCCGTTTCGATCAATCGTCGGGGCGAGTGCGGATATCACCTCGATGCCGGCCTCCCGCAGGGTCTGGCAATCGGCGGCCGGGGTATTGCTGTCGGTGATGATGCAATGCACCTCCTGGAGCGGGGCCACGATCGATAGCGCCCGCGCGCCCCACTTGCTGCTGTCCATCAGCAGGATATGCCGCTCCGAGATTTTGAGCATGGCTTGGCGGACCGCTGCCTGATCCTCGCTGATATCGCTGAGACCGCGTTGCAGGTCGAGTGCCCGGCAGGAGAAGAACAGCTTCGAGGCGTGGTAGCGCCCTAGGAAACCGATCGTGGCCGTGCCGACCAGCGACATTGATGTGCGGACCAGCGACCCGCCGGTGCAGATCACATTGATCTGCTCACGGCCATCCAGTGCTATGCAGACATGCAGCGAATTGGTAATCACCGTGAGATGCATGTCGGGAAGCTGACGGGCAATGAACCAGCTCGACGAGCTGGCGTCCAATGCGATGGTGTCGCCGGGCTCGATCAGGCGCAGGGCCTCACGCGCGATGGCTTCCTTCTGTAGCTGGTTGAGCAACTCGCGCTGCTTGTGCGGTTGTTCGGCCTCGATCGCGGCTACCGCACCACCGTGGCTGCGCACGAGCTTGCCCTCGGCACTGAGCTTGTCCAGGTCGCGCCGGATGGTCTCCTCCGCGACTTGGAAGCGGATGGCCAGATCGGTCACGCGCACGCTGGGCTGCTCAGAAAGTGCACGCAGAATCTCACGCTGTCGCTCGATTGCCAGCATTATGCCTCGATGTGGTTTTGTGTGTTTTTATGTTGCATTATGATTTTTATCTGCTATTAATGATCTCATGTCAACACAAAATACCAACAAAAGCAAGGCGTACGAGATCGATCTGTCTGCGATGGACTCTTCCGTACGCAAGTCAGCCTTGGACACACTGTGCGCGGAAGCGGCGGCAATCGACCAGGCCAGTCCGTTAGCGGATCAGCCGGGTAATACCCATGCGCACACGTTCTTCTCCTTCAACTGCTATGGCTATTCGCCTGCGCACTACGCGCTGCTGGCGCGTCGTCATGGTATGGAAGTTGCCGGCATTGTCGATTTCGATGTTCTGGACGGCATGGAGGAGTTCCATACATACGGAGCGTTGCTCAATGTTCGCACTGTTGTCAGTCTTGAGTCGCGAGTCTATGTGGAGTCGTTTTCCGACCGTGAGATCAACTCGCCCGGCGAGCCGGGCATCGCCTATCACATGGCGACCGGATTCGCTCGTTTCCCAGAGGGTTCTGAAATGCAGGGCTTCCTGGCAGAGTTCGCCAGGCAGTCGGAGCAGCGCAACCGCGAGGTGATCGCGCGGGTCAATGCCGTGCTCGATCCGGTTTGCCTCTCGTATGAGAACGACGTCCTGCCGCTGACGCCGCAGCGCAACGCGACCGAGCGGCACATCACGCTGGCCTACGCCCGCAAGGCGGCCTCGCTGATGCGGGGCGAGAATTTGCAGAACTACTGGGCCAAGGTGCTGGACGGCAAGGTCACGGCCGAGGAAGTTCCCGAATCGGCCGGTTTGCTCAACCGCATCCGCGCCCGTACGATGAAGAAGGGTGGGGCGGGGTATGTGGCGCCGACGGCGACCTCCTTCCCGCCGCTGGCGGCGTTCAACCGCTTCGCCGTGGCTTGCGGTGCCCTGCCGACCGCCGCCTGGCTGGACGGCACCACGGCTGGTGAAGCCGCGATGGACGAGTGGTTCGCAACCACGGGTGCCTGCATGCTCAACATCATTCCCGATCGCAATTTCAAGCCGGGCGTCAAGGACCAGAAGCTGGCGAATCTTTACGCGGTCGTTGACTGGGCCGAGCGGCACCACTGGCCGGTGATTGTCGGCACCGAGATGAATGCCCACGGTCAGAAGTTCGTGGATGCCTTCGAGACCGCTGAACTCGCGCCGCTGGTGCCTGTCTTCATGCGCGGGGCGCGGATTCTCTATGCTCATACGGCCTTGCAGCGCGCCGGGCGTTTCGGCTACCTCGGCGACTGGGCCGATGCGCACCTCCCGGATCGCGCCGAGCGCAATGCCTTCTTCGATACGCTTGGCGGCAAACTCTACCCGGCACTGGAGCAGTGCCTGGCGGGAATCACGGCGGCGACGACGCCGGCGGAACTGTTGGCGCGGCTGGCGTAGGGGGTGTCGCGTGTTGGGTGTTGGGGGGCGGGAGATAACAGAAAGGAAAGCAAATGATACTCAAAGGCAAGATTGCCGTGATCACCGGGGCGGCGCAGGGATTGGGTGAGGCACTGGCCTCCCGCATGGCCCGCGAGGGGTGTGACTTGGTGCTGTTCGATCTGCAGGAGGGTGCGGTCCGTACCTGCGCGGAGAAGGTGGCAGCGGCGACCGGACGCGCGGTTGTGCCGGTTGCTGGTGACGCCTCCAACGAGGCCGATGTCGAGCGGCTCTTCAAGACTGCCGTCGATTGGTTCGGACGGCTGGACATCGTGATTACCAACGCAGCCATCCTGATTGCCGAGCCTATCTGCGACGCGGATGCAGGCAAGTGGCGCAAGGTGATCGATGTGAACCTGGTTGGGCAGTTTCTGGCGTTCAAGCATGCCTGCCGGATCATGAAAGCCCAGAAATCGGGCTCGATCGTGCAGATCAACTCAAAGTCCGGCAAGAAGGGCAGCGCGGCGAATTCCGCCTATGCCGCCAGCAAGTTTGGCGGGATCGGCCTGGTGCAGAGCGTGGCGCTTGAAATGGCCCCCTATGGCGTGCGCGTCAACGCCATCTGCCCTGGCAACCTGCTTGAATCCCCGCTCTGGACGGATCCCGACCGCGGCCTTTTCACACAGTATTTCAAGGCTGGCAAGGTGCCGGGGGCCAATACACTCGAGGACGTCAAGGCGCATTACGTCAACCAGGTTCCCTTGCGGCGCGGTTGTGCCTACGAGGATGTCGAGAACCTGGTGGTGTTCATGGCCTCCGAGCAGTCCGCCTACATGACCGGCCAGGCACTGAATGTGACCGGCGGCCAGGAAATGCGGTAGATAAAAAAAGTCGAAAGTCGAAAGTCGAAAGTCGAAATACTGCGCAAGCACCAAGAACCAAGCACAAAGAACGAAGAACCAAGAACATTGGAGAATTGATATGGCTACTCCCGTAATCATGCCCCGTCAAGGGCAGTCCGTTGAAAGCTGCATCCTGGTCGAATGGCTGAAAGCCGCTGGCGATGTCGTCGCCAAGGGCGATCCTCTGGCGAGTATTGAGACCGACAAGGCCGTCTTCGAGGTCGAAAGCCCGGCAGACGGTACCGTGCTGGAACTCTTTTTCGCGGCGGGGGCGGATATTCCCGTGCTGATGAATATTGCCGCGATCGGCAACCCCGGCGAGAATGCGGTCTCGCTGCGTCCGGCGGAAGCCGGGGCGGCCTCGGCGGCGGAAGCACCGGCGGTGCCCGTGTCGGCTCCCGCCGCGCAGGCGGCCCCCGCGCTGGTCGCCACGGTGGTGTCTGCGGCCGGTAATGTGGCTGTCGGTGTGAGTCCGCGTGCCCGCAATGCCGCCGCCGCGCATGCGGTAGACGCCACCACGCTGGCGGGCAGTGGCCCCGGTGGCCGCGTCATCGAGCGCGATGTGCTGGCCGCCGCGGCTTCTCAGCCGCGGATGAGCGCGACGGCCAAGGCCGCCGCCCGCGAGAGTGGCTTGGCGGCACCCGCACAGGGTAGCGGTCCGGGCGGCATGGTGCTGGCGGCGGATCTGACCGCCGCGCGCGCCGCGGCTCCTGTTGTCACGGCTCAAGGTCCGGCTCCCGCGCTACTGGCTGCCGCCGTCACGATTCCGCTGAAGGGTATCCGCAAGCTGATCGCGCAGCGTATGCGCGACTCGCTCGGTGGTACGGCCCAGATCACGCTGAACATGAGCTTCGACGCCAGCGAACTGCTTTCCTATCGGGCCAAGGTCAAGGCGCAGGCGGAAACGCTAGGCCTGCCCAATATCACGGTCAACGACCTGATCGCGTTCGTCACGATCAAGACGCTGCGGCATCACCCCGATCTCAACGCGCATTTCCTCGGCGACCGGACGGTGCAGTACCCGAACGTCAATCTCGGGATCGCGACCGATACTGAACGGGGACTGATGGTGCCCGTGGTCCATGGGGCCGAGAAGCTGTCGCTCAGTGCATTGTCGTCGACCATCAAGCCGTTGGTCAAGTCCTGCCAGGCAGGCGGGATCAACCCGGATCTGCTCACGGGCGGTACGTTCACGATCACCAACATGGGCATGCTCGGGATCGAGAGCTTCACGCCGGTTGTCAACGTGCCGGAAGTCGCCATTCTCGGCGTCGGTGCGCTGTTCCTCAAACCGGTGCTCAAGGATGGCGAGGTCAAGCACGTGGAGGCGATCAACCTGAGCCTGACTGTGGATCACCAGGTGGTCGATGGCGCCCCGGCGGCGCGCTTCCTCAAGGCGCTATGCACGGGCCTGGAGCATGTGGAACTGTCATTAGCGGGGTAGGGGTAGTAAAGTCGAAAGTCGAAAATCGAAAGTCGAAATTTGAAAGCTTAGATATGGACTATGATCTGATTGTGATCGGGGGCGGGCCGGGAGGGTATGTTGCGGCGGAACGGGCTGGCGAGCAGGGGAAGAAGGTGCTGCTGATCGAGAAGGGGCACTTGGGCGGGGTCTGTCTGAACTGCGGCTGCGTGCCATCGAAGACGCTGCTCAACTCGGCGAAGGTGTATCACTACGCCGCGCACGGCGAGGCCTACGGGGTGACCAGCAGCAAGGTCAAGTTCGACCTGGCCACGGCGATGGGCCGAAAACGCGAAGTGATCGCCACGCTGCGCAAGGGCATTGCCGGGCTGATGAAGTTGAACAAGGTGACCGTGGTCGAGGGCAGCGCCAATCTGATCTCGAACCACGAGGTGCAGGTCGGCGACAAGCGCTACACGGGCACCGATATCCTGGTTGCCACGGGCTCCTCGCCAGCTAGGCCGCCGATCCCGGGCATCGATAACGACTGTGTCTACGATTCCACGCGGCTGCTGGATCTGGAACAGATGCCGAAGGAACTGATCATTGTCGGCGGCGGCGTGATCGGCTGCGAGTTCGCCTGCTTCTTCGGGACCCTGGGCGTGCCGGTGACGGTGGTCGAGATGCTGCCTGAGATCTGTCCGGCGGTCGATGGCGAGGTGGCGAAGATCCTGCGCCAGGAATTGACCAAGCGCAATGTCACGTTCCATCTGGGAGCACGGGTGCTTTCGATCGGCAAGGGTTCGGTGACCTTTGCCACCGGCGGAAAGGAACAGACGCTGGAGGCCAGTCATGTGCTGGTGGCGACCGGGCGCACCTGCAATGTCGCTGAGCTGGGACTGGAGACAGTCGGCGTCGACTTCGACCGGCGCGGCATCCGCATCGACGACCGCTGCGCGACCAACATCCCCGGCATCTGGGCGATCGGCGATTGCACGGGCAAGCAGTGGCTGGCGCATTCCGCCTCGCGTATGGGCGAGGTGGTGGTACACAATCTTTGCGGACGGCCCGACCGGATGCGTTACGACGCTATTCCGGGCGTCGTCTACACCACGCCCGAAGTGGCGACTGTCGGACTGACCGAGGCGACTGCCGCCGAACGGGGCATTCCGGTAAAGACCGCGAAAAGGCCGATGAGTGCCAGCGGGCGCTTTCTCGCCGAGAATGCCGATGGGCGTGGGGTATGCAAGGTCGTCGTGCATGCTGAAACGGGGGCGCTGCTGGGCGTTCACATGATCGGCGGGGCCTGTTCGGAAATGATTTTCGGGGCGGTGGCGATGATCGAGAGCGAGATGCGCGTGAAGGAGATCGAGGATCTGGTCTTCCCGCATCCGACGGTCTCGGAACTAATCCGCGAAACAACGTTGATGATTCATTAAAAGACGAAAGACGAAAGACGAAAGTCGAAAAAATAGCACCAAGCACCAAGAACGAAGAACGAAGAACCAAGAACTAAAAAGGGGTAATGTCATGCCGAAGATTGTGATTGTTGATCCGAACAAGGAGCGTAAACCCGGAATGCTTGCATTCCCGGAAGTGCCGCTGAACCAGTACAAGGGGACCGTGGCGCAGGAAGTCAAGAAGCTGGGCAAGGCGAACGTCATCGGCATGCTCGAGGACATGATGCTGATCCGTGAGTTCGAATTCATGCTCAACGAGATCAAGACCGCCGGTGCGTACCGCGAGATCCCTTACAACCATCCCGGACCGGCGCACCTGTCCATGGGGCAGGAGGCGTCTGCCGTCGGGCAGGCCTATTACCTGGGCGTCGAGGATCACATCTACGGCTCGCACCGCTCGCACGGCGAGATCCTGGCCAAGGGTATGTCGGCCATCCGCAAGCTCGATGACGACTCCCTGATGAGCATCATGAAGTGCTTCATGGGCGGTGAGTGCCTTTCCATTGTCGAGAAGCACGTTCAGGGCGGCGACGTCAAGACGCTGGCGCGTCAGTTCCTCGTCTACGGTGCCCTGGCGGAGATCTTCGCCCGCAAGCCCGGCTTCAACCGCGGTCTGGGCGGTTCCATGCACGCGTTCTTCACCCCGTTCGGCATTTATCCGAACAACGCGCTGGTCGGCGGGTCGGCCGACATCGCCGCCGGGGCGGCGCTGTTCAAGAAGGTCAATGGCAAGGCCGGACTGGTGATCGCCAACATCGGCGACGCCTCGATGGGTTGCGGACCGGTCTGGGAGGCCTTGAACTTCGCGGCGATGGGACAGTTCAAGACGCTCTGGCCCAAGGCGCACAAGGGCGGGCTGCCGATCATCTTCAACTTCATGAACAACTTCTACGGCATGGGTGGACAGACCTCCGGCGAGACCATGGGCTATGACGTGCTCGCCCGCATGGGTGCCGGCGTCAATCCCGAGGCCATGCATTCCGAGCGTGTCGACGGCTACAATCCGCTGGCGGTCGCCGATGCGATCAAGCGCAAATCGGCGATCCTCAAGAAGGGCGCTGGCCCTGTGCTGCTCGATACGTTGACCTACCGCTACTCCGGGCATTCCCCGTCGGACGCCTCCTCCTACCGTGGCAAGGAGGAAGTGGACATGTGGCAGGCGCAGGATTCCATCAACTGGTTCGCCGCCGAGCTGAAGGCCGCCAAGGTGCTGGACGACGTGGGGCTCGAGGCTATCCGCGCGGACCTGGCCGGGGTGACCACCCAGGCGCTCAAGCTGGCGATTGACGACAGCGTCTCGCCGCATGTGGAACCGCGCTTTATCGAGGGCGTGATGTTCTCGAACAAGCGCAAGCCCGTGCTCGACGACCGCAAGCCCGAATTGCTTGATGCCGGCGACGACAACCCGCGCGTGCAGCAGATCGCGCGCCGCGTGCGCTCGGCCTTCGAGAATGGCAAGCCGGTTGCCAAGAACAAGATGTACCAGTATCGCGACGCGATCTTCGAGGCGGTGCTGCACCGGTTCAAGGAAGACCCGACGATGGTGGCCTATGGTGAGGAGAACCGTGACTGGGGTGGGGCGTTCGCCTGCTACCGCGGCCTGACCGAGGCACTGCCGTACAACCGCCTGTTCAACTCGCCGATCTCCGAGGCCGCGATTGTCGGCACGGGTGTCGGTTATGCCCTCGAGGGCGGGCGTGCATTGGTGGAGCTGATGTACTGCGACTTCATGGGCCGCGCAGGCGACGAGATCTTCAACCAGATGGCCAAATGGCAGAGCATGTCGGCCGGTGTGCTGGAAATGCCGCTGGTGCTGCGGGTTTCGGTCGGTTCCAAATACGGTGCGCAGCATTCGCAGGACTGGAGCGCGCTGGTCAATCACATCCCCGGCTTGAAGGTTGTCTTCCCGGTCACCCCGTACGACGCCAAGGGCATGCTCAATACCGCCCTGGCCGGGACCGATCCGGTCGTGTTCTTCGAGAGCCAGCGGCTTTACGACATCGGCGAGATGTTCGAGCCCGAGGTGCCCGCCGGTTACTACGAGATCCCGCTGGGACCACCGGCAAAGCGGCGCGACGGCAAGGACATCACGATCATCACGATCGGTGCCACGCTGTACCGCGCGCTCGAGGCGGCGGACACGCTGAAGGAAAAATACGGGATGGAAGCCGACGTGTGGGACTGCCGCAGCATCAACCCGCTCGATTACGGCCCGCTGGTCGAATCGGTCAAAAAGACAGGACATGTGTTGCTCTCCTCCGATGCCTGCGAGCGCGGATCGGTCATGCAGACGATCGCCGCCAACCTGACGGCGATGGCATTCGATTCGCTTGATGCGCCGCCGGTGGTGGTCGGGTCGCGCAACTGGATCACACCGGCGTATGAGCTGGAAGAGGCATTCTTCCCGCAGCCGTCATGGATCCTGGACGCGATCCACGAGCAGATCCTGCCCCTGCCGGGGCACGTCTCCAGCACCGTGCAGACCCCCGCCGAGCAAATGCGCCGCCAACGCCTGGGGGTTTAGTCCGGCTTCCACCGCAGAAACGTCGGGCACGAAAGACGTGACTGGAGCATCCTGCTCCGGAACAGCTTGACGTGCGTTGCCGTTGGAGGGCACTATCCTGCCCCATGAAATCGAAACATGCATATGTTACTTTGTTTGGAATGTGTCTTTGTGTGGTTGCCGGTTGGGCGGTCCCGGTTTCGGCTGCTCCTCAGGTCGTCTGTGCCGCGCCGACCTTTGATTTTGGCACGGTGGAGAATGCCGATGACGTCACGCACTCATTTGTCATCGAGAACGGCGGGGATGAAACGTTGACGTTTGGACAGGTGCGGGCCTGTTGCGGGGCGACGGCTGCGCTGCGCGATACCAGCGTTGCTCCCGGCACGAATACGCAGTTTGATGTGAAACTGTCGCTGAAGGGACGCCAAGGTGCGGTCAGCAAGAACCTTTACATCGCGACCAATGATCCCCGGACCCCGCACGTGATTCTCAAGCTGACCGGGCGGATAGAGCCCTCGCCAGGCCAATCGCAAGTGCTCGGTAGTGCTCCCGAAACGTCGCAATCCGGTAGCTCTGTCGCCGCTGCACCCACGGATCTCGTGGTCGTACCGCAGGCACTGACGTTACTGCTCTCGGATACCCCGAAGCCCGTTACCCGTTATGTGGCCCTTCGGTCACGCAGTCAGTCGCCGTTCATGGTCAAGGGCATCTCGCTGCCGATGGAGGCGGTCGTGAAATCGCAGACCCCGTTTGGCAAGGCCGGCTGGCGGATCGAGATCGGCAACCTTGTCCCCTCCGGAAAACTGGAAGGTGCCCAGGTCACGTTCATTACCGATCTCACAAACGAACCGCCGATTTCGATCCCGATACACATCGCCCCTCAACAGGATAAAGGAGCACCACCGCCATGAGCATCAGGGTCCTTTGTGTGGCCGCATTCCTGTGTCTCCAGGCACTTGTGCGGGCCGATGATGCCTTTCCGCCCGTCATCATCGACTACTACTTCGAGCCCGGATGTCCCGAATGTCTCCGGGTCACGCGGGAGATCCTGCCGAATCTGCGTGATCGCTACGAGGGATTCTACCGGATCGTACGACACGACATGGGGGTAACCTCTAATATCGTTAAATTGATCGCCT
>CAZSRU010000015.1:0-51447 GCA_964609395.1 uncultured Victivallales bacterium
CGTGGTGCCCGGCTTCAAGCGGGCACCACGAGGGGTTCTGCAAGTCCCTCACCGTTGTGAAACCGCCGGACTCCATTGTGATCTAGCCCCATAACGGAGGGGAAAGATCGTGTTGGCGTTCTGGCAGGAAGCATGCTAACATGTGTTCACAGTGTGAGGATGGAGCGGGATTCCTATGAAACGTTTCGTGCGTAAAACGATATCGGACTGGGCGGTTATCATGGTGCTGGCGGCACTGATGATGGGGGTCTTGCCGTCATTTGCCGGCACGACCATTGGTGTAATCGACTGGGATACGAATGTGCCGGTGCCGGCGTGGCAGGGCACCAACAGCAATGTGGGAGTCTCCGTTATTGCCACCAATTCAGATCATTGGTTGGCGATCGCGTTCACAAACTCGGTGCCGTCGGATATGTTGGTTTACGGTCGCGCGACGAATTTGTTTGCTGGTGCCTGGCGTTCCGAGTACTGGATTGAATTTAATTTCTGGTCGGACGGCACAGATCCGACGGCACTGGAAGTCCGCTGGGGTGATGATGATAGTGACGACATCTGGGCATATGCGTTAACCCCGTCGGCGGTTAGTGGCTGGCAGACATTGCGGACGGCGCCCTTAGGCGACGTGGGCGAATGGACTAATGTCGGGCTAGGCAATCCTACTGACTATCTGGCTGACTTGTCCTCGATCGACTGGATCGGCATCTATATCGAGCGGACGGGCACCGGCAACGCGAGCTATGGCATTGACGATGTCTCGCTGATGGTGCCGGAGCCGGCGGAAATACTCATGCTGGCGGCCGCGTTTGGCGTGGGCCTGCTGGTATTCCGCCGCATGCGGCTTGTGCCAAGTTAAGCTGGCTTACAACGACAACGCTGCGGACGGGGTGGCCCCGTCCTCCAAGGGCACCACCTTCTTTCAACTCGCGAACATCTTGCAGAGCTCGAGCAGGACGCCGGCGGCCACGGCGGAGCCGATAACCCCGGAAACGTTCGGTCCCATGGCGTGCATCAGCAGGTAGTTATGCGGATCCTCTTCCTGGCCGACCTTGTTGACCACACGGGCCGCCATCGGCACCGCCGAGACCCCGGCCGCCCCGATCAGCGGGTTGATCTTCTCCTTCGAGAAGACGTTCATGAGCCGTGCCATCAGCACGCCCCCGCCCGTTCCGATGGCGAAGGCCACCAGACCCAGCGCCAGGATGCCGAGTGTACGCAGGCTGAGGAACTGGTCTGCCGCCAGCTTCGAGCCCACAGCCAGCCCGAGCAGGATCGTCACAATGTTGATCAGTTCGTTTGATGCCGTCTTGGAAAGACGCTCCACGACGCCGGACTCCTTGAGCAGATTGCCGAACATCAGCGTACCCATCAGCGGTGTTGCCGATGGCAGCAGCAGGATACAGAGGCCCATGACGATAAAGCAGAAAATGATCTTCTCGGTACCGCTGACGTGGCGGAGTTGCTTCATCTTGATCTGGCGCTCCTTCTTGGTCGTCAGCAGTTTCATGATCGGTGGCTGGATGATTGGAACCAGCGCCATGTAGGAATAGGCTGCCACCGCGATGCTGCCCAGCAGGTCCGGAGCCAGCCGTCCGGCCAGGAATATGGCCGTTGGACCGTCGGCACCGCCAATGATCCCGATGGACGCGGCATCATTGATGGAAAAGTGAATGCCGGGAACCCATTTCGAGAGGAGCAGTGCCCCGATCAACGCGAAGAATATCCCGAGCTGTGCAGCACCCCCCAGGAGGGCGGTCTTTGGATTGGCAATCAATGGACCGAAGTCCGTCATCGCGCCGACGCCCATGAAAATCAGCAGTGGGAACAGCGATGGCGTCTCGATACCGAACTGGTAGATCATCTTGAGCATGCCGCCATCGTGGGCGATCCCTGCCAGCGGGATGTTGGCCAGGATACCACCGAAGCCGATCGGCAGCAGCAGCAGCGGCTCGAAGCCCTTCACGATGGCCAGGTAGATCAGCAGGCAACCGACCAGGATCATCACAAGCTGGCCCAAGCCACCCGGAAGGAACGAATCCCCGTCCTCCGCTACGCCCGGCTCGCCTTTGACAAAGCCGTTAATCCCTGTTGATTCAAACAGACGGGAGACCGCCGTGCCGATACTGTGGTCCCCGTGTTCCTGTGGCTGCTCCGGTGCCGCCTGCAAGGCACCTGCCCCCAGCAGCAATCCGGCTGCGGAAACGAGAAGCAGCGTACTGACTTTCTTGAATATGCTCACGTGTTGCATGATCATTCTTTCGCTTTAAAACATCCCTTGTAACTCGGATTGCCCCTGCTTAGCCAATCGTCAGCAGCATCTGTCCCGCGCTGACGACGTCGCCGACCTTGACATTCATCGAGGCCACGGTTCCCGAGATGTGCGCCTTGACGGGCACTTCCATTTTCATGGCTTCCAGCACGACGAGTTCATCCCCCGCATTCACGCTGTCGCCAGGCTCGCACTTGACCTTGAAGATGGTGCCCGGCATCGGCGCACTGATGATCTCACCGCCGGCAACCGGGGCGGCACTGTCCTGCACGGTTTCGGCGGCCAGGCCGTCCTTGACCTGCACGGCGTATCGCTTGCCGTTGATGACGGCTTCCGCGCCCTCCAGCTTGACGGAAAAGCGCTTGCTGTTGACCGTCACGGTGTACCCGTCGGGAGCCGGCTTGGCTGCCTCCTGCGCGGCGGGTGCCGGTTTCGCGGGCGCGGCCTTCTCGATCTTGCGCACGTTGACCTTGGCTTTGCCCTTGAGGAAATCAATCCCCTTATCCTTGCAGCAGGCGGCAATGAACAGGTTCTCGTCGGTTTTCGGGAGACCTGCCTCGTCAAGCATCTTGGCGGCTGCCTTTGACCCCTTGGTCGGGTCGGCATCGTCGATTTCCATCGAGGTCTTGGTCGTAGGTGCCAGCTTCAACTGTTCGCTGGCGATGCGCACGACTTCCGGATCGGGCGCGATCGGCGTCTTACCGAAATACCCGAGCACCATCTTGCCATAGCCCTCGGCGATTTTCTTCCAGGGGCCGAACATGACGTTGTTGAACGCCTGCTGGAAGTAGAACTGCGAGACCGGGGTGACGGACGTGCCGAACCCGCCGAGACGGACGGCCTCGCCCATCGCGCGGCTGATCTCGACATAGCGGTCCAGTATCCCGTTGTCGCGCAGCATCTGCGTGTTGGCCGTGAGCGCGCCACCCGGCATGGGGCTCCAGGGAATGGTCGGCTCGACCATGGTCGCCTCCGGCGGCATGAAGTAGTCCTTCATGCAATCCTTGAACACCTCCTCGGCCTTGAGCACCTTCTCGATGTCGATATCCAGATCGTAGTCCGTGCCGCGCAGGGCGTGCCACATCACAACCAGATCCGGCTGGCAGGTGCCACCCGAGGCCGGGGCCAGCGACAGGTCGATCGCGTCGGCTCCGGCATCCAGTGCCGCCTTGTAGCCCAGGACGCTGATGCCGGCGGTCTCGTGCGTGTGGAAGTGCAGCAGGGTGCCTTCGGGCAGCATCTTGCGGGCACGCTTGATGGTCTCGTACACTTTGCTCGGTACGGCGGTTCCGGAAGCATCCTTGAAGCAGACCGCGTCGTAGGGGATGCCGGCATCCAGGATCTGGCGCAGCGTCTTCTCGTAGAAGTCAGGATCGTGCGCGCCCACGCAGCCCGGGGGCAGTTCCATCATCGTCACGCACACCTGGTGCTTGAGGCCGGCTTCATGGATGCACTTGCCGCTGTAGATCAGGTTGTTGACGTCGTTGAGCGCGTCGAAGTTGCGGATTGTCGTCATGCCGTGTTTCTTGAAAAGCTCGGCATGCAGCTTGATCATGTCCGCAGGCTGGGAGTCCAGTCCGACCACGTTGACACCGCGCGAGAGTGTCTGCAGGTTTGCATCCGGGCCGGCGACTTCGCGGAACCGGTCCATCGCGGTGAAGGCGTCCTCGTTGCAGTATAAATAGAGCGACTGGAAGCGGGCGCCGCCGCCGGCCTCCATCCAGGTGATGCCGGCATCGCGCGCCGCGGCAACAGCAGGCAGGAAATCGTCAGTCAGGACGCGGGCACCGTAGACGGACTGGAAACCGTCACGGAATGCGGTACACATGAATTTGATTTTCTTCTTGGCCATGATCAATCTCCTTTACTTACTTGAATGGGCTTTGACTGCCGCGACGATCGCGGCGATGATTTCGGTTTCACTGGAGTCCACGGTCTTGCGTGCCGCCGCTACCGGTGGCGCGGCTCGAAAACGGGCCTCGTTAATAATGAAGAATCTGCCGACCGCCTGCATCACCAGCACCATCAGTGCCAGGAATACAAAAACGGTCCCCATGCCTGCTATCATCAGCAGTAGTCCCTGGCTCAGCATGAAAACCATCCTTTCTTCTGGATATCTCGGTGAATTTTACGGGGAAAACACGGATTAAATCACAAAAAAGGAGCGTTGGCAAGCCGGAAGCGCGAAAAACTTCGATTCCGAGAGCCTCCCATCCGCATAAACGGCGCAATACCGGACGGTGCCGGCTGGCATCGATCAGGTCGCTGTATGATCCTGTTTGAAAACAAAGGGTTGGCAATCACAGGCATCCGAGCTACTATCCCGCGCATCGTGTTTTGCGGCGGCATGGTACTGTCTTAGAAAAGAGGAATAATTCATCATGCGAAACGAGAAGATAAGGGCATCAGTCCAGACGCTGCACGCCTACGTGCCGGGCGAACAGCCCGCTGGCGACCGGAAGTTCATCAAGCTCAATACCAACGAGAACCCGTACCCGCCCTCGCCGAAGGTCGAGGCCGCGCTGCGTGGCCTCTCGGCGGAATCCCTGCGGCTGTATCCGCCGCCTGCCGCCGACGCGCTACGCCGCCGGATCGCCGCATTGCATGATGTCGGGGTGGAGCATGTCTTCGCCGGTAACGGATCGGACGAGGTGTTGGCACTTTGCACACGCGCGTTTGTCGAGAACGATGGCTGCATCGGCTATTTTGAGCCGTCCTACTCGCTGTATCCCGTCCTGGCGGCCATTCGCGATGTGCGCATGCTGCCAGTCGCCCTCGGGGCCGGGTTCACCTGGCAGACGCCGCCGGCGGATGGTAGCGGGCTTTTCTTCCTGACCAATCCGAATGCGCCGACCGGCATGGCATTCCCGCCCGAGGCGATCGAGGCCTTCTGTGCCTCGTACCGGGGCGTGGTGCTGATCGACGAGGCCTACGTCGATTTCGCCGCGTCCGATTGTATGGCACTGGCACGGCGTTACGACAATGTTCTGGTCTCGCGCACGCTCTCGAAATCGTACTCGCTGGCCGGCTTGCGGGTCGGCTACTGCGTGGGGGCTCCCGCGCTGATCGAGGCGTTGAACAAGCTCAAGGACTCGTACAACCTCGACCGCGTCGCGCAGACGCTGGCGCTGGCGGCGCTGGAGGATGTGGACTACATGCGGCGGAACGTCGCCTTGATCAAGACGCAGCGCGATCGGCTGGGGTTGGCCCTGGCGGGAGCGGGCTTTGACGTCTTCGCCTCCGAGACCAACTTCATCTGGACGCGGCCACCGGCGGGAATCACCGCGGTGGACTACGTCGCGGCCCTGCGCGAGCGGGGAATCCTGATCCGTTATTTCCCGCAGGGCGAACTCGCCCATTACGTGCGCATCACGATCGGTACCCCCGACGAGATGACCGCCCTGATCGCGGCGACGGAATTGCTATTGGCTTGAACATCTTATTTCTACGCAATCCATAATCATCAGTTGTCTTTGCTTTGAGCTACTATTTAGACGAATTCACTTCAAAAAATTCTTGCCATCCCTACGGTCGATGTTTACAGTGGATAGCCATTGGATTATTGAATAATGTATCAGTTGGAGAACGCTATAGGTATATAGAACAAGCGACATTATAGATTTTGCGTTAGCGCAAGTATTGTTCCTGTGGAAAACCGCGAATTTTCAATTGGAGGAACGAACTGGCGGGAACGCGCCCCACGTGGGCGCGGCTCCTGTTTCATGTTCCTCCAAGGGGCTTCGCGGTCCCTCCACAGGGCTTGGCAGTAGTTCGCGCCCTTTTCCTTAACTTCAATTTCTGATGCAGGAAGAAGAGCTTGAATTGCATGATCATGTGGAAATGCAACCTGACCTCAGAAACGATGGAGTTATCATTGAATACAAAATCCTTTTTGTTGAACGTTATTCTAGCGGCTATGTGTTTGTCCGCGTCCGCAACCGCCACTGAAACGCTATCCTTCGAGCCGGTCCCGTTTGATAAGGCCTTGTATGCCGCATACCTTGGAGCGGCGGTGGAGAATGTGCCCGATCTGATCAGCGTATTCGAATCACGGCAGTATTCGATTCTACCCATCGTGATGCCCGATCCGGATTTTATCCATCTGCAGGATGGCGGGCTGCTGCCGTTTGATCTCGCCGCGTTCCCCAAGCGGTTTGTAAAGCGGCTGATCCCGGTTGATGAACATGGAATTACCGTCTATCCGGTCACGATAATGGAAATACCCGACAGCGGCGAACGACAGATCCTGAATGCCGCCGGGGATGTGATCGCCGAGATTGCCGCCCCGAAGGATTACGATCCGCTCTGGTATGTCCGGCTGCGTTTCCCCGATCTCAGCAAGATGGATGCCGAAACCGCAGCCTGGCAGGTCGCTCTCTACGATCCCTCCCGCATCATGGTGCGTTTCCGGCTGATCACGGAGGATGAACTGATCAACAAAGTCATGGCGGAATCGCTGACCGCGCAGCAATCGCTAACCGAGTTAACCTTCTCCCCGCTGTCGCTCAGCTATCCGGCCACCGGCCTGGCTTTCGACGCCCTCACCGTACAGACCAACGGAACGGTTGACGTCTCGATGAGCTGGCCGTCGGGGACGCTGACGACCGAGGGGCTCGATATCTTCTCCTGCACCAACCTGATGGAACAACAGTGGTCGATCCTGCTGACCACCAACGTCAACAACGCAGCGGGCAGTTTCGCGTT
The DNA here is from genome assembly GCA_964609395.1 of uncultured Victivallales bacterium. Lineage (GTDB taxonomy): Bacteria > Verrucomicrobiota > Kiritimatiellia > UBA8416 > UBA8416 > UBA8416. The sequence goes on from CAZSRU010000015.1 coordinate 6,971, forward strand.
CAACGCCCCGTCCGCCGGTACTGGAGGCAAATATTTTCTCGATGCCTGGACGCACTATGATGGTGACGGCGACGGCCTGTACGACGGGCGCGAGGTCCGCCTCTACTGGACGGACCGCTTTGACGCCGATACCGACGGCGACGGCATGCCCGACGGCTGGGAGCTGCAACACGGCTTCGATCCTTTGGATGCCGCCGATGCCCTTGGCGATGCCGACAGCGACGGCTTGACCAATATCGGGGAATATCAGGCCGGAACCGATCCGCACAATAGTGATACGGATGGCGACGGCATGCCCGATGGCTGGGAGGTGCAATTCGGTCTCAATCCTTTGGATGCCGGTGACGCCGAGGACGACACGGATGGGGATGGCTACCTCAATATCTACGAGTTGAAACACGGAGGCGAACCCGACAATGCAGCAAGTGTCCCCTCTGCCACGGTGGTTGTGACGCATGGGCAGTCCACGATTCAAGCCGGAATCAATGCGGCAGGGGACTATGACATTGTTCGTGTCGGCCCAGGCACCTATACCGGCGTCGGAAACCGCGATCTTAACTTTGGCGGTAAACGCATCACACTCGTTTCCCAGGACGGTGCCGCCGCCACGATCATTGATGCACAGAATTCCGGACGCGGCTTTACATTTACCTCCGGCGAGACGCGGCGGGCAGTGGTTGCCGGTGTGACCATCATGAACGGCAACAGTTTTGCAACCAATCTTTGGCAGCAGCAGGGCGGCGGTATCTACTGTAGCAATGCCTCGCCCACGATTCTCAATAGCTCGATTGTGTCGAGTCGCGCCTATTACGGTGGCGGTGTCTACGCCTGGAAAAGTTCCCCCGTGATCCGCAATAGTGCCCTTTCAGGCAACACGGCGCAGATATACGGCGGCGGGCTATACAGCGGGCTGGATAGTGCGCCTGTTGTCGAGAATAGCGAACTGGTCGGGAATACCGCTGGCGTGCTTGGCGGCGGCATCAGTTGCTGCTCGAACAGTACGGCGCAGATAAGTGCTTGCACGATCCAGGATAATCTGGCGAAGACCGGCGGTGGTGGCCTCTATGCTGGCGATGCTGCCGCACCGATCCTGACGGGCGTTAGCCTTACCGGCAACCGTGCGGGCAATGGCGGCGGACTCTACATCACCCATACCGCATCTCCGGTGGTGTATGCCTCGCAAGTTTATGCCAACTCCGCGACCGGCAGTCTCGGTGGCGGAGTCTATATGGATTCGTCCGCCAGCCTGCAGATGGCTAATACAGTGATATCCAGCAATAGTGCCTCGTTCGGTGCTGGTTTCATGCTGCAGGGAGCAAGCGTTCTTTCACTTGCGAACTCGGTCATATTTACCAACCACTACACTGGGACAGGCGACAACTTTGCCGGGGCCATCTGCGCGTATTCATCGGCAGCAGGAACCGTGCGCAATACCATCATCTGGGGCAATACCCAGGCCTATTACGGGCCAGTTTATCCTACCACATCGCCCCTGTCCATTACCTATAGCGACGTACAAGGCGGCTATAGCGGCACAGGCAATATCAATTCAGCCCCGCAGTTTACGCGGCTCGGTTTCCGGCTCGCGTCCGGATCGCCCTGCATCGGGGCGGGCACGGCCACGGGTGCCCCGGCTCTCGATATCGATGGCGAGCCGAACAGCCCCGCGTCAATCGGCATTGACGCCTTCGTGGATACGGACAGCGACAACCTGGCCGACATCTGGGAATTTGAGCATTTCGGGAGCCTGGCGCAGTCCGGCACCAGTGATCCTGATGGCGATACGCTCTCCAACCAGATCGAATACGAGATCAGCACCGACCCCACGGCCAATGCCGACGCCGATGGCGACGGGCTCAGCGACGACGCCGAAATCTATTACGGCACCGATCCGCACAACTGGGACAGCGACGGGGATCTGATGCCCGATGGCTGGGAGGTTCAGAATAGCCTCGATCCGCTCAATGCAGGCGATGCAGCAGGCAATAGCGATGGCGACGGGCTGACCAATTTCCAGGAAATGCAGCACGGTACCAATCCGTTTGAAAGCGATACCGACGGCGACGGGGTAAGCGATTCGGACGAAGTCAGCCAGGGCAGCGATCCGGCTGATGCCGACGACCAGGGCGACGCGAGCTATTGCCTGCAGCTTGCGCTAGTCATCGGGGACCACAGCGGCAGCCACTCCGAACGCTATGCCCTGCAAGTGGGACACGTTAACCATGTCGCGCCGGATTTCGGTGTTGTCAGCACGGGGACCTACAGTTTTATCAAAGGCAAATCCTATCCCTTCAACGTGCGCTGGATTGCCACAGATGAACCGACACCTGACTATGATTACACCGCCCGCGTTGGCGGACTCCCGGCAGGAGGTTCCAGCAGTCCTTCGATGAGCGGAAGCGGCTTCACCGTTCTGGACCCCGAGGGCATTCTCGGGGTTCATGGTGAAAGCACCAACGACTTCGCCGCCGGCAAGAGCGGTACGCTCAACATCGATGGTCCGGCCAATTCGGCTGCCGAAACCGTCAATGCCGATGCATCCTTGGCCAACACGATTGACCCGATCAATGTGATGAACGGGAATGTCACGCTGACCGAGACCGACATCGTCCTGCCTGCGCCGGGACTGCCGCTTGCATTCAGCCGTTACTACAACAGCCGCGAAGGGCAGAACCTGTCCGGCCTCGGGGACGGATGGCGGCATTCTTATGACATGCAGTTGACCGTCCGCGCCAATGCCAACTACAAGGGTCAGGTCGGCTTCTGGCGGGTTTTGTCAACCCCCGACGGCCAGAGCCTCTGGTTCCGCAGAAGCGCAGGTAACTGGCTGAGTGCCCCCGATAATCCACTGAAACTCGTCAGCGCGGATCCATACCTGCGCGTGGAGTCCCCCGGTGGTCTGTCGCATATGTTCGACACCAACGGACTGCTGCGTAGCATCACCGATGCCTTCAGCAACACCGTCACACTGACCTATTCCGGCACCTGGCCCGCCCAGACGCTCAGTCGTGTTCAGCATACCAAAGGGCAATACCTGGACTTCGTCCATTCCGGCGGCAAGCTGGCATCCATCTCGACGCCCTCAACCAACCTGAGCCTGTCGCTGAGCTACAACCCGACCGGTTGGCTGACCAATGCCGTGCGGCATGTCTCCGGCGCGAATGAACCCTTTGCCTACCGCTACGAGACGACCACCGGCGTGCTGACCCAGCGCGTCAACGCCGCCGGGCACCGCTTCGACTACGGCTACGAGATCAACCCGCCGGTCGGCGGACCGCGCGGCACCTCCATGCAGCTCGACGGCTACTACTACGCCCATACCATCGGCTATACCGCCACCAACCAATCCCAGGTCACCTACCAGCGCGACGGCCAGCAGCGGCAGTTCCAGTACAACTTCAATCCCGAGCAAATGGCGATCCAGGCCATCTACGGCCCCAATGGCACCAACCTCGGCACCGAGTTCACCCGCGACACCGGCATGAACATTCTAACGCAGAAGGTCTTCGACGCCACCATCGGCGAAACCCTCCTGACCGCCCGCACCTACGATGCCCGCAACAACATCCTGACCGAATCCATCGGCTACAACCAGCCCCCCGCCACCCAGCACTGGCAATACGCTTGGCATCCGGACCTGAATCTGCCGACTTCCATCACCGATCCCTCAGGACACCGGACCGAATTCTCATACACAAACGGCCTTCTGGCTGTTACGCGTGAGTACCCCGCCACAAACCTGACGGTTGAAACGCGTTTCTCGTACACGACCGATGGGTTGCTGGCCGCCGTAACCAATGCCAATGGGCATTGGAGCCGGTTCTATTACAGCTCGCAGGGCTTAGTGACCAACTCCGTGGCCCAGACCGGTCCGACCGTGAACTACGCCTACAATACCCTCGGGCATTTAACCTCGCTAACACTGCCCGGTGCATCTGGCACAAGGACGACGACGCTTATTCCCGATGGCTTAGGTCGGATTTCCTCCATAACTTACCCAGGAAGTCTAGGCGAGTCGTTCGCGTATGACAAAATGGGCAACATGACCAACCACGTGGACACGGCGGGACGCACCACCCGGTTCACCTATGCCCCCGCCGGTAAGCTGACGTCGGTCACTCGCGGCAGCGGGGCCGAAACGGCAACCGTCCGTTTTGATTACGACCAGCAGTTCAACACGTTGGCCATCAAGGACGCGCTCAACCGCGAAGTCGAGACCTACACGCTCGACATCCAGGACCGACCAGTCACTATCAGCAACGTCGAAAGCCAAACCATGAGCGTGGTCTACGGCGTCGGCGACATGGTAAAATCTGTAACCCGCTTCGACGGCACAACCGTCAGCAACAGCTACGACGGACAGGCGCGACTGACTGGCGTAAGCTGGCCGGACCTCTCCACCGCGTTCACGTACTACGACAACGCGCTGCTTAAAACCGTCGCCAGCGAATCCGGCACGGTAAGCAATACATATGACCAGGCGTATCGATTGATATCTGTCTCCTCTGCGCTCTCTGCGTTCTCTGTGGTTAATTCCTATTCTCTCGATAACGTCGGGAACCCCACGAATATTCTCGTTAGCATCGATAGTTCCCCTGTTCTGCTCAACACCTACACCTTTGACGCCGCCGAGCGCGTCAGTGTAATCAACGGAACGGGAGGCACCTTCGCGTTCAGCTACGGGCAATACAACGGGCTTGTCGCTGGAGTCAGTAACTCAATGAGCGGCATACGTGCCGAGTACAATTTCGACAACCTTGACCGGCTGACTAACATCGTCTGGAGGAACGCGGCAAGCGGCGTACTGCGCAGCTTCGGGTACGGCTACAACAGTGCTGGAATGATCACGAACGTGACGCGTGAGACGGCCGCTGAGAATATCGCCTACCAGTACGATTCGCTCGACCGGTTGACTTCGGCAACCGCCTCATACATTACGGCAAGCTACGGCTGGGATCTTGCGGGTAATCCCTCGTCCCGCACCGAAAACGGCACCAACACAACCTACACGCTCGGCACCGGCAACAAGCTTGCCTCGTGGACGGGCGGCAGCTACGGGCACGATAACGCGGGCTGCGTCACCAACATAACGCGTGCCAGCAAAACACTCTCGCTCGCGTGGGATGGCCGCTACAACTTGACATCTGTTTCAACGAACGGCGTGATTGCCGAAGAATACGCCTATGATCCGTTGGGTCGGCGCGTCATGACGGTAGCAAATGGCGTTACAAATCACCATATCTACGAGGGTGCGCATTGCGTCGCCGACCTCGACGAAAACGGCGATCTGCTACGCAGCTACCAACCCGGCCCAGGCGTCGATAATTGGCTGAGCATGACCGTCCACAGCAACGGAACACCAGTTGTTTATTACTATTTGACGGACCACGTCGGAACCGTCCATGCCGTTGCCAACGAGAATGGCGACATCGTTGAGAGCTACCGCTATGATCCTTGGGGGAGAGTGCTGGGCGTGTGGGATGCCAATGGACAACCACTAACCGAATCCGCCATCGGCAACCGTATACTATGGCAAGGGCGCGAGTACAGTTGGTCAACCGGTCTCTACTTTTTCCGTAGCCGGTACTATGACCCTCAGACGGCTCGCTGGTTGAGCCGAGACAAAATTGGCATCAGCGGCGGTATGAATCTTTACCAAGCGTTTTCAGGAAACCCAGTGATGTTTCGAGATCCATTCGGACTCTGGTCTGCATCCGATCTTGATCTTTACGGTTCAATGTCCGACATGGCAACCGCCGGTTACAATCGAGGCGGCATCTCCGGTTCAGTTCAAGCCAACTTCTACAGCGGCATGACTGCATTACTAGACGTCATTGGTGGCGGTGGTGTTCAGAGTACTGCATCAAAGTCTGGGGCAGCAGCAGGCGAAGGTCGCACAGGAGCAGCCATTGGTTGGGGTGCTGCATCGGCTGGACTAGTTGCTCTCAACGCCTATTCTGGCGGTCAGTCTGCATCGGCGCTCGGCAAGTTAGGAACCTATTCAAAGAGTCCCATTCTCTATGAGATAGGGGCCAAGACTCTGCCAACATCCCTTTACGATGATTTGGGACTGGCAGGCATGAGCCAGATTCAAAAGGGAGCGGTGATCACCGAGAAACTTTACCACGGAAGCAAACTCGCCGCTTTCCTAAAACCTGTTGCAACGACTGCATACGGCAAGACGATTTGGACAGGCTTAACTCCCGGAGGGGCCTATCTTCTAAACTGGGTGACTGCTGGTGTGAATTCACATGCGGATGATCGCTGCAAATAGCAGACTTTCAGTCCTACGGGAATGTATGGTACTATAGGTTTAAAATGAATGTTATCGAACTCCTTACACTTGTTGGTTTCATAGTCAGTGCCTTTCTGGCTGGTCGTTGGCTTGGTGGGAGTATGAATCTTTGGGGTTGGCTCCTCGGAGCAACCATAGGACTCATCGGATGGAGTTTTCTATACCTGACAGCTCGTTACTTGATCAACACGCTGGAAAAATCATTTCCCGCACGCCCTCTCTGCCAAAATGGTAAATGCAGAGCTATAGATTATGAGTTCCTCGGCATGAGGGATGATGGGGCTGAGCTTCAATGTAAATGTGGTGATCGATATCTTGCAAAAGGGAATCGGTTTTTCGTCTTCGAAACTGATGGATCTCTGCGTACATATATGAGACGAGCGCATAGCTTTGCTCATTGGAAGAATGCACCTCCGTCGAAAACATCAAGTGCCTGTTAGTCCTGTTGTGACGTGTAAGGGGCGGGTCTCGCCATTCCTTCTTTGAATGGCTGTAGCCTTCGGGAATAGGAATTCGGAGTGATGGCGGGGTGGAATGAGATATGGGATGGATTGGTTACGTGGGAAACAGAAACTTGCCGGAATCAAATTCATGAATGTTTTGTCATATAGTGTTGCTGCGCATACCGACTGGGATAGCGTGTCCCGCCTACCCGGTGCCAGCGGTTCCCGCAAGACCGTGTGCGACACCGATGGACGTGGGCGCGTTCGTTCCATCACCTATCCCGACACGCTAGGCGAGCAGTTCGCCTATGACAAAATGGGGAACCTGACCAACCACATTGACCGTGCCGGACGCGTCACCCGCTACGCCTACGCCCCCGGCGGCAAATTGACCGCCGCGATACGCCAGTATGGCAGCGGCTGGGTCACCAACAGCGTCGCCTACGACCAGCAGTTCAACACCCTGCGCATCCGCGATGCGCTGGGGCGCGAAGTCGAGAGCTACCAGCTCGACGACCAAGACCGTGCCGTCGCCGTCACCAACGTCGAAGGGCAAGTCATGCAAGGAGCATACGGCCTTGGCGGCATCGTCCACAGCATAACCCGCTTCGACGGCTCCGTCGTCAGTAATGCCTACGATGGACAAGCCCGCCTGATCCAGCAAACCCTCCCCGGCCAGACCAACACCTTCGGCTATACGCCGGGCGGACTGCTCAAGACAATCGGCAATGCGGTCGGCGTGGTTTCCAACACCTATGATCTCGCAGGAAGATTAACATCAGTCTCAACCCTCTGCGCCTCTGCGCCTCTGCGAGAGATATCATATTCCCTCGATGGCATAGGCAATGCCACCAACGTCCTCATAACCATCGACGCCACCCCCACGCTTGCCAATACCTACACCTTCGACTCCGCCGAGCGCGTCAGCGTAATCGACGGAACGGGCGGCACTTTCGCGTTCTCGTACGGGACGTACAACGGCCTTGTCGCCGGGGTAAGCAACTCCACAAGCGGCATACGCGCCGCGTACCAGTTTGACGGTCTGGACCGGCTGACCAACATCGTCTGGCGAAATGCCGCAAACAATATTTTACGCAGTTTCGCATACAGGTACAACAATGCAGGCATGATCACCAATGTGATGCGTGAGACGGCAGCCGAGAATCTCGCCTATCAATATGACTCGCTGGATCGGCTCACGTCGGCCAGTGCTTCATATCTTGCCGCCAGCTACGGCTGGGACCTCGCGGGTAATCCCTCGTCACGCACGGAGAACGGCACCAATACCAGCTACACGCTGGGCACAGGCAACAAGCTTGCCTCGTGGACCGGCGGTAGCTACAGCCATGATAGTGCTGGCTGCGTGACCAACATCACACGCGGCACCGCCACGCTTTCGCTCGTGTGGAACAGCCGTTATCAGCTCACCGCAGTATCAACGAATGGAACGGTTGCGGAAACGTATAGTTACGGCCCGCTAGGCAACCGTATCACGACCGTGGTCAACGGCGTTGCGAACCACCACGTCTACGAGGGTATGCACTGTGTGGCTGACCTCAACGCCGACGGCGATCTGCTACGCAGCTACCAACCCGGACCGGGCGTCGACAACTGGCTGAGCATGACCGTCCACACCGGTGCAACGCCAGTCGTCTACACCTATTTGACCGATCACCTCGGCACCGTGCATGCCGTCGCCGACGCTTCCGGCGCAATCGTCGAAAGCTACCGATATGACCCGCACGGAAATGTTCTCGGCGTCTGGAACGGCAGTGGAACGCCGCTTACGAAATCATAGAAGAGGCGGAGGGGTCGAGTCTCTAGAATCGAGAAACCAACAAATCACTTGATTATTCTATTGTTTTAGCTGCCTTGCCCCGGCCCTCGCGGCTATCGCCGCTCGGGACTATGCGCGGTCCCCGCACCTGTCATGGGTCTTGCTTGAAGCCAAGAACCACGCCAGGTGCTGTGGTTGGCGATGCCGAAAGGCTACTGAGATCCCGGCCGCTTCCCGTTACCCTACAGCCGTGTCATGGAACCTGCTGCTCCCTACGGTCGGGCAGGTTCCACGCCACGGCTTCCGGGGTGGTGTCGCTATCGCGACCTCAGACGCTACGCTCCACCAGTGCGGGCTACGCTTGTCGGCGAGTCCGGACGGTGTTGATTGATCGGACGGACGCCCCGTTCCCATGCCCTGCCGCCGAGCCGTGCGGGAGCGCGCTGGAATGCCGGTGCAGGTCCGCTATGGCTCCACCGCACCGGCACCGGATCAGCGTCGCATAATGTGCACATTATGCGACGCTGATCCGGTGCGGTGCACACCCGTATGGCCTACAGCCCGGAAAGTCCGGCTCGCGCACTCGCCACACTTTCCGGGTTTCCGGCCACCCTACGGGCTGGAACAGAATGTCATTCTGTTCCCTCGGCAGCAGTCCACGGGGCCGGGGCTCATTGGCGTCCGAACGGCGGCCGTTTCGCCCGTTGCCACGGCTCCCGTTGGCATGCCCGCCGTAGCCTTGCGCGTAGGCGGGGTGCCCCCTCATGCGGAACGCCTGACACGTCAAGCCGCCTGTCTGCTTCCAGGTGTTCAGTAGACAAACGGCTTCACGTGCACGGTTTGCTATCCCGATAGCAGCCGCAGAAGTAGGCGGCATTCTGACGTAAACCTTTGCTGCAACCTTGACCTGCGGGGTTGGGCCGCCTATATTGCCCCGCAAATGACCATTAATGAATTTATTGCCAAATGGCGCAAGGTTGAACTGAAGGAGCGTTCCGCCGCGCAGGAGCATTTCCTTGACCTGTGCCGCGTGTTCGATCACCCGACGCCTGCCGCTGCGGATCCGACCGGAGAGAAATTCTGCTTTGAAAAAGGCACCGCCAAGCATGGTGGCGGTGACGGCTTTGCCGATGTCTGGAAGAAGGGTTTCTTTGGTTGGGAGTACAAGGGTAAACACAAGGACCTGACGGCGGCCTATGACCAGCTTTTGCGGTACCGTGACGCGCTGGCAAGCCCACCACTTCTGGTTCTCTGCGACATGGACCGGATTGTCGTGCGGACAAACTTCACCGGCACGGTGTCCGTCGTCCATGAGATCGCGCTCGAATCACTCGGGGAGCCCCGGAATATCGAGATCATGCGGGCGGTGTTTCATAACCCGGAAACACTACGACCCGGACGGACTAGTACCGCCGTCACCCAGGACGCGGCCAGGCAGATTGCTGAGATTGCCGACGGGCTGCGCAAGCAGGGCAACGACCCGGCGGCGGTGGCGCATTTCCTCGACCGGATTGTCTTCTGCCTGTTCGCGGAAGATGCCGGACTGCTGCCGGACAACGTGTTCACGCGCATCCTGGAAAAGTCCGGTGGTGACAGTACCCGATTTGCCCGTCTGCTTGAACAGCTTTTCGAGACCATGGCGATCGGTGGGGATTTCGGACTTGAGTCGATCCGGCATTTCAACGGGAGCCTGTTCGACGATCACAGCGTCCTTGACCTACCGGTCGACGCGGTCAAGCGCTTCGCGACCGCTGCCGCCCTCGACTGGAGTGCGGTTGACCCCTCCATTTTCGGAACCCTGTTCGAGCGCGGACTGGACCCTGCCAAACGTTCGCAGCTCGGGGCGCACTTCACCAGCCGGGACGATATCGAGCTTGTCGTTGACGCCGTGATGATGACGGTTCTTCGCGGCGAGTGGACGGAGACAAAGACGATCATCGAAAATCTGCTGACCACGGGGAAGAAGCAGGGGAGGGCAGAGGTCGGAGCTCGGAGGACAGAGGTCGGAGTGTCTAAGACTGCGGGGAAAGAGATGACTCCGGCGGCGAAGCGCAAGGCGCAGGGCGAGGCGTCTAGTATTTTGCACCGGTTCCTTGACCGGCTGCATCATGTGAAAGTGCTTGACCCTGCCTGTGGTTCCGGAAATTTCCTCTACATGGCCTTGCTGCGCCTCAAGGATCTGGAAAAGGAAGTGATCCTTTATGGCAGTGACAACGGCCTGGGTGCGTTTCTTCCGCTGGTCGGTCCCTGGCAGCTTTTCGGCATCGAGATCAACCCGTATGCGCATGACCTCGCGCAGATGACCGTCTGGATTGGCTGGCTGCAATGGATTCGGGCCAATGGCTTCGGGTTCCCGGCCGATCCGGTCCTGCGCTCGCTTTCCGAAAATATCCGGCTGATGGACGCGGTGATCTCCGAAGAGGGTGTCGAACAGGCCTGCCTTGAGCCTGTCGAACCGGAATGGCCTGCCGTGGATTTCATCATCGGCAATCCGCCTTTCCTGGGCGGCAACCGTATCCGGCAGGAACTTGGCGGCACCTACGTTGACCGCCTCTTCGCGCTTTATGACGGGCGTGTGCCCGCTTTCGCGGATCTCTGCTGCTACTGGTTCGAGAAAGCCCGCGCGCATATTGCCGACGGCAAATGCAAGCGTGCCGGACTGCTCGCCACACAGGGAATACGCGGCGGCGCAAACCGCGAAGTCCTCAAACGCATCCAGGACAGTGGCGGCATCTTCTGGGCCGAAAGCGATCGTCCCTGGGTTCTGGATGGTGCCAACGTTCACGTCAGTATGGTCGGGTTCGACAACGGAAGCGAAACTTCCCATATACTGGATGGCAGCGCCGTACCAACAATAAACTCAAATCTTACCGCGATGACTGACGTGACAATGGCTCAACCATTGATTGATAATGCGAATATATGCTTCATGGGACCATCGGCAAAGGCGCCATTCGACATTGACACGGAAACTGCTGCCGCAATGCTTGCAGACAAGGGGAATCCAAACGGAAGACCGAATTCCGATGTTGTCCGCCCTGTTGTCAGTGCTGTCGATATTTGCCAGATACCACGCGGCAAATGGACTATTGATTTTGCGCTCATGCCGATCGAGGAAGCCGCCCAGTATGAGAAGCCGTTCGAATATGTGAAGGAACATGTTTACCCCATCCGTTCGCAGAATAAACGCGCATCATATGCAGAGAAATGGTGGCAATACGCTGAAGCTCGCCCTGGTATGCGCACGGCATTAAAAGGGCTTTCCCGCTATATCGCCACACCCGGCGTGTCAAAACACCGGCTCTTCGTCTGGGTAGCCCCCAACGTCCTCTGCAATCAAGGCACGCTGGTTTTCGCACGTGACGACGATGCGTTCTTCGGTATCCTTCATTCCCGGATTCACGAGGTGTGGGCGCTGAGTATGGGCACCCGGCTTGAGGACCGCCCCCGCTACACGCCGACAACCAGTTTCGAGACGTTTCCATTGCCGCCAGCGACCGACGCCATTGCCGAGGCCGCCCGTGATCTGGTTGCCAAGCGCGACCGCTGGCTGTCGCCCGATGGCATGAACGCTGCCGAGCGCAAGTCCCGCACCCTGACCAAGCTCTACAACGCCCGCCCCACCTGGCTGGCCGACTGTCATGTCCGCCTTGACGCCGCCGTCTCCGCGGCCTACGGCTGGCCTGCCGACCTCCCGGACGACGCCATCCTCGAACGCCTCCTAGCCCTGAATCTGAATACCATCAGCCCGCTCAAAACCGACTGATTTGCGCGGCAGTGAGGCAGACGGGAGAAACGTTAGCTTCCTTTGCCGGATTACGAGAACGGCGACGAGAACGGATTACGAGTAGGGGGAACAGAATCGTTCACCGTTCTCGTCGACCAGGCGTTGCTTTTTCTATTGGCTTGAACCTAGGGCGGGAAAACGGTAGCTTGCTGGCGTGTCTATTGTCGAGAAACGTTTCCTGCCAGCAAGGGTTGTTTTATGGGGTATGAAGTTTTAGCGAGAAAATGGCGTCCGCAGCAGTTCGAAGATGTTGTGGGCCAAGAACATGTGACTCAGACGCTGCGCAACGCGATCACGGGCGAGCGGCTGCATCATGCCTATCTGTTCGTCGGCCCGCGCGGCATCGGCAAGACCTCGATCGCGCGGATCTTCGCCAAGGCGCTCTGCTGCCAGAATGGCGGACCGACCGTGACGCCCTGTGACCGCTGCGACAGTTGCCGCGAGATCATGGCCGGCAACAGCCTCGACGTGGTTGAGATCGACGGTGCATCCAACACGGGCGTGGACAACGTGCGCGAGCTGCGAGATACCGTCAAATTCGCCCCGGTACGAGGGAAATTCAAGATCTATATCATCGACGAAGTCCACATGCTTTCCACCGGGGCCTTCAATGCGCTGCTCAAGACGCTGGAGGAACCGCCGCCGCATGTGAAGTTCATGTTCGCCACGACCGAGCCCGAAAAGGTGCTGCCGACGATTATCTCCCGCTGTCAGCGCTTCGATTTGCGACGGATCCCGGTCGGCCAGATCGTCGAGCGACTCAAGCTGATCGCGGATTCGGATGGCATCCAGGTCGATACCGAGGCACTGCTGGCGGTGGCGCGCGGGGCCGAGGGCGGGTTACGCGACGCGGAATCGGCCTTCGACCAGTTGATCGCCTTCAAGGGCAAGACGATCGTCGAGGCGGACGTGCTTTCGGTCTTCGGCCTGGTCGCGCGCAGTACGCTCGAATCGCTGGCGGCGGATGTGCTGGAGGGCAATCTCAAGGGAATCATCGCGACGGTCGGCGAGCTGGATGCCGCCGGCAAGGATTTATCCAGGCTGGTGATCGAACTGATCGCCCATTTCCGCAACATGCTTATCTGTCTGAACGTCGACGACGCGCAGGCGGCGCTGGACCTGACACCCGAGCAGGTGACCGCGCTGGAGGCGCAGGCGAAGCTCACCAATACCGGGCGGCTGCTGCGGGTGGTGACCGTGCTTTCCGAAGCGGAAGACCGCATGCGCTTCGCCCTCTCGCGCAAGGTCCTGCTGGAGACGGCGTTGATCCGTTGCGGGCGGGCGGCGACCGTGGTGACACTGGAGGAGATCCTGGAGAAGATCAACGCCTTGCGGTCGGAAGGCGGCGCCCATGCGCCAGCCCGTCCCGAGGTGCGCCAGCGCGACGGTGCCGGTTTCGTGGCCCGGCGTCCGGCGGCGGACAAACCGGAGCGGGTGACGGCGGTTGTGAAGGAGGCGGCGATGCCTGACGCCGATGCCCAAATCGCGCACTTGCGGCGCGAGTGGGCGGGCGTGGTCGAGCACATGGGCAAGATATCCGTGGGTTCGGCGGCGGTGCTGCGGGCGACGGTGCCGCTGGGTGTGACCGAAACGCATGTGCGTATCGGGTACGCGTCTGAGTTCGAGGAAGCGATGGCCAACGTCCGCGCGACACGTCCCCAGATGGCGTTGCGGCAGATGCTCAAGCGTATTATCGGGCGTGATGTGCTCGTCGATTTCGAGGCCGTCGCCGACATGGCGGCCCTGCAGGCGTTGCCAGTAGAACCGCTGCCGTCCGCGGCGGGTGTCTACGAGACGGCGGGGAGCCAGCCGGCGGCCGTGGTGGCCGAGGGCTCGTCGAAGGGGGGCCGTCGCCTGACCGACTGGTATGCCCACCCTGATGTACGCAAGGTGCTCGAGGCGTTCAACGGCGATATTGCAGATGTGATATAACAAAACAGAAAGAGGGATAGCGATATGGCGAATATGATGAAGACGATGCAGCAGGCGATTGCGATGCGCAGCAAGATGAAGAAGATGCAGAAGGAACTCGAGAAGAAGGTCGTCGAGGTCAAGAGCAACAACGGCAAGGTGACTGTCAGCGCGCGCGGGGACATGTCGATCAAGTCGATCGATTTTGATCCGACCGCGTTTGAGAACCTGGACATCGAGCGGCTGCAGAAGGTGCTGGTGACCACGGTCAACGCGGCCTTGAACGCCGCCAAGAAGACGGCCGGGACCGAGATGCAGAAGATGGGTGGCCTGTCCGATATGCTGAGCGGCATGGGGGCCTAAGGCATGAGCGTTCCCGCTCTGGATTCCCTGGCCGTTGCGCTTGGCCGGCTGCCCGGCGTGGGGCGTCGGTCCGCCGAGCGCATGGCGATGAAGCTGGCGGCGGAACCGGAACGGCTGATCGCGCCGTTGATCGCGGCCCTCGAGACGACCCGCGAGCAGGTGCGCTTCTGCGTCCGTTGCGGGGCTGTTACCGAGGCCGCGCGCAACCCCTGCCGTCTGTGCACGGACGTGGCGCGCGACGGGCGGCAGCTCTGTGTGGTCGAGGATCCGTCGGATGTGCTGGCGATCGAGGCGATCGGCACGTTCCGCGGGCGCTACCACGCGCTGATGGGGAAGATCTCGCCGATGCGCGGGGACGGGCCGAACGATATCCGGCTGCGCGAGCTGGTGCGGCGGGTGCGCGAGGAGGGCGTGGCCGAGGTCGTGCTGGCGTTGAACACGGACCTCGAGAGCGAGGCTACCGCCGGGCTGGTGGCGGCGCTGCTGCGCGAACGGGGCGTGAAGGTCACGCGGCTGGCCTACGGCATCCCGGCGGGCAGCGGCATCCGGTACGCGGATGCGGTGACGCTGGAGCGGGCCATGGCCGGCCGGCAGGAGGTGTGATGGAGGACTACGGCATACAGGGGCGCCTGGACGCCTTGCGCGAGCGCATGGCGGCGGCCTGCGGGCGCGCCGGGAGGGAGCCGGACGACGTGCGGCTGGTGGCGGTCAGCAAGACCTATCCGCCGGAGATGGTCGAGGCGGCGTTACGTGGCGGCTGCGACTGCTTTGGCGAGAGTCGTGTGTATGAGGCGTTGCCGAAGATCGAGGCGTGTCCGGGGAACCTGGAGTGGCATTTCATCGGGCATCTGCAGCGCAACAAGGTCCAGTTGGTGGTGCCCGCCTTCGCGTTGATCCACGCCGTGGATTCGCTACGGCTGCTGGAACGGATCGAGACGGTTGCCGAGTCCATCGGGAAACGCGCGGCCATCTGCCTGGAGGTGAATGTGTCGGGCGAGGCGAGCAAGTTCGGACTGGCACCGGCGGAGGTACCGGCGGTGCTGGAAGCTATCAACGGCATGCCGCATGTCGATGTGCGGGGGTTGATGACCATGGCCCCGTTCAGTCCGGATGCGGAAGCGGCCCGTCCGGTATTCCGGCGGCTGCGCGAGTGCCGTGACCGCTGGGCGGTGCAGAGCGGCTTCGCTTTGGATACGCTGTCGATGGGGATGTCGAACGATTTTGAGGTGGCGATCGAGGAGGGTGCGACACTGGTGCGTGTAGGAACGGGACTTTTCGGGAAACGTCCGGCTGTAGACGGGAGGGAGTCATGCGAGTGATTGCGAACCGGCGTGGTGCCCGGCTTTCGGCGGTTTTATTGCTGCTTGGATTTGTGGCGGTGGTGATCCTGGTGACGTGCTGGTTCCTGGCGCGGACCGACGGCGGTCGCAAGCTGATGGCGGAGCAGCTTTCGAACCGGATGGGGATTCCCGTGACGATCGGCGAAAGCCGGATCGGCTGGCCGTATGAACTGGTGCTGCGCGATGTCGCGACGGCCGACTTCGCGGCAGCGGGGACGCCGGGGTTTTCCGTCGGCGAGCTGCGTGTCGCCCGGCGCCTGTTCTCGTGGCAGGTCACGCTGCGGCACGTCACGCTGCGCGTGCAGCAGGATGCCGCCGGCGTCTGGACGCCCCTGGTGGCGGCACGGATCGCGGATCTGCGCCAGGCCTCCGCCATGGACCTGGTGCGGTTGACCGAACCGGTGCGGCTGAACCTGCGGCTGCACGTGAGCGATGGTTCGCTCGACTGGCTGGATGCCGGGGGGCGGGTCGAGGCCTCGCTGCGCGATGTGCGCTTCCGGATGGAACCGGTGGAACTGCCCGAGCAGCGCCCGATGACCTACTACGGGCTGCGCGTCTATGCCGCCTCAGGCGGGGCACTTGGCAACGCCCGCGACCTCGGCTGGGCGTGGCTGACATCCGATGACCTGGCGTATGTCGAACTGGCGCGTTCAGTGCGGTACGATTCCGGGATCGCGGATACGAATATGGTTTTGCAAACGGAGGTTATCGATGCTGAGTAAAGCCCGGGTGGATGCGCTAATGGCCGGTTTTGCCAAGGTGAAGGTACTGGTGGTCGGGGATCTGATGCTGGACCGCTATGTGTTCGGCTCGGTCACGCGGATCTCGCCGGAGGCCCCGGTGCCCGTGGTGCATGTCACGCGTGAGGAATCGCGGCCGGGGGGCGCATCGAACGTGGCGCTGAATGTCGGTGCGCTTGGCGGAGTCGGCATGGTGGCGGGGGTGATCGGCGCGGATGCGGCGGGGGATGACCTGACGCAGGCGCTGGTCGCGGCGGGTATCGGCCTGGATGGCGTGGTCAAGGTCCCGTCCCTGCAGACCACGGTCAAGACGCGAGTCGTGGCCGAGCGGCAGCAGGTGGTACGGGTGGACCGTGAGATGCCGCCGGCGCGTTTCGAGTCCGCCGTGGAGTCGCTATGCCAGCGGTTGCCGGCATTGGTGGCGGCGGCGGATGCGGTGGTGATCGAGGATTACGGCAAGGGCGTCATCTGCCAGCGGGTTGTGGATACGGTCCTGGCGGCGGCAGGCCCGGCAGGTGTGCGGGTCGGTTTTGACCCGAAGGACAACAACCGGTTGATCCTGCCCTGGCTGACGCTGGCGACGCCGAATTACCGTGAGGCCTGTTTTGCAGCGGGATTGCCGGAAACGCCGCTGGATGACGCGGGCGGCAGCGGGACCCTGCGCGAGGCTGGGCGCATCCTGTCCGCGCGCTGGGGGACCGAACTGCTGCTGATCACCCTGGGGGCTCACGGCATGTATCTGCTGCCGAAAGAGGGAGAGGCTCAGATATTGCCAACCGTGGCGCGCGAGGTTTTTGATGTGTCGGGGGCGGGTGATACGGTGATCGCCACCGCCCTGACCGCGCTGGCGGCGGGGGCCACCCATGCCGAGGCGGCAGAACTGGCCAACCATGCGGCCGGCGTGGTGGTCGGCAAGCTGGGGACAGCGGTTTGCTCCCCGTCCGAGTTGCGGGGGGCTTTTGAACTGGCGGAAGGAGCGTTGTGATGCAGGTAATCGGGGTGATTCCGGCGCGCTGGGCGTCGACGCGGCTGCCGGGCAAGAGTCTGGTGTCCTTGTGCGGCAAGCCGATGATCCAGCGCGTGGTCGAGCGCGCCCAGTCGGCGCGGTCGCTCTCAGCGGTGATCGTCGCGACCGATGATGCGCGTATTGCCGACGTGGTGCGCGGTTTCGGCGGCGAGGCGGTGATGACGAGGGCGGATCATCCGTCTGGAACGGATCGGATTGCCGAGGCGATCGGGAACCGCGCGGCGGATCTGGTCGTGAACATCCAGGGGGATGAGCCGCTGCTCGATCCGGCTTTGATTGACCGGCTGGTCGCGCGGATGCGCGAGGATGCGGACTGGGACATGGGCACGGCGGCAGCACCGATTACCGACGAGGCCGACCGTCTCTGCCCCTCGGTGGTCAAGGTAGTCTGGGGTGCGTGTCACCAGGCCCTATACTTCTCACGTTCCGTGATCCCCTTTATCCGCGATGCATCGGACTCGGGGATGAGCGGGCTTTACTGGAGGCATCTGGGACTGTATGCTTACCGGGCCGAATTCCTGCGTCGGTTGGTGGCCGCGCCACCCTGTGCGCTGGAACTGGCTGAGAAACTGGAACAGTTGCGGGCCTTGCACCTGGGGGCGCGCATGGTGGTGATCGAGACGGAGGAAACCGGTATCGGGGTGGACACCCCGGCGGATGTGGAACGGGTGGAAAGCATGATCCGGGAGATGGAAAAAGATGGGTAAGACCGTAAAGATAGGGACTGTCGGGATTGGCGGTGGCAAGGCGCTGGCGCTGATCGCGGGACCGTGTGTGATCGAGAGCCGCGAGGGTTGCCTGGACCTGGCTGCAAGGCTGGTGAAGCTGGCGAAGGCCGAATCCATACCGTTTGTGTTCAAAGCCTCCTATGACAAGGCCAACCGTACTTCCGTCGATTCCTACCGCGGTCCCGGCATCGAGGAAGGACTGGATATCCTGGCCGAGGTGCGCAGCCGGTTCGGGGTGCCGGTGCTGACCGACGTCCATACCGAGGCCGAGGCCCGTCGGGCAGCGATGGTGGTCGACGCGATCCAGATCCCGGCTTTCCTGTGCCGGCAGACCGACCTGCTGCTGGCGGCGGGGGAGACCGGCATCCCGGTGAACGTCAAGAAAGGCCAGTTCCTCGCGGCTGCGGACATGGTCAATGTGATCAGGAAGATCGAGAGCACGGGCAACCGCAAGATCATCCTGACCGAGCGCGGCTCGTCGTTCGGCTACCAGAACCTGGTGGCGGACATGCGCAACCTGCCCGCCATGCGCGAACTGGGCTATCCGGTGACCTTCGACGCGACGCACAGCGTGCAGCGGCCGGGGGGGGCGGGTACCTGTTCGGGAGGCGATTCCTACCTGGCTCCCTGCCTGGCAAGGGCGGCGGTGGCGGCCGGTTGTGACGCGGTCTTTATCGAGACGCATGTCAATCCGGCCGAGGCACTTTCCGACGGTGCCAATGCGATTGCCTTCCGCCAGATGCGGAAACTGTGGACAACCCTGAGGGCGATTGATGAAGCGGTACGTTAAACAGGCCTGTTGGATCGGGGTGGGGGTTTATGCCGCCGCGCTGTTGGCGGTGTTGGCGCAGGAGCCGATCGAAGGCCTGCGGGTGCCGTTGGAGTATTATCCGGACGGGACGCTCAGGACCGAGCTTTTCGCCCGGCGGGCGACGGTCAGTCCCGATTCGACGATTGCCGCCAGCGGTATCGTGTTCCGCGTGTTCTTCACCAACGGGACTGTGGATGTGACGATCACGGCGGAGGATGCGGAATGCAGCCGTGAGCGGCAAGCCGGGTGGTCGAAAACGGCCGTTTCCATGCGACAAGGGGAGATGCTGCTGACTGGCGAGGGGTTCAAATGGAACGGTGTGAGCGGGACGTTACAGATACTGCGCCAGGCTCGGGTCTCGTTCCCCTCGGAAATGATCAAGATGGAAGGGATTTTGAAAAATGATGAGTAGAAACAATAAGGTGGCGGTCCTGCTGGCGGTGCTGGGGGGGATTTGCCTGGCGGCGATGGCCAAGCCCGGGGTATCCGGTCCGGTAGGGGAAACGGTGATCACGTCCGACACGCTGCTGTTCGACTACCGGCAGCGCATGTGCGTGTTCGAGGGTAATGTGGTGGTGACCGAGCCGCGGGTGCGGATGGAAAGCCAGAAACTGCATGTCTTCTTCGACGCCAGCAACAGGGTCGAGTCCGTCGTGGCGACCGAGTCGGTCAGGGTCACGCAGGAAAACCGGGTGGCCACCTGCGGGCGGGCGGTATATACCGTGGATAGCGGGGCGATCGTGATGACGATCAACCCCATGCTGGCCCGCGGGCGCGACGAGTTGCGCGGTGATGAAATCAAGATTTTCGTCCATTCTGAGAAGGTGATTTCGACCCCCGGACGCCTGGTGGTCTATCCGACAGACCCCGCTGACCGCGAACGTCCGAAGCCGAAAAATATCACCGGAACGCAAAAATAGGTGTTTACCTGCCGCCGATTACGGTTATAATGGCACCGTCAAGGGATTGGGAACCAGTTTGGTCGTTGATTTGAAGGTAATGGGGCAATGCTGTCAGGAATATCATGATGACAGAGGGGAATCATACATCCGAGTATCTGGTTGAGGCGTCCGGGCTGGCGAAGTCCTACCACGGGAAGAAGGTGGTATCGGACGTGAACATCCATGTCAAGCCGGGGGAGATTGTCGGGTTACTCGGTCCGAATGGCGCGGGGAAGACTACCTCCTTCTACATGATCGTGGGGCTGGTGAGACCGGATGGTGGCAGGGTGTTCTTCAGGGGCGGGGATGTCACGGGCAAGCCGATGTGCCAGCGGGCACGGCTTGGAATCGGTTATCTCGCGCAGGAACCGTCTGTCTTCCGGAAATTGACGGTGCGTGAGAATGTGCTGGCGATCCTGGAGACGTTGAAAATCCCGCGTGCGGAACAGATGCGGCGTCTCGACCGTCTGCTCGAGGAACTTGATCTTGCCCGCCTGGGCAACCAGCGTGCCTACACGCTCAGCGGCGGGGAACGGCGGCGTCTGGAAATCACACGGGCGCTGGTGACCGATCCGGCGATCCTGATGCTGGACGAACCGTTCAGCGGTGTGGATCCGCTGGCGGTGGCGGATGTCCAGAGGATCATCATCCAGTTGCAGCAGCGCGGGCTCGGCATCCTGATCACCGATCACAACGTGCGCGAGACCCTTTCGATCGTGGACCGGGCCTACCTGCTTTTCGAGGGCAAGGTGCTGCGCGAGGGGGCCAGTTCGTTCCTGATCAACGACCAGATGAGCCGGGAGCTTTATCTGGGCACCGAATTTCGTATGTAAAACAACAAACAAGGAGGCAAGTATGCCAATCGAAGTCACAGCACGGCACATGGACGGGGCAGAAGCGGCGAAGCAGTACGCGCAGGAGCGCTCGCAGAAACTGATGGACATGTTCCCGCGCGTCGAGCATGTCCATGTGATCCTCAATGTGGAAAAGCACCGGCACGAGGCGGAGGTCGTGGTGCAGGCGAAGAACCACATCCACATCGAGGCCGACGAGAAGAGCGATGACATGGCCAATTCGATCGATGTGGCCTTTGAGCGCGCCGAGAAGCAGCTCCGCAAGCTGCGCGAGAAGATCACGGACCATCGCGTGAAGCCGGGTGAGATCGTCGAAAAGGGCGTTTTTTAGACAATCCTGGCTTGGCATCCGTCAAGTTTCAAGGAAGGACGAGGACTATGGTTGACAAGACAACGGCAGCAAAAGGCTCGGTGAAGGTGGCCGACTTCCTGTCGGCGGGTGGGGATCGGTTGAAGCTTGAAGTGCACGGGGGGCAGGCCGGGCTGTCGCGGCTGATTGGCGAGGCCGCCATCAACCGGCCCGGGCTCGGGCTGGCCGGTTTCCTGAAGTATTTCCCCGAGCAGCGCATCCAGGTGATCGGCCTGGCCGAGCATGCCTATCTCGATTCGCTCAGCGCGGAGGAGCGCGCCAGGCGAACCGAGGCGATGTTCGCCACGAAGGTTCCCTGCGTGGTGTTCACGCGTAACAAGCGTATACATCCCGAGATCGTGGCGCTGGCGGACAAATACCGCGTCGCCCTGTTGCGGACGCCGCTGATAACGAAGCATTTCGTGAATGCGGCGACGATCATCATGGAGAACCTGCGGGCCCCGCGGCAGAAGGTCCAGGGGACGATGGTCGAGATCATGGGCATCGGTGTCATGATCGAGGGGAGTAACGGTGTCGGAAAGAGCGATACGGCGCTGGCACTGGTTCGGCGCGGCCACAGCCTGGTTTCCGATGATATCACGGCCCTGCGCCGCGACACGTCGGGGGCTCTGATAGCCTCGCCGGTCAAGGTCACCCAGTATCATATGGAGATCCGCGGGCTCGGTATCATCCATGTCCCGAGCCTGTTCGGCGTGGCCTCGGTGCGCGAGGAGAAGAAGCTGGACTTGGTGGTGACTCTATGTCCGCGCGGGAAGGAACCGGAATGCGAGGATGTGCGCAGCAAGTCCAAGACGAAGACGTACTTGGGGGTGGACGTGCCCCAGGTGGTCGTGACGGTCGAGCCCGGCCGAGATATTGCCAACGTGGTTGAGACGGCCGCGCTGAACATGAAGCTCCTGAAGCTTGGGCATGATGCGGAAAAAGAGCTGGATGAGCGGTTGATGGCGCTTCTTAGCGACGGTCGCAACGCGTTTGAATGACGTGGCTGGACAGATAACATGATGCGTGAGCTAACCATATCCAATCAGTACGGGATCCATGCGCGCCCCGCCGCCCTTTTTGTCAAGGCGGCATCGCGTTTTGATTCCGATATCAGCGTCGAGAAGGACGGTACTGTGGTGTCCGGAAAAAGCATCATGGGGCTGATGACCCTCGAGGCTGGACGGGGCTCCGTGTTGCGTGTGACAGCGGAAGGCCCGGACAGCGAGGAGGCTCTCGATCATCTTGAGGATCTGGTTGTCAAACGGAAATTCGACGAGGCTTAACGTATGTCATCGGCTGCGCCTGAAACGATGGGTGTGATTTTTCGCGGTATCGGTGTGTCGCCTGGTGTGGCGTCGGGACCGGTGGCGTTGTTGCGGAATCCCGACACGCCGCAGATATCCGAGCGGACAATCAGCGAGGCGGCGGTAGCGGGCGAGATCGCCCGTTTCGAGGAGGCCCTGATCGAGACCCGCCGACAGATCCGCCAGATCCAGGAGGCGCTCAGCGGCCAGACGCGGGCGCAGGACGCTTCCATCCTCGATGCACACCTGATGGTGCTTGATGATCGCACGTTTCTTGAGGAAGTCATCGGCGGGGTGCGGGACAAGCTGCGTAACATCGAACTGGCGGTGCGGGAGGGGACCGCGCGGTATGCCGGCGTGCTGGAGGCGGTCGAGGACGATTACCTGCGTGAGCGGGTGGCGGACGTGCGCGATGTTGGGCGCCGGCTGCTGAGGAACCTGACGGGAACCCCTGCCGATACGGTATCCGAACTGGCGGCTGGCCACTTGATCGTGGCGCACGATCTGGCACCGTCGGAAACCGCGTCGCTGCCCAAGGACCGTATTCTTGGCTTCGCCACCGATATCGGCAGTCCGACATCGCACACCGCCGTGATGGCGCGGGCTCTGGAACTGCCGGCCGTGGTTGGCCTGCATGACATCAGTCGCCGCGTCAAGACAGGGGACCAGGTGCTCATTGACGGGAACAAGGGGGTCTTTATCCTGAACCCGACCGACGAGCAACTGAAGACCTACGGCAGGCAGGAAGAAACGCGTCGCACTATCGAGGCCGGCCTGGATGAGTTGCAGCACAAGCCCGCCGAGACCAAGGACGGGCATGCGATCATGCTTTCCGCCAACGCGGAAGGGCCGGAAGATATCGATGCCGTCCTGCATCACGGGGCATGTGGCATCGGGTTGCTGCGTTCCGAATTCATGCACCTGGCTCGCAGCCGCTTCCTCAGCGAGGAGGAGCAGGGCATCATCTATGACCGGATCGCCGCCCGGCTGGCCCCGTCTCCCGTGATCATCCGCACCTTGGATCTCGGCGGTGACAAGTTCTTTGCCGACGTCCGCGGCAGCCTTGAGCCGAATCCGTTCCTGGGTTTGCGTTCGATACGCCTTTCGCTGCAGCATCCCGACTTTTTCAAGCAGCAATTGCGGGCGATCCTTCGGGCCAGTGTGCACGGGAATGTCAAGATCATGTATCCGATGATCAGCAGCAAAGGCGAAATCCTGCAGGCCAACCGGTTGCTGGAGGAGGCCAAGCGTGAGCTTGATGCATCCGGGACCCCGTTCAACCGGAGTATCGAGGTCGGTATTATGATCGAGGTTCCGGCGGCTGCGCTGTCGGCAGACTGCCTGGCAAGGCATGTCGACTTCTTCAGCATCGGCACGAATGACCTGATCCAGTATACCATCGCGGTGGATCGCGGGAATGAGCGTGTGGCATATCTTTACGAGCCGACGCACCCCTCGGTGTTGCGGATGATCCAGATGACCGTGGCGGCGGCTCATGCCAACGGGATATGGGTAGGGCTGTGCGGGGAAATGGCTGCCGACCCGCTTATGACTGGCTTGCTGCTGGGGCTCGGAATTGATGAATTGAGTGTCACGCCGCGTGCCGTCCCGCTGGTCAAGGATGCCGTACGCAGCCTCAATTTCTATCAGGCGGTCCGGCTGGCTGAGGATGCCCTGCAATGCGAGACGGCTGATGAAGTGCTTGAGAAGTGCAGGCGGTTGACGCGTGAAACCGCGCCGGAGATAATGGCGCTGATTGAATAATCAGGCTCGCCTTTTTGTCAGCGGTGCGTTATAAATCCCGCTTCAAGTTGACCAGCATTTTCACATTTGGTTGAATTGACGCCTAAGGAAAGGAACAGAAGATGGCAATACGTAATTACATGTTCACCTCGGAGTCGGTCACGGAAGGGCATCCGGACAAGGTTTCCGACGGTATTTCGGATGCGATACTGGACGCCCACCTCAAGGGCGATCCTCTCTCGCGCGTGGCCTGCGAGACGCTCGTTTCAACCGGTCTTGTGGTGGTGGCAGGAGAGATCACCAGCAAGGCGACCGTTCCATACGCCGATATCGTGCGCGACAAGGTTCGGCGTATCGGCTACACCGATCCGATGGCCGGATTCGATGGCGACTGCTGCGCGGTCATGATTTCGCTGGACCGGCAGTCGCCGGATATTTCCCAGGGGGTCACGGAGGGGAAGGGGCTTTTCAAGGAGCAGGGGGCCGGGGATCAGGGAATGATGTTCGGGTTCGCCTGTGATGAGACGCCGGAACTGATGCCGATGCCCATCATGTATGCGCACCGCCTGACGCGCCGGTTGGCGGAAGTGCGCCGTGACGGGACGCTGCCGTTCCTGCGGCCTGACGGCAAATCGCAGGTGTCGATCGAGTACGTGGATGGAAAGCCCGTGCGCGTGGATACGGTGGTGGTCTCGTCACAGCACACGCCAGAGGTGACGCATAAGACCTTGCGTGAAGGGATTATCGAGGAGGTGGTCCGCCAGTCGATTCCCGCGAAGATGCTCAAGGACACCCGTTACCTGATCAACCCAACCGGGCGTTTCGTTGTCGGCGGGCCGCAGGGTGACTGCGGTCTCACGGGCCGTAAGATCATTGTCGACACCTATGGCGGCATGGGACGCCATGGCGGCGGGGCGTTCTCCGGCAAGGATCCCTCGAAGGTCGACCGCAGCGCGGCCTACATGGCCCGCTATGTGGCGAAGAACATTGTGGCGGCCAACTTGGCAACGCGTTGCGAAGTGCAGCTTGCCTACGCGATCGGGTTTGCCGAGCCGGTATCCGTGATGGTGGACACGTTCGGCACCGGCACCGTCGAGGAATCGAGGATCGAGGCGGCGGTGCGGGCCATATTCGGTCTGAAGCCGGCTGAGATCATCCGTGATCTCGATCTGCTGCGCCCGGTCTACGAGGCCACTTCCGCCTATGGGCATTTCGGCCGCACACGCGGGCTTGATAAATTCACCTGGGAACGCAAGGACAAAGTGGACGCT
Source organism: uncultured Victivallales bacterium (assembly GCA_964609395.1). GTDB lineage: Bacteria > Verrucomicrobiota > Kiritimatiellia > UBA8416 > UBA8416 > UBA8416. Next base: position 32,658 of record CAZSRU010000015.1, read on the forward strand.
CTCAAGGCGGCCCTCTAACCCTGTCGATTGGAAACGAGAAGAAGATGCTGAAAAAAAGTACCAAACAGACGACACAAAAAAACAAGCATGATTACGTGGTCGCCGATATGGCGCTCGCGGATTTCGGACGCCGGGAGATCGACTTGGCGGAAGATGAAATGCCGGGATTGATGGCGCTGCGCGAGGAGTTCGGCAAGTCACAGCCGCTGAAAGGCGTCCGCATCACCGGTTCGCTGCACATGACCGTGCAGACGGCGGTGCTGATTGAAACGCTCCAGGCGCTTGGCGCCGAGATCCGCTGGGCAAGCTGCAACATCTACTCCACGCAGGACCATGCGGCGGCGGCGATCGCAGCGGCGGGGATACCGGTTTTCGCGGTCAAAGGCGAGACGCTGGAAGCTTACTGGGATTACACCGACCGCATTATCGATTGGGGCAACGGGCACGGGCCGAACGCGATCGTGGATGACGGTGGCGATGCCACGCTCTTTATCCACCTTGGCTACAAGGCGGAGGAGAATCCAGCCGTGCTTGATCGAAAACCGGAAAGTGCCGAGGAAGCGATCCTGCTCAACCAGTTGAAGCTGTCCTTGAAGCGCGATCCGCAGCGGTTCCACCGTATCGTCCCCTCGATTATCGGCGTGTCGGAAGAGACCACGACCGGCGTGCACCGTCTGTACCAGATGGCGGCGCGCGGCGAGCTGCTCTTCCCCGCCTTCAATGTCAACGATGCCGTGACGAAGTCGAAGTTCGACAACCTCTATGGCTGCCGCCATTCCCTGATTGACGGGATATGCCGCGCGACCGATGTGATGGTTGCCGGCAAGATCGCGGTCATCGCCGGCTACGGGGATGTCGGCAAGGGTTGCTGCCAGTCTCTCAAGGGGCAGGGGGCTCGTGTGATCGTGACGGAAGTCGATCCCATCTGCGCCCTGCAGGCCGCCATGGAAGGCTACCAGGTCTTGACGATGGACGAGGCCTGCCAGATCGGCGACATCTTTGTGACCACGACCGGTTGCTGCGATGTGATCACGATCCAGCATTTGCGCAAGATGAAGGACATGGCGATTGTCTGCAACATCGGTCATTTCGACAGCGAGATCCAGATCGGGCAACTGGAGAAATACGTCTGGAAGCCGGTCAAGCCCCAGGTCGATCTGGTGCAGATGCCGGGCGGCAAGCAACTCATCGTGCTGGCGCGCGGGCGCCTGGTCAACCTGGGTTGCGCCACCGGCCACCCGAGTTTTGTGATGTCGACCAGTTTCACCTGCCAGACCATGGCTCAGATCGAGCTGGTGACGAAGCAGGGGACGCTGGAAAACAAGGTCTACGTGCTTCCTAAGTCCTTGGACGAAAGGGTGGCACGACTGCATCTCGGCAAGCTTGGGGTCAAGCTGGACCAGTTGACGGCAAAGCAGGCCAAGTATCTTGGGATCTCGCGCCAGGGGCCGTTCAAGCCGGATACCTACCGTTATTAGAAGTCAGATAAAAAAAAGGAGAAAGTGATGAAACGTTTGATTGTCGGTGCAGTGATGGCGATGTCGAGTCTGCTGGTGCTTCCGGAAGGCAGTCGTGGGCAGGAAGTGCCGATCGAGGCGAAATGGTATGTCAGCGCCGGGCTGGGTGCCTTGTCCTATGAAGGGGACGAGGAACTGGAGGACGGGCTGCTTGGCACGATCCGTCTGGGTTACGAGTACAGCGAATGGTGGTCCTTTGAAGGGGAATTCTCGATCGCCCCGCGTCTGAAGGAGAATTACCGCATCGATCAGGAAACACAAGAGCCAATCTCGCGCGTTGATGACCTCCCATGGACAGGCAAGTATGATACTTATGCGATGGGCTTTGCGCTGGATGCGCTGTTCCATTTTACGCGTTGGGAACGCCTTGATCCTTATCTGACGCTGGGTGTTGGTGCCATCTTCTATGGAGAGGACATCGGCGGCGAGCAGTTCGACCCCTCGGTGCGGGCAGGTGGCGGTGTGATGTACCACTTCAATGACGAATGGGCGATCCGTGTGGATGGACGTACCTTCCTGGCAGGAACCGATACGGAAGCCAATGCCATCTTCGACGCGGGAATCCTCTGGCGGTGGGGGGCGCGCATCCAGCCCAGTATCAAAGCGGTCGGTGGGCCTGTGGATAGTGATGGTGACGGGCTGTTCGACTGGGAGGAAGCGGAAATAGGCACCGACCCTTACAATCCGGATACCGATGGCGACGGGTTGACGGATTACGAGGAAGTGCGCATCTATGGCACCGACCCTCTGAATCCGGATAGCGACTACGACATGTTGTCCGACGGGGACGAGGTTCACAAGTACACCACGAACCCGCTCAAGTGGGATACCGATGACGGCGGGGTTTCCGACGGGCACGAGGTCCTGGAGGACGGAACGGATCCGCGCGAGGGGCATGGGGCTGACGATCTGCTTTTCTTTGAACTGTACATCCAGTTCGATTACGACAAGGCCGTGATCCGTCCTGTCCATTTCCGCGATCTCGATATCATCGGCAAGGTGCTGCGCCGTAGTGAGACTTCCACGGCGGTGGTAGAGGGACACGCCGACCGCAAGAAGGGCTCTGACGCCAAGTATAACCAGGAACTCAGCGAGCGGCGCGCCGCTGCCGTGGTGGATTACCTAGTGAAAAACGCCGGTATTGCAGCCTCCCGTCTGACACCGAAGGGCTTCGGCTTCTCGCGTCCGCGGGCAGCGAATGATCCGGCTGACGGCAATCCGGCTAATCGGCGGGTGGAAATCTACATCCGTGGCGACGAGGTCCACGCTAAAGACCGTGTCCAGGGTGGTGTTCTACTCAAGACATTGTCGGAGTAGAGAATGGGCGGTGATGTCCTGATGCCGACAGGAATACCGCTGCACGAGTAACGTATGGCAAGAGAGGCCGCTTGCGGCCTGGTTGATATCAATGGCACCGGTGGCTCATCATGGGCCGCCGGTGCCTTTTATTACGGATGAAGACGCTAAAGCACTATATTACCACCGCTTTCTTGTCGACGTTTCTGGCCACATTGGCAGTCTTTACGTTTGTTTTGTCAATCGGCGGTCTGTTCAAGCTGACTGACCTTGTCACGCGAGGGGTTCCGGCGGGGCCGATCTTCCGGGTATTCCTCAGCGGTTTGCCGTCGGCACTGGGGTTTGCCATTCCCATCAGTGCCATCACCGCCACACTGCTGGTTTTCGGACGGCTTTCGGGGGACAGCGAGATCACGGCCATGCGGGCCTGCGGTATCAGTCTCTGGCAGGTCACGCGGTGGATGCTGCCTGTGGCGGTGCTGCTATTGGTTGCCTGTCTCTACATCAACAGCGAACTGATGCCCCGCAGTCACTATGCGCGGCGGACCGCCACTGCCCAGTTGGGTATGATCAATCCCGTTGACCTGATTGAAGAAGGGCGCACCATCCGCGAGTTCGACGGGTTGAGCCTGTATGTTGAGCGTAAGCGTGGAAACGAGTTGGAGCAGATCCGGATCTTTGATCAGCGCGAGCAAGGGCGTACCCGTGAAATCAAGGCGGAGCGGGCGGTTGTCTCGATACCCACCAATTCAAATGACATTGTGCTGATGCTTGAGCAGGTCACGATTGATCCGTTCTCGTTTGAAAGTCCGGGAAAAGCGGATGCCGCGCGCTGGCCCATCCGGATTGAGGATGCCCGCCGCCGTGCGGTGTATTCCCGTCGTGACAAGGACCTGACACTGGTGGAACTTTTCGCGGGGGCACAGGGCATTCGCGAGGAAGCCCGGAAGCTGGAGTTGCAAGTCGCCTTGCTGAATGCGGAGGCGGAGGCCCTTAACGCCAAGCGCACGAACACGGTTGCCATCATCCCGCCCGCAGGTGTGCCGTTCGGGAATGGGATCGATACGAGGTCGGACGAACTGCGTGTGCGTGCCATGCGGATGATGGTTGAATTCCATAAGCGACTGGCGTTTTCTGGAGCCTGTTTCGCCTTTGTCTTTCTCGGGATTCCGCTGGGGGTTCGATCCCACCGCAAGGAATCCTCGCTGGGCATCGCCATCAGCCTGCTGGCGGTCTTCGTGTTCTATATGTTCATCCTGCTGGCGGAGCAGCTTGCGGACTATCCGCAGTTTCGTCCCGATTTACTTAACTGGATTCCGATCACGCTCGCCTTCCTTGGAGGAATCGTGATGATCCGCCGCCTGAACTGAGTGCTTATCCGCTTCCCGCCTGGCCCTCGCGGCGATCAGGCGGATGCCGATGCCCCAGGCAAGGCGGATGAAGAGCGAGGTGGCGACCAGCAGTGATGCCGCGATCAGCAGCGCATGCCGCGGCTCCGGCAGTTGATCGCTGAATTGGGCGAAGATAACCAGGCACACGGCGCACAGGAGCAGTGCCGGGCCTAGCAGATTCAGCGTATTCATCAATATCGCCAGGGGTTTCGACGTTCGTATGCGGGACTTCGGACTGAAAAATGCGTTCATAGCGAATGTTGCGTGTTGCTTTGGTGATCGGTTTGCTGTATTTTAACGCGCCGATCATACGATCTATAGCCACGAAAGAGAAGTTCAATTTATTTCACATCCGTTTTTCATGAGAGGGGCAAATGACCGGACACCATCTTCACCACCAGCGTCGCCGTTTTTTCGAACAGGGCCTTTACGATCCGGCCAACGAGCACGATGCCTGCGGTGTCGGTTTCGTGGTGAATCTGGATGGTGAACCGCAACACCAGATCGTGGAGCAGGGCTTGCGGGTGCTGGAGAATCTCAGCCATCGCGGCGCGACCGGCGCGGATGAGAACACGGGCGATGGCGCGGGCATCCTGATCCAGGTGCCGGATACGTTCCTGCGGGCGCAGTGCAAGATGCTCAAGATCAAGCTTCCCGCGGCCGGTGCCTATGGTGTCGGCATGTTCTTCCTGCCGCTGGATGAGTCACGGCGCAAGGCCTGCATGGAGGTGGTCGAGCGTACCGTGGCTGCCGAGGGGGGGCGTTTCCTGGGGTGGCGTGAGGTGCCGGTTGATGGTCGTGTGCTCGGGGAGCGGGCTCGGCAGGATCAGCCCTTCATCAGCCAGGCGTTTATCTCGGTTCCTGATGTCTCGCCGGATGCGCTTGAGCGGCGGCTCTACATCATGCGCAAGCAGATCGAGAAGAAGGCCCTGCCGCTGGTTGACGGGGACCGTGAAGCCTTCTACGCCGTCAGTTTCTCCTCCCGCACGCTGGTCTACAAGGGGCTGATGATGGCCTCGCAGGTGATGGCCTTCTATCAGGACCTGCAGTCTCCCGATCTCGTCAGCGCGGTGGCAGTGGTCCATCAGCGCTACAGCACGAACACCTTCCCGTCGTGGTCGCTGGCGCAGCCGTTCCGGTATCTTGCGCATAATGGCGAGATCAACACCCTGCGCGGCAACCTGCAGTGGATGCGTTCGCGGGAGCAAAACTTCAAGAGCCCTTTGTTCGGCGACGAGATCGGCAAGATCGTGCCGGTGATCGAGGCCGGCGGGAGTGATTCGGCGGCACTGGACAACGCCCTCGAGCTGCTGGAGCGCAACGGTCGCTCCCTCTGGCATTCAATGATGATGCTGATCCCGCAGGCCTGGGGCGAGTCGTACCCGATGGGGCCGGACCTGCGCGGGTTCTTCGAGTATCACGCGGGACTGGTGGAGCCTTGGGACGGTCCTGCTGCCGTCGCGTTCTCGGACGGCAAGCATGTGGGTGCCGTGCTGGACCGCAATGGCCTTCGCCCTGCCCGCTATACGATCACCAAGGACCGGCTGATGGTATTCGCCTCGGAAGCTGGCGTACTCGACCTGGATCCGGCACGCATCCAGGAATGCGGTGCCCTGCGTCCGGGGCAGATGCTGCTCGTCGATCTGGATGAGAAGCGGGTCGTCCGAGATTACGAGGTCAAAATGCGGCTGGCCCGCCAGCAGCCCTACCGCCGCTGGGTCAGCGAGAACCACGTCTTGATCCACGGATTTTTCAACGCGGTCAGCACTGTCGCCCCCGATCAGGAATCCCTGTTGCGGCGGGAGCGGCTTTTCGGCTATACGCGCGAGGACCTGCACCGGATCATGGATGTGATGGCCTCGGAAGGCCATGAACCGGTTGGATCGATGGGCTCCGACCAGCCGCTGGCGGTGCTTTCAGAGCGCCCGCAGTTGCTGTACTGGTACTTCAAGCAATTGTTCGCCCAGGTTACCAACCCGGCGATCGACCCCATCCGCGAGGAACTGGTCATGTCGCTGATGACCTTCCTGGGCTCGCCAGACCAGATCCTGACGGAAGTGCCGCAGCATGCGCAGTTGATCAAGCTGAAGCACCCGGTGCTCTCCAACGATGACATGGAGCGCCTCCGCAACCTGAACGACAGTCGGTTCACCTCGCAGACGCTGCCGATCGGTTTTGACCCGAAGGGGGGAGGCGCTGCGCTGGCAACTGCGCTGCAGGCTCTCTGCGAGCGGGCGGAGTCCGTGGGACATGCCGGCTACCGCAATATCATCCTGAGTGACCGCGATCTTCCGGTTGATCAGGCCCCGATTCCCGCGGTGCTGGCGGTCTCGGCTGTCAACCAGTGGTTGATCGAGAAGCGGCTGCGCACCAGCATCAGTCTGATCCTGGTGACGGGCGAGGCGCGGGAAGTGATGCACTTTGCCGTCCTGCTGGGCTACGGGGCCTCGGCGATCAATCCGTATATGGCGTTCGAGATCGTGGCGGACATGGCCATTCGCCGTCAGCTATCGAAGGATACGGGGGTGGCCAGGGCGATCGAGAACTACGTCAAGTCGGTGTGCAAGGGGTTGCTCAAGACCATGTCGAAGATGGGGATTTCGACGCTGCGCAGCTACCGCAATTCGCAGACGTTCCAGATCATCGGCATCGACAAGTCTGTCGTGGACCGCTATTTCCGCGGGACGGCCTCGCCGGTGGGCGGAATCGGCTTGGATGAAATCGCCCGCGAGGCGGCGATGCGCCACCAAGCGGCTTATGCCCCTCCCGCGGGACGTTCATCGCTGCTGGAGCACGGCGGGCAGTACCAGGTGGCGGTGGATGGCGAGCGGCATTTGTGGACGCCGGATACGATTCGCTTCCTGCAGGTTTCCACGCGTACCAATGACACCGCCGTGTATCGCCAGTATGCCGACCTGATCAATCGCCAGGAAAAACGGCTATCCACGTTGCGTGGGCTTTTCCGTTTCAAGGTTGCCGATAAGCCGGTATCCCTGGCCGAGGTCGAGCCGGCGTCGGCCATCGTGACGCGTTTCGTGACGGGTGCCATGTCGTACGGTTCAATCAGCCGGGAGGCGCACGAGACACTGGCGATCGCCATGAACCGGCTGGGCGGCATGAGCAACAGCGGCGAGGGTGGCGAGGATCCGGAACGGTTCCTGCCGCTGCCGAACGGCGATAGCCGCAACAGCGCGATCAAGCAGATTGCCAGCGGTCGCTTCGGGGTGACCGCCGAGTATCTGGTCAATGCGCGGGATCTGCAGATCAAGATCGCCCAGGGTGCGAAACCCGGCGAGGGCGGTCAGCTTCCGGGGCACAAGGTCAACAAGGAGATCGCGCGCACAAGGCATTCGACGCCGGGCGTGACGCTGATCTCGCCACCGCCGCATCACGACATCTATTCGATCGAGGATATCGCGCAGCTTATCTATGATCTCAAGAACGCAAACCGCAAGGCGCGCGTCTCGGTCAAGCTGGTTTCCGAAGTCGGCGTCGGTACCGTCGCCGCCGGGGTGGCAAAGGGGCACGCGGACTTGATCCTGATCAGTGGCTATGACGGCGGGACGGGTGCGTCGCCGCTCTCCTCGCTCAAGCATGCCGGTGGACCGTGGGAGCTGGGACTGGCCGAGGCACACCAGACCTTGCTGCTCAACGGCCTGCGAAACCGGGTCCGTTTGCAGGTCGACGGGCAGCTCAAGACCGGGCGCGATGTGGCGGTGGCCGCGTTGCTTGGTGCCGAGGAATTCGGTTTCGCGACGGCCCCCCTGGTTGTCTGCGGCTGCATCATGATGCGCAAATGCCATACCAACAACTGCCCGGTCGGTGTGGCGACTCAGGATCCGGAGTTGCGTAAGCTTTATACCGGTCGCCCGGAGTATGTCGTCAATTTCCTGACGATGGTGGCAGAGGAGCTGCGCGAGATCATGGCGGCCCTGGGGATGCGGACGCTCAACGAGATGATCGGACGTTCCGACCTGCTTGAGGTCAATCCCGCGATTGATTTCTGGAAGGCGAAAGGGCTCGATTTCTCAAGGGTCCTGATGTACACGCCGACGGCGGCGGAGGATCGCTACTGTACCCAGGCCCAGGAGCACGGCCTTGAAACCTCGATCGACTATACTTATCTTGACGATGCCTGCTCGGCGCTTGACGCCGGGCAGGTCTTCAGGCGGGAATTGAAAATACGCAATGTCAACCGTACTGCGGGCACGATCCTGTCCAGCGAGATCGCCCGGCGTTTTGGCAGCGACGGACTGGCCGATGATTCGGTGACCTTGGTCTACAGTGGAGCGGCAGGCCAGAGCTTCGGTGCCTTCGCCTCGCGTGGCATGTCCATGATCCTGGAAGGGGAGGGCAATGACTTTGTCGGCAAGGGGCTTTCCGGTGGCCGCATCGTTCTCAAGCCCTACGCGGGGGCGGACTTCGACGCCTCGCTCAACATGATCGCGGGCAACGTCGCCTTCTACGGGGCCACCTCCGGCGAGGCCTATCTCAATGGACAGGCGGGCGAGCGTTTTGCCATCCGCAACAGTGGTGCAAGCCTGGTCGTGGAAGGGGTCGGCGATCATGGTTGCGAATACATGACCGGCGGCGTGGCGGTGATCCTCGGTCCTACGGGCGTGAACTTCGGCGCGGGTATGAGCGGCGGTATCGCGTATGTTTACGACGAGAGCGGGAATTTCGACAACCATTGCAATCTGGAGACGCTTGACCTTGAACTGGTATCGTCCGATGCGGATCGCACGGCACTGAAGACGCTGCTGGAGAAGCACGTCCATTATACCGGCAGCGCGAAGGCAAAGGCCATCCTAGGGGATTGGGAACGCTCGGTCCCCCGGTTCATCAAGGTGTTTCCGATGGAATACAAGAAAGCACTGGGGCGTTTGAGCCGCGAGGATGCCGCGACGGAACGGGGCTTGGTCGTTCAGCAATAGGTTTGGAGAGGGGAAGTAGAAGATGCGTCATAGAGAACGTGGGTTTATAGAGGTGCCGCGGAAAGATCCTGGGTATCGGCCGGTCGAGGAACGACGGAAGGACTTCCGATCGGTTGAACTGATGCTTTCCGACGGCGATCTGCGCGAGCAGAGTGCGCGCTGCATGGATTGCGGGATACCGTTCTGCCAGAGTGCGAGCAGTGCGGTCGGTTGCCCGGTGTTCAACCGCATTCCGGAATTTAACGATCAGGTCTATCACGGACAATGGCAGGAAGCGTTGACTCTGTTGCTGGAAGGCAGCAGTTTTCCGGAGTTCACCGGGCGCATCTGTCCCGCGCCATGCGAGGCATCCTGTGTCTGCGGGATCAACCGTGATCCGGTCGCCATTCGGCAGATTGAGTTGACCATTATCGAGAACGGTTTCAAGCGGGGCTACATGCAGCCTCGTGTTCCCGTGCAGCGGGTCGGGAAGCGGGTGGCGATTGTCGGGTCCGGTCCTGCCGCTCTGGCCGCTGCGCATCGCCTGAATCAGGCCGGTATCAATGTCGTGGTCTACGAACGTGATCGTTATCCGGGCGGTATGCTGCGTTACGGTATTCCGGATTTCAAGCTCGAGAAATGGGTGGTGGAGCGCCGGATCGCACTGTTGGAGCAGGAAGGTGTCGTCTTCGAGTCCGGGGTGGATGTCGGCAGTGACATTTCATTCCACTACCTGAAGGAACGGTCTGATGCGATCCTGCTGGCCGGTGGCGCCCGTGAGCCTCGCGATCTCGCGATCGAAAGGCGTGAGGTTGAAGGTATCGAATTCGCGATGGATTTCCTCACGCGCCAGAACATGATCAACGGCGGCGAGGATATCTCGGGGTGCAAGCCCATCACAGCCGAAGGGAAGCATGTGGTCGTCGTCGGCGGTGGTGATACCGGGTCGGACTGCGTCGGCACGTCGCTGCGGCAGGGCGCGCTGAGCGTGACGCAGTTCGAGATTCTGCCGAAACCGCCGGCGGAGCGGCCGGAGTCGACACCCTGGCCGGAATGGCCGAACCGCATGCGCACGTCCAGCAGTCATCTGGAGGGTTGTACGCGGCGCTGGTCGGTTTCCACCCGTTCGTTCTCGGGGAAGAACGGGCGTGTTACCGGACTGGATTGTGTCGAGGTCAAATGGGTTTTTCCGGAAGGGGCGTCACGGCCCGTACCCCAGGAGCAGGAGGGGACGGAATTCACGATCAAGGCGGATCTGGTGTTGCTGGCGATGGGCTTTACGGGGCCGGGGCGCCATCACCTGCTCGATGAGATCGGCGTGACCTTGAATGCGCGCGGTTTCGTGAATCGGCACGAGGGGAATGCGACGTCAGCGAAGGGTGTTTTCGTGGCAGGTGACATGAGTGACGGACCGTCGCTGGTGGTACGTGCCATGCAGGACGGCAAGAATGCGGCCAAGGGGATCGCCGATTACCTTGGCGTGACGATGTAGGCGGGAACAATCAATAGAGGAGGATGGACAAATGGTGATGGTCGACCCGATTGTACAGTGCGTAGCATGTGGCGCGAAGTTGAGGTTGAAAGCAGCCTCGCTGAAGGTCTTGAAGCAAGTCCGCTGCGGGAAATGCCAGGCCATGATTGAGATCCCGGAGTCTCTCAAGGGCGATGATGGCCCGGTTTCCGACGTGCCCGTGCTGGCCAAGGCACCTGTTGCCGACGCCATCCCGCACCCGCACCCGCACCCGGCGCCGTCCTTCGCTCCTCTTCAGGCTTCCGCCCCGATATCCGCACCTGTCCCCGCACCTGTACCGGTGCCGAGACCCGTTGCGGCTCCTGCTGCCGTTTCACGCCCGGATACACCCGCTGTTGCTCCGTCACTGCGCCCCTTTTATCCGCAGAATGAACCGGTGCCATCAGCACCGGAACGCCTGCCTGCCCCGTCCCCTTCGTATGGTGCTTCAAGACCATCCGATTCCGAACTGGTCGCGCGCGTCGATTCGCTGGAACTCATGGTTCGTGCTCAGCAGGAAAGCATTTCCCTCCTGACTGCACAGCTCAGGCAGATCGTGAAGGCGCAGGCGACGGCGGTCGCCGCCGCGCAGGCGCTGCTGGATCGATGACCTGTGAAAATATACACAAAGACAGGCGATTCCGGTACCACCAGCCTGTTGGGAGGGCAGCGCGTTTCAAAGTGTGATCCGGCACCGGAAGCCTACGGCAGCGTGGATGAACTGAATGCCGAACTGGGCCTGTTGCTCAACTTGCTGGATGGCGCGGCTGCCGAACGGCTAGTGGCCGAGATACGGCGAATCCAGCGTCGGCTGTTTTCGGTCGGTTCACGGCTGGCATCGCGTAAGCCGGCGGATGCCGATGCCGCCGGGGTCATGGCACTGGGCCCTAACGATTACGCCTGGATGGAGGCTTCGATCGACGACTTGGAAAGCCGGTTGAACCCCCTGCAGGCATTCATTCTCCCCGGCGGTTGCGCGGCGGCTGTACAGGCGCACCGCACACGAACGATCTGCCGCCGGGCGGAGCGCCGTACCGTCGCGCTGGCCGAGTACCTGGTCGAACTGACCGGCTGCCATCATGTGCAGGAGGAAGTGCGCTATCTGAACCGCCTGGCCGACTACCTGTTTGTGGTCGCCCGCTTCTGCAATCATTGCGCTGCTGTTCCCGAATTCGAGTGGCACGCGGAAAAACGCTGACTGCTTTTGAAACGATCTCTGGATTGCTGCTCTAGCCGTTGAGCATGGATTGATCCTGCTTTCCCGCGATGAGCATTTTCGTCATCTTCCCCAGATTGACCGACGGTAGAAGCGTTGACCTAAAGCTTCTCAAGACGGTGGTCGAGCATGCATTCGCCGTCGAAGAGAAAATAGCCGCTGAAACGGGTGCGGTTGAGCATCAGCGGGATCCAGTGGCGGTCGTCGGTCCACATGCGGTCGTAGGGAATTTTATCCAGGTCCATCCAGAGCGGTATGGCTTCGTCTGTTTCCTGAGGTTCCCCTTCGTGGGAGGCGGCGCGGAACACAGTACAGTGAATCGAGAGCCCGTCTACAAACTGGAAGAAAAGCACGCCGCTATAGTCAATGTCGCCGGGGGTGATGCAGAGTTCCTCCTGCACTTCACGCACCGCTGCGGCAAGCGGTGTCTCGCCAGGTTCGAGTCGTCCGCCGGGACCGTTGATCTTGCCGGCTCCGAGTCCTCGCTTCTTGTGGATCAGCAGAACCCGGTCATGCTCGATCACGAACAACAGGGTGGCCCGCTGCTGCGGCTGCCAGGTCGTCCAATCGATATCGCTTACGGTATTAATGTCCATTTCTACCTATAACTTCTTTTCAACGCCCAACGCTCAACATCCAACTCCCAACAACCAAGCAAAGACTCCTGAACTTGGGCGTTGGATGTTCGGTGTTCAACTTTTGCCCGGGACCCCGTGCGACGGACTTCTAAAGGGTTGTTCGGTACTGCAGGCGTGCGCTGTCCTGGCGCCCCAGCCAGGCGCGCGGATGGAGTTCCTTGGTCGCTTTCAGTAGCGCCGAGATGGAGAAGGCTTCCTCGTAGCGGTAGATGATAATATCGGGAACATCGAGCAAGGTGCGCGTCTGGCTGATCGCGTCCTCCCAGTAGCCGATGTCGTCAATCAGTCCCTGTTCCAGTGCCGCCTGGGCCGTGAAAATACGTCCGTCCGTCAGCGCGGCCAGGTTGTCGGCGGGGATCGATCGGTGTTTCGCCACCAGCGATACGAAACGCTGGTGCATAGCGTCGACGACGGATTGCACGATCTCGCGTTCCTGTTCGGAGATATCGCCAAGTGGATTGAGCAGATCCTTGTTCTCGCCGGATTTGAACGTCACGCCGGCGATGCCGTACCGTTCGGCCAGCACGCTCAGGTTGATGCTCTGGATGATCACCCCGATCGAACCGGTGATGGTCGTGGGACGGGCGATGATGCGGTCGGATGCCAGTGCGATGTAATAGGCTCCGGATGCAGCCATGTCCCCGCAGATCGTGAGCACGCGGCGACGGGGATCCTTCGCCTTGAAGTTCAGCAGCGCGTGATACAGGATGTCGCTGGCGGTAATGCCACCGCCGCCGCTGTCGATTTCCATGATGATGGCCTGGACGTCGGGGTCGGCTGTGGCGCGGCGGATCGCCAGTAGTGCCATGTCAGATGAACTGACGCCGCCGAAGAGCCCGGATGCGGACTGGTCAAGCATGATCATCCCGGTAAGCGGAATCCGGACGACCTTGTTCGTGCCGTTGCCCTCCGACCAGATCTCGTCCAGAGCGGGGAACGCATCCGCACCCTCCGTGGCGACAGGACTGGAGAACCAGGAAGCCAGCATGGAATGTTCGGGCGGGGGGGGAAGGAACCAAGCCATGAGGAAGCCCGCGATCAACAGCAGGACAAGGGTGAAAAGGCAGCCTGGCCGCCTGCGGGTTTGGTAATTGGCCATAATCTTCTCTTTTCCTTTTTACAATAAATGCGCGCCATTGGATGGAATGATGGTATGTACGGTGCAGGGGTGCCCGAACTTCTTCAGGTAGGGGCCGCTCAGCGCCTCTGCAATGCTTGCCACATCTCGCGGATGTGCCAGCAGCACGGCGCTTCCCCCGAAGCCGCCGCCCGATAGCCGCGCACCCAGGATGCCGGGTATGCGGCGGGACAGGTCGACCACGAAATCCAGCTCCGGACAGGAATTCTCGAAATTGACGATGGAACTGTGGTGCGATTCGAACATCAGGAAGCCGAAATGCTTGAAATCGCCGCGTTGTAGAGCCTCGGCACCGGCCAGGACACGCTCGTTCTCCCCGATCACATGCGCGGCGCGTTTGGCCGCCAGTGCAGGCATCTGGTCCTTGAACTGCAGCCATTCATCCATGCTGACATCGCGCAGTGCCTTCACGGGATGATCCAGCTTGTCGGCAAACCAGGCGGCCGCCGTCTCGCAGCTCGCGCGTCGTTCGTTGTAGGCCCCATCCACCAGCGCATGCTTGGCGTTGGTGCCGACCACCAGGAAGCAGAAGTCGCTGCCGATGGGGGTGGTCGCGACCTTCAGGGTACGGAAATCGCTCTTGACCAGGTGCCCTTCCTTGCCGAAGAGGCTGGAAATCTGATCCATCACGCCGCATTTCGTGCCCGCATACTCGTGTTCCGCCGCCTGTCCGATCAGGGCCAGTTCCAATGGCGGGCGCTCAATGCCGTAGAGTCCGCAAAGCCCGAGCGCCGCGCTCATCTCCAGCGCGGCGGAGCTGGAGAGCCCGGCACCCAGCGGTACGGTGCTGAAGAAAAGCCCGTGCCAGCCCTTGCCGTTCTTCACGTGTGGGAGGAGCTTGGCGAATACACCCTTGATGTAGTTGGCCCACATGGTGTCGGGGTCGCGCTGCACGCGGTGCATGTCGAAGGCGACTTCCTCCATCAGGTCGCCCGCCACGAGACGGCAGGTGCTGTCTGGTGACGGGGCCACGAGAAAACAGACGCCCATGTTGATCGCGGCTGAAAGGACATAACCCTCGTTGTAGTCGGTATGGTTGCCGATGACCTCGATCCGTCCGGGCGCATAGGCGGCGACAGTGTGCGGTTTACCGTACCAGGTGGTGAACTTGTCGGCGGTTACGGCTAGTAATTCGCTTGTGGTCATGCTTTTTCACGGATGACGGCGAGCAGTTCGTCGCGTTTCTGTTGCATTTTTTGAATGGTCTTCGCCTCGACATTCAGGCGGACCAGCGGTTCGGTATTGGATGTGCGGACATTGAACCACCAGTCGTCGTATTCCACGCTGATACCGTCCAGGTCGAACCGGTGGCCGTCGCGGTAGCGATCACTGATCCTTGCCAGCGCCGCGGCGGGTGCTTCCACCTCGGAGTTGATCTCGCCGCTGGCGAAATAGCGCCGGATCGGTTTGATCAGCTCGGAGAGCGGACGTCCGGCGGCACTGACGATATTGGCGACGCGGATCACGGCCAGTGCTGAACTCTCGGTATAGTAGTTGTCCTGGAAATAATAGTGGCCGGAAAGCTCGCCTGCGAACAGCGCTCCCGCATCGCGCATCTGCTGCTTGATGAAGGCATGGCCGACGCGGCACATCATCGGGGTGCCGCCCGCCTCGGCAATGACCTCCTTTACCGACCAACTGCTGCGAAGGTCGTAGAAGATGACGCCCTTCTCGTGCGCGAGCACATCGCGTGCGATCAGTGCCGTGATCATGTCCATCGGGATGATCTCGCCCTTTTCGTCCACGAACCCCGCCCGGTCCGCATCGCCGTCGAAGGCGACCCCGAAATCATAGCGCCCGGCGCGAACCTTCGCCTGCAGGTCCGCGTAGGTCTCCTCGATCAGTGGATTGGCCTCGTGGTTGGGGAAGGTGCCGTCGAGCGTATCGAACAGCGGATCGATCTCGAGGATCCCTTCCAGCACCTTCGATTCGACGATGCCCATTCCGTTGGCCATGTCGATCGCCAGGCGGACGGGATGCTTCAGCGCGGCATGTCTACGGATGCTGGCGGCGTAGCTTTCCACGATGGGTCGATGGATGATGTGGCCGGTGGTGTGGGCCGGCGGATCAAAGGCTTCGTCGGTGATGATGCGCTCGATGTCGGCGATGCCGGTGGCCCCGCTGATCGGAACCGCGCCCGCCCGGCAGAGTTTCATGCCGTTGTACTCGCCCGGATTGTGCGAGGCGGTGACCATGATCCCGGCGTCGGCCCCGGAGGAGCCGATGCCGAAGTAGGTCATCGGTGTCGAGCAGAGCCCCAGGTCGATCACGTCCACGCCATGCAGGTTAAGCCCGCGCGCGAGCGCCTCGAAAAGCGGTTGCGAATGCGGGCGCATGTCGCGTCCGACCGCGACGGTGCGGGGGTTGAGCAGCGTGGCGAAAGCCCTGCCGATCCGGAATGCCATCTCGTTCGTCAGTTCCCTGCCGTAGATGCCGCGAATATCATATGCCTTGAATATGCCTGCCATTTAAAATCCTCCTAAATCAAATGAACTCGCTTTATAGCAGCTTAACGGGTAGAGTTCAAATGTTATTGGAAGGGGCTACGGAATGGAAAAAAAACGGATAGTGGCGATCCTGGGGCGCCCGAATGTCGGTAAATCGGCGCTGTTCAACCGGCTTGCGGGCCGGCGTATCGCCATTGTGCATGCGGAAAGCGGCGTGACGCGCGACCGCCTGGTGCGTGAGGTGGTCTGGAATAACGAGCGGTTTGAACTCGTCGATACCGGAGGGGTCAGCAGTCCAAACGGGTTGGACGTGATCGAGGCCGGCATCCGACAGCAGGCCGAGGCGGCGCTGCAGGATGCCGCCGCCGTGTTGCTGGTGACCGATATCCAGGCGGGTCTGCACCCGATGGACGAGGAGGTCGCAAACCTGATCCATCGCAGCGGACGCCCGGCATTTATAGCGGCGAACAAGGCCGACGGCGAACGCTTTGATACCGGTGCGTCTGATTTCGAGCGGCTCGGCTTTCCGGTTTTCCCGGTTTCGGCGCTGCAGAACCGCGGCATGGATGACCTGATGGCGCAGGTGTTCTCCGTGCTGCCTGCCGGCGTGAATGAAACCATCAAGACGCCGCTACGCGTGGCGATCGTCGGGCGTCCGAATGTCGGCAAATCCTCCTACGTCAACCGTCTGTTGCGCAGCGACCGGGTGATTGTGTCGGATGTGGCAGGAACGACGCGTGACAGCATCGATGTGCCGTTTTCCATGGGCACGGGTCCCCAGGCAAGGCATTACGTGCTGGTGGATACGGCGGGCATCCGCCGTGCGGGCAAGATCGACAATACGGTTGAACGGTTCAGTCTCTACCGCTCCGAGCAGAGCATCAAGGATGCGAACGTCGTGGTGTTCATGCTTGATGCGGTGCAGGGACCGACCGCCCACGACAAGAAAATAGCGGCGTTGATCTGCGAGCACAAACGCGGTTGTGTGATCCTTGTCAACAAGTGGGATCTGGCCAGTGGCGAGGTTACCCAGCGCCAGTATGGCCCGGCACTGGAAAAGGCGATGCCGTTCATGGGGCATTGCCCGATCGTGTTCGCCTCGGCTCTCGACGGGTACAACATCCGGCGAACGATCGAGGCGATTGATACCGTGGCGGTACAGGTGACAGGGACGTTGCCGACCGGTGTCCTGAACCGGACCCTGCAGGAGGCGGTAGAGAAGGTCGCACCGCCGTCGATCCAGGGGCGGCGGCTCAAGCTTTACTATGCCACGCAGATCGGTACCGATCCGGTTTGTCTCCGCGTCTTCGTCAATCGACCCGATCTTATGCGCCCTGCCTACGAAGTCTATCTCGAACGGGCGCTGCGCCGCCGCTTCGGCCTGGAGGGGGCTCCCATCGTCCTGAAATTCACCGCCCGCAAATCGATGTATAGCGAATCGGATAAGCAGTCGTGAAGCTTTCTGTAAAAGTCAAGCCCGGCTCGCGGCAACAGAAGATCGTGACGGGAGACGATGGAATCACCACCGTCTGGCTGAAATCGCCGCCGGTCGATGGCAAGGCCAACGCCGCACTCATTACGCTGTTGGCGAAGACCTACGGCGTGAGCAAGTCGCAGGTCCGCATCTGCACGGGCACATCCGCACGCGTCAAACGGGTGGAGATTGACGATTAATTGCTTTCTTGGCAAAGGGCTCCATGCGTCTAGCCGATTCGAAGGTTGGCAGGAACAGGGTAGGCAGGGGCTGACCGCGAAAATAGATAATCGCGTTTGTGCACTCAAAGAAACCGGGCGAACACGCACATCAGGGATTGAACGTCAGTGATGTTCTTCTGCAGGACTTCATGAACCACTCGTCGGTCGATATCCAGGTAGTCGTGGACGAGTATGTTTCTAAAGCCGATCATGCGAATCCAGGTTTCCTGAAGTTCCTCACTGAAATACCCATTTTCGTAGAGAAGGCGGGGAATATCGCTTGCTGAATCCACGATCCCAAAATTCAGGTCTGCAACGAGGTGACTCCCAATATCGTTCAGCGCTTCGATCGCGAGTTGCAAAAATCGCTCAGCGCTACCATATTTCTCGGGGTCGGCTAAGAATTCATCCAGAGAGTAACGCTGAATCTTCTTCAGAATCGTCAGATACTCATCGACTTTGCCGAGGCGCTTATGAATGACTTCAGGCCGTACCATGGAGTATCCTTTTCTTAAACGATAGTCGCTGGATGTTCAGGCATGGCAGAAAATCGAAGTACTTGCGGATGACTTGAGAATAGTACGAGGCCCGATCAAACTCAGGACGACAGAATACAACCTGGTTCATTCGAACTGCTTCATGGCTGAGCACGATGTTGTCACGATCTAGAAATGAAAGATCCACATTATCAAAGCCTGCTCTTGCAAGATCAGACAAGATGTCCAGCTTGCGGCAGCGTACTGGCCTTTCTCGATCTGACACCACCGCCAGATCGTAGTCGCTGTCTGGTCGCGCTGTCGCTGCGGCGCGGGATCCAAACAGATAGACGGCCAGAATCTCAGGATATTTTGCAAATACATCCTGAAGGCAAAGCACTATGGGTTTTGCGAGATCCATGGTCAAAAAGTACCATAGCTCCCGGTTTCATGCAAGGGCCAAAGGCAGGGCCGCGATTCGTTTGAGGTTTGTTTTTCTGGGGTCTTCCGCAGAATCTGTGGGTATGTATGTTCGCGGGGTTCTGTCAAACTG
>CAZSRU010000016.1:0-50733 GCA_964609395.1 uncultured Victivallales bacterium
CTCGCGAGGACGCTCACCCTCTTTTGAATTGATTTTTCGGTAGAATGATGGGATTGTACTTGCTTTTTCACCTTACGATCGCTTCAACCACCAGCAGAAAGTCGATGCCTTATGATCACACCGTGCCGCCCCAAATGGAAGGGAACCATGACCGACCGTGAGCGTTTCAACCGGCAGATGCATTACGAGCCGGTCGACCGCTGTTTCAACATGGAGTTCGGCTACTGGAATGAGAACTTCACCGAGTGGGATCTGTTCGTCAAGAACGGCATCAAGAACAATGGCGAGGCCGACGTCTTCTTCAGCTTCGACCGGCTTAGCGGACTTGGCAGCCGGACCTGGCTGCATCCCTCGTTCCCGGAATCCGTCATCGAGGAAACCGCGACCAAGCGGATCCTGATGAATGGCGACGGGCTACTGGCTGAAGTGCCCAGGGACGGACACGACACCATCCCGCACTACATCAAGGCATCCATCGTGACACCCGACGACTGGAAGCGCTGCAAGGAGGAGCGCATGCGCCTGGACGATCCCGCCCGCATTCCCAACATCGAGGCCATGAAGAAGTGCCACCCGGCGGACCGCGACTACGCGCTGGGCATCAACTGCGGCTCGATGATCGGCAAGATCCGTGACATGCTCACGTTCGAGGGGCTGGCCTATGCCTGCTTCGATTATCCCGACATGGTCGAGGACATGGTCGAGACCTGCTGCCAGCTTGTCGAGCATTCCCTCGACCAACTGCTGCCGCACTTCGATTTCGATTACGCATCCGGCTGGGAGGACATCTGCTTCAAGAACGGCCCGATCGTATCGGTGGATTTCTTCCGCGATGTGGTCATGCCCCGCTACAAGCGCATATCCAAGCGTTTGCACGCACACGGCATCGACCTCTGGTATACGGATTGCGACGGGGATGTGCGTCCGATCCTGCCTTACCTGCTTGAAGGGGGGATCAACTGCCTGTTCCCGTTCGAGGTCAACGGCTGCGCCCATCCGGCTGAACTGCTGACCGAATATGGCAAGGATCTGCGGATCATGGGTGGGTTCGACAAGATCCAGCTCGGCAAGGGACCGGCGGCGATCAAGGCCTACATGGAAACGCTGGTGCCGCTCGTCGAGCGGGGCGGGTACATCCCCTTCTGTGACCATCGCTGCCCGCCCAATGTCAAACCCGAGGACTACCTCTACTACCTGGATCTCAAGGAACAGATGTTCGGCATGAAATAGGTTTTGATTTATGAACCGCCTTCAGTCTAACATGTCCGACTATGGCTGTTTATCTATCTCACCGAGCTGTGGCTGACTGGGCGGACACGAACACATGGCGTGAGGCGGAATCGATCTGCCGCGGCGACGGTGTCCGTGACCTGCTGATCGAGGGTGCCGTTGTGCATGCAACGGTAACCGCGGCCGGCCATCCGGTCTACACACGGTTTGAAATCCAGCCCGACCGCACGGTCATCAGCCATTGCCCTTGCTACCAGAACCTTAAATACGACACCGTCTGCGCCCATGTCGTAGCCGCTGGCATGGCCGTCGCCGATCTCACGGAGGACCCGCGCCGCGAGCGGCGCCAGCGCATCGAAGCCCGCATCAGGCAGGACACGCAAGCCAGGACGATACCGCGCCCGCGCCGCGAGACGGCACACACGCCGGGGTCACTGTCCGCCGCCGTGCGGCTCCGCATCCCCGCCACCTGGCGTGCGGACTGGCAGTCCGGAGCGGTAACCGTGACCGTCCGTATCGAGGTAGACGGCAAGAAACACGTTCCCGAGCGTATCGCCCCCGACCGCCTACTCGCGTTCAGCCCGCGCGACACGTTCCTGCTATACGTACTTGAGGATCTCGCGCAAGGCCAGGCGTGCCCGTCCTCCCTCGCACTCGATGCCGAGGCTTTCGCCCAGTTGCTGACGGAAACCGCCGGCGGAGTGCTCTGGGTGGAGGGAACCCACGAACCGCTCTCCATATCAGCAGAACCGGTGATCAGCGCGATATCCGTGACGCTGGAGGAGGATTCGGGGGAACTGGAGATCCGCCACCATACCGAACCGGCGGGCGAAACCGTTTTTACATCCGACCGCGGTACCTGGGTACTGGCGGACCATCGTCTGCACCCGCTTGAGGCAGTCCTGCCGCCGGAACTGCGCGAGACTTTGCACGGTCACCTGCGAATCCCGCGCACTCGCATTTTCCGTTACCTGGACAACGTATTGCCCCCGCTGGAAAACGACTTCATCATCAATAACATGGTCACTGCGGGCCGCTTCCAGTTCACGCCGGGCGAACCCTCTTTCCGTGTCCAGATACAAGGCGTAGCCGACCGGGCAACGGTCTCGCTACAGGCGGTCTACGGTAGCATGACTTTCGACACGGCGACCGCCCCTGCCCCCGCCGATGCCGCGCCCGTCGATAACGAACCGCTGCATTACCTCACCCGGAACCCCGCCGCGGAACAGCGCGCGAGGGAACACTTCCTGGCGGCATTCGACGATGACCCCGGTTCCGATGGCGTGATCTACCTGCACGGTCCCGACAACGTGCTCCACGCCATGGCCGATATCGCCGCCGCCTTCAGGCGTTCCGGCTGGGAAGTCCGCTTCAGCGACGGCATCGCCAGCCTGGCACAGGACGCCTGCTGGGTAACCCCCTGCATTGTCATCCGCACCGCCGGTGAAGCCGACACCTATTGCCTTGACATGGAATACACCGATGAACACGGTTCGTCGGTCAACACCGATGCCGTCGAGACCGCCTTGCACAACGGCCAGGCGATCATGTCGGACGCGGGACGCACCTTGCTTCTGGATGCCGCCGGGCTCAATGGCCTGGCCGCCGCCCTTGCTGAATGCATTGAATACAGGGAGGGGACTGCCTTTGTCGCGCTGATCCATGCTGGATTCATCCGCTCGATCACGGCGGCCTTTTCCACGGCAAGGCTGGTCGCGCCCGAGGCATGGCTTGCCCATGCCGCCGCACAGCAAAGCAAGACCGGACTACCCGCCGCGCCCGTCGAGGATGCCCTGTTCCGCCAGCTTCGCCCCTACCAGCGCGAGGGCGTCAACTGGCTGTGCTTCCTGGACCACTCCGGCTACAGCGGTATCCTGGCCGATGAAATGGGGCTCGGCAAGACCGTGCAGGCCCTCGCCTGGATCCGGATCCGACGCGACGCGGACAGGCGGGATGGAATCGCAGCATCCCCCGCCATGGTGGTCTGCCCCACCAGCCTGATCCACAACTGGGCACGCGAAGTCAACCGTTTCACGCCCGATCTTTCCTGCCTAGTCGTCTCCGGCAGTGCCCGCCACCGCAAGGAGGGCACTCTCATGGAACACGATCTGGTCATCACCTCCTACGCCCTGCTGCGGCGCGACATCACCCATTACGACAACATCTGCTTCTCGTCCGTCATTCTTGACGAGGCCCAGCACATCAAGAACCGCGCTACACAGAACGCCGTCGCGGCCAAGCGCCTGAAGGGCCGGCGGCGGCTTGTACTGACCGGCACCCCGATCGAGAACAGCGTGAACGATCTCTGGTCGATCCTGGACTTCCTGATGCCGGGCTACCTCGGCACCCACACCAGCTTCCGCATCCGTTTCGAGCAGCCGATCACCACCGGAAGCCTCAACGCCGACCGGGCCCTGGCGCGCCTGCGCATGAAGATGGTGCCGTTCATGTTACGGCGCCTGAAGCTGGACGTTGCCGCCGACCTGCCCGACAAGGTCACGCAGATCGCCGGCTGTCCGATGCTGCCCGCCCAGCGGCGTCTCTACAACCGGCTGCTCGCGCAGTACCAGGACAGCCTCAGCGCCCTGGTCGATGAGCAGGGCTTCGAGCGGGCGCGCTTCTCGGTGTTCAGCGCCCTGCTGCGCCTGCGCCAGTGCTGCTGCCATCCGGCGTTGCTCAAGAGCATCCCCGGCACGGCCGAAACCGAATCCGGGAAAATGGACCTTTTCTTCGAGTTGCTCGATGAAGCCATGGACGGCGGGCACCGCGTCCTGGTCTTCAGCCAGTTCGTGCAGATGCTGCACATCCTGCGCGACGCGCTCAAGGCACGCGGGATCCCGTTCGCCTATCTGGACGGATCCACACGCGACCGGATGGCGCAGGTAGACGCGTTCAACAACAATCCGGCGATCCCCGTCTTCCTCGTCAGCCTGAAAGCGGGTGGCAGCGGCCTGAACCTGACCGGGGCCAACGTGGTCATCCATTACGACCCCTGGTGGAATCCCGCCGTCGAGGACCAGGCGACCGACCGGACACACCGTATCGGGCAATCGCGCACGGTGTACAGCATCAAGCTGGTGACCGAGAACTCGATCGAGCAGAAAGTCATCGAGCTGCAGCAACGCAAACGCACGCTGATCAACGCCACCTTCGGCACCGCCGGTGCCGCCGAGCAAGCCCTGAGCTGGGAGGATGTGCGCGAACTGCTCAGCCCGAATGAGAGGCACAACGAATAAGGCACGCAACGAATCAGAGGCACAACGAATGGGTTGCACAACGAATCAGGCACGCAACGAATGTGCTATAAAGAGTGTGCAAACGAGAGAGAAACTGATATTCAGTCTTCGGTCTTCAGTCTTCAGTCTTCGGTCTTCAGTCAGTCTTCCCCGTCCGCCGGCTGCTCGCGCATGGCGGCGACATCGTCCCACAGCCGCTCGAGCGCGTAGAATTCACGCACCTCGGGAACGAAGAGATGCACGATGACGTTCACGTAGTCTAGCACCATCCAACCGCCCTCTGTTTCCCCGCTGCGGCGGTAGCAGGCGATCCCCTCCTGCTTGAGTCGATGCTGGACATCCTCGTAAAGAGCCCGGATATGCGGTGCGCTCATACCGGAGGCAATGATCGTGTAATCCGTGACCGTGGACGTGCCACGGACATCAATGATCGTGATATCCTGGGCTTTCTTGTCATCCAGGATGACCCGGATGCGCTCCACTAATGTTTCTGCGTCAATTGCTATGGCGTCGATGACTAACCTCCTGCGTTTCGATTGCTACCGGTAAAGATGATGCTCCATGATAATCATTTCCACCGGCTGCGGGACAAGATAGCGTATATTCAGGCCTTCGGCAACTCTATGCCGTATATCCGATGAAGAAATATCGATCTGCCGGACGCGGCAGACATTGCGCAGCAGCCGGTCCGGCCAGGGGGGCGGCAATCGAATGGCGTCCGGGGCCAGGCTTTGCAGATCATATCCGGGGCGGGCGAAGACAATGAACTCGCAAAGCGACAGGACGGTATCGATATCCTTCCATCCGTGCAGTTCCAGCAACGTATCGGCACCGATCATGAAGAACAGCTCGGCATGCGGATACCGCGAGCGGATCTCGCGCAGCGAATCCACCGTGTACGAGACGCCGCCGCGGCGAAGCTCGATATCCAGCAGGTCGAAGCCCAGGTTATCCAGGATCGCCGCCTCCACCATCGCCTCGCGATGCATAGCCGAAGCCAGCGCCCGCGGATCCTTGTGCGGCTGCACCGCGCAGGGCATGAACAGGACACGGTCCAGGTCGAACTGTTCCTGCGCGGTCTGCGCGAGGAGCAGGTGTCCCAGATGCACCGGATTAAACGACCCGCCAAAAATGCCGAGCCGTTCCCGGCGACGAGGGCCAGCCGCGTTTGTCATAATCCCTCCCCGGTATTCGCGATCGCCACCAGGCGGGCACGGTCCCGTATCCGGATCGTGCGGCCGTCCACTTCTGCTACCCCCGCCTGCTGCAACTTGCGAAGTGTTCGGCTGAGCGTCTCGGGAATCGTGCCGAGACGGGACGCCAATACACCCTTGGACATGCCCAGGTCGAAGGTGTCGCGACCGGCTGCATCGGCCAGTCCCAGCAGGAATGCCGCCAGGCGCGTGGATACGTCCTTCAGCGAAAGATCATCGATCAGCCCCACGAACCGCCGCAGCCGCCGGGATAGCACGGCCAGCATCTCCAGCAGGATTTCCGGATGCCGGCGCGTGATCGCCAGGAAATCCGCCCGCGGCAGGTAAAGTACACGCGACGACACAGTCGCGTCCGCCGCCGCTGGATAGGTCGTGCCCTCGAACACGGGAACCTCGCCGCATACATCCCCCGCCTCATCGAACACATGCAGGATTTGCTGGCGCCCATCCATACCGGCACGATAGACCGTCAGCGCCCCCTTGACCAGCACGTAGAAACCCGACGCCTTCTGCTCCTGGTAGAACAGCGATTCCCCGGCCTCGTAATCCTGCAGGATCGCGAACGAGGCAAGCGACTGCAGGCTCGCCTCGCTTACGCCGTTGAAAACCTCGGAGCCGCGCAGCATCATGGCCTTCCCAGCTACACTATCCGTATTCGTTCTCATCGCTAGAACAGCTCCGGCATTCTCAGGCTATTGACAAAGGCGTGAAGCTCGTAACGACGGTAGAACTCCAGCAGGGAATGAATTGGTTCCGGAGTGCGCTGCAGGGTCTGCCAATCCGGAACTCCAGGCACGTCGCAATCCAACCGGACCATCTTCAGGTTGCGTTCCACGATATCGCGGGAATCAGCCAGCGCCTGGCGCAGCCTGGGGCTCTCGACCGTCTCAAGCTGCGCATAAACCGCCTGCATATTTGAGAACGTATTCAGTAATTTAGCCGCCGTCTTCGCGCCGACTCCCGGCACACCCTTGATATTATCGGCCGCGTCGCCCGTCATCGCCAGCCAGTCGGGAATCTGTTCCGGACGCACGCCGGTCTTGTGTTCAACGGCCGCCGCATCCATCGCTGTCGGTTCCCCCGCGAGCGAGACGATACGCACATGGCCATCCACCAACTGGAACAGATCCTTGTCCCCGGTGGCGATCATCACGTCGCTGCCAGCGTCTGCCGCCCTCCGCGCCAGCGTCGCGATCACATCGTCCGCCTCGCAGGCATCCAGACGCAACGCACCGATGCCTGCCGCCTCAAGATAGGCATTCAAGACCGGTAGCTGCGCCTTCAGGTCGCTGGGCATCGGCTTGCGATGGGCCTTGTACTCGGGAACCAGGGCAAGGCGGGCAGGGGGCGTCCCCCCATCGAAGACAACCGCCCGATGCGTCGGTTTCCACGCGCGATCAAGCTGCTGCATCATGCGCACGAAGCCGAACACCGCATTGACAGGCTCACCCGCATTCGTATGCAGCTCGCGAATGGCATGGAAAAAGCGGTACGCACCAGCCAGGCCATCCACCAGCAGCAGTCTTGTATCAGCCATCAGCGCCTGTTTCAATTGCTGGGTTGGTCAGCAGCCACAATCCGTTCGGCAATGCTCTTGTCAACCCCGAAACGCTCGCGGTCCAGGGCGCGTCCCGACGGATCCACCAGCCGCGCCGTCACGAAGATCAGCAGGTTGCGCTTCTCGCTGGATTCATATTTGCTGCGGAACAGGCGTCCGATCAGCGGAATGTCCCCCAGAAGCGGAATCTTGTCATCGACCATGTTGCGCACTTCCGTGATCATCCCGCCCATCACCACCGTCGCCCCGTTGTAGATCAACAGGTTCGTCGTCAGCTTGCGGGTATGGAAGAACGGCTGTTCCATGTTCAACTCCTGCGTTACCGGGTTGCCGTTCGGATCATACGACGTGTAGCTCGAACCATAGTTCCGCCAGGTCGGTTCCGAAACCACTTCCGGCGATAGAGACAGGCTGATCATCTGCCCCTCCGGGCTGACTTCCGGCGTCACTTCCAGGATGACGCCCACCTCGCGCGTGGCGAACTCGCGGGGGGTCACGACGGCACCGACAATCCCGCCACCCGCGTTACCACCGGCAGCCGCATTATTGTCGCCGCCGCCGATACCCGAGGTCTCGAACTCGGTCGGGTAGATGTATTCCGTGACGACCTTGATCGTCGCCGCCTGTCCCGATTGCGTCGTGATCTTGGGCGCGGACAACAGATCGGTGTGACCGCGCTGCTGCAGGGCATGCAGGACAACCGTCAGTTCAGGATTCGTCAGCACCCCGCTGAGGCTGGCGATCGTGTCTGTCATCTTGCTTCCACTGACTCCCACACCGGCCCCCGTCAGGAAACGATTCCCCGTTGTAAAGCCGCCGGTGCCGGCATTCTCATTCATTACGATCCGCTCGCGTGAGCCCAGGGGCGTGCCTGCCGCCCCCTTCTTCTGGGCGATCTCCCAGTTATCGTTCAACAGCCATTCCAGTCCCAGCGAATCCACATCTGTCTGGGCCACCTCGATAAAGCGGGCCTCGATCTCGATCTGGTACGGGACGACATTCAGGATCGAAAGCACCTTCTCGAATACCGTCAGGTTCTCCAGGGTGTTGGCGACAACCAGCTTGCCGAGACCGCTCACGAACTTGATCGAGGATCTGTTCGGCCATTCGACACCCATCTCCTTGAAGAATTCCTTGAGATCGACCTCTTCGCCCGACGTCCCTCCGGTACCCTCGATCTGGACAAAATCGGTTCCCCCGCGCACCCTGTTGCCACCCCCAGAGGTCACGGCCGTGCTTAACTCGCGCAGGCGAGTGATCGCGGAAGGCAGCACATCGTACATCCGGTGCTCGATCGCGCCGATGGCGGCATCACGCGGCATCACCATCACGGCACTGCCGCGAATCAGGTATTTGAGGCCGGCGATGTCAACCGAATAATCCAACGCATCCTTCAGGGATATGTCCAGCGCACTGAACGTCACCAGCGTCTCGTTCGCTGCCCCTGGTGCGGCGGCAGCCGGGGCACTGAAGAAGTCGCCAGCCGGTGCGGCAGCAGGAGCGGCGGCCGCTCCGCCCGCATCCCCCTCCAACTTGAGGATAATGGTGACGCCCTTGCGATCGGCGGCGCTCGGAGCCGGATCAAACTCGACACTCTGCTCGAAGAGGAATTTCACCACATCACGGATATTCGCCTGCCGGAAATCGACTTCAGGAATCCGGATCTTGCTCATCTTGTCCAGGATCGCGGCACGGCGAGCCTCCTCATCACCCGTGACTTTGCGTGTGTTGCCGGTCTGCGACTCGAGCGGGGTCTCATGCAAGCCGTACTGCCGGGGGTTCCAGGTATCGCGCACCGACGCCATCATGCGGGCGGCAGTGGCATTCAGTTCCATCGAGGAGCGGTCGTACTGCTTGTTCGCCGCCGAGTGCATCAGCCGTGTTGCTTCCTTGTTTTCCGGATCGCGGGCCAGCACGGATTCAAACGCGAGGATCGCGCGATCATATTCACCGGTCAGGTAGGCTTCACGCCCGCGCTTCAGGAACTCCTTTATCTGGGACTGCGTCGTCTTGTAATCGTCCTCACGCCAGCGGTGCTTGGCCGGGGGCGGCGGGGGCTCGACCGGGGCATCGATCTTGCGCTGGATACGCGCCACGGTCTCCTCGGCACGCACATACCCGTACTTCACCGCGCTCTGGGCCGCGATCTTCGCGTTCTCGTAATCCTCCATCCGCTCCTGCGAGAGGGCCTGCAGATAGTAGGCGGCACCAAGGCCTTTGCGAGCCTCGGCACGTACAGGTTCCATATCGGGACGCCGTGGCAGATGCGTCAAGGCCTGCTCGTACATCCGAATGGCACGCGGATAGTCCTTTTCACGCAAGGCGTTCTTGGCACTGTCTAGCGCACTGGTGGCATGATATTCCCGTGCCACCCGCTTCAAACGCTCCGCCTCCTCGAAGGCAGCCGTCCCCTCGGGCAGATTACGGATGGGAGGCACAGCCACATCGGCAGCTACGGCCTCCGTGGTTTCACCAGACTCGGCGGCCACGAAATCGTCGAGCGAGAACGGGGCATCATCCCCGGCTGGCGCTGCCACAGACTCGGCAACAGGCGCGGTGGTCTCGGCTGGCGCTGCCACAGACTCGGCAACTGGTGCGGCCGGTTGCGACAGCGCTTCAGCGAAAGGGTCAGCGGCCACCCCCGGGGCCTTCACGGACTGGGGTGTCTTCCGGATGTCTTTCCTGCCATCATTCGCCAGTGACTTGAATATATCATCGTCCAGAGCCATGGGGTCATCTTCGACAGTAACTGCCGCCGGAACCTCGGCGACAGGCGCTGCTTCCGCGACAGCCGACGTCTCTGGAGCCGATTCCACAACAGCCGGCGTATCCTGTAGGAGCATATCCAGATCATCGGTGCCCGTGACCGGGACTTCCGCGACGGGGGCCGCGCTCTCCGCCTCGGCAGCCAAGCCGCCGATCAAGGCATCGAGGTCGTCCTCACCTGGAGCAACCGTAGCCGGTTCGGCGACAGCAACCGGGGCGTCATCAAATAGGGAATCTAAATCATCAGGAGCGGGTGCCCCCTTTTCCGCAACGGTTTCCGTGACCGCCGGTACATCCGCGGCCGGCACCGGCTCCACTACCGCCGGCGCGTCGTCGAACAGGAAGCCCAAGTCATCCGGTGCCGCCGCATCCGCAGTCACGGGTTCCGCTCCTGTCACGGCACCGGTATCGCCGGTAACGGCGTCGGGTTCCTCGCCAACCATCTCGCCCAGCATCGCATCGAGGTCGCCTTCCGGTTCCGGGGCGGCATCTGACACCGCCGGTTCCGGGGTGTTCGTATCCGCGCCTGTGGCGAGTTCGGCGACCGCATCGCTATCGCCCATCTCCAGCATTTCACCCAGCACGGCGTCCGCATCAAACCCTTTGTCCAAGGGGAATTGATCAATGTCGGCGGCAGGCTCCGCGACGACACCGTCCACCACGGCATCCAGGCTCTCGGGCACGACTTCCGCAGCTTCCGGCTGCGCGGCATCCTCGGCGACCAGATTCTCCAGCGGCAGCGCCTCCGCCGCGGCACCGAGATCCTCGGGCACTACAACGTCTCCCTCGCCAAACAGCTCGCTCAGGAAATCCGCATCGCCATTGGCGGCGGCGGCAGGCAACTGGCCTGCCACCGTATCGGTGATCGTCATTTCCTCCTGGGCAAACAAGCTGTCCTCATCCAGCACCGCCTGCGCGAAGACCGGGCAAACCGATAGCGACAATACCGTCACCATACGGACCGCTGCCGCTGCATATCGAAGCTCCATCATGTTACCCTCTCCTTTGCTTCTGTCCATTTAAATCCCGCCAGCAACAAAAAACGACGTCACCTTACCCCAGGCCAAGGCAAGGTTGTTACGGTGTTCCATCCCCCGGTGCCTGCCTGATGGTAATTGTCGAATCCGCAGATTCCCCCCTTATTACCACACTCCCTCCTTTTCCGTCAACGTCAATCACCGAATAAGTGCCCCCGTCCACTTCAAACGAATCACCCTTGCGCTTCTCGAACCGTTGCACCTCATCCCGCAGCTTCAGTGAAAGATGAGCAATCAGTTCGACATAACGCACGGCGCGCTCCTTGACCAGCGTGATGGGCTCCCCCTTGGGCGTCAGCAGGATCAGTTCCGAAACGTCTACCTTAGACAAGCCGGGCTGCTTGGCCGGCTCGCTCTTCTCCTCGTAGCGCTCTACCTTGAACCCTTCAACCGTATCCCCGATCTTGACAAACTCCGTCCGCATCGAGCCGTCCGGCAGCCGGTAGTTCAAACCGAACTTGAATCCAGACCCCGTGGTCACCCGACTATTGAACCGCAGCCCGAACTGCGTCCCGGTAATGTTATCCAGCGTCACCCGACCGATCGCCGGCGGGCGGCTATCCGGATTGGTGGGATCCTTGCCGGCCGTGAACTCTTCCAGATTCGTCCAGCCGTCGCCATCGAAATCCTTCTGGGCATCAGACGCATCAAACGGGTCAAGCCCATACTGGCGCTCCCACTCGGTCGGCATGCCATCGCCGTCGTGATCCATCGTCTCAGGCTCGATCGGCACCACTGGCGTATTGCAGAACGGGCAGGTTTCCGCGGCGACGGCTACCGGATGGCGGCATTCGCGGCAGTTGAAACGGGTTTCCGGCACGAACATCCACGCGTTGCTGGCACCTTCCCCGCCAGGCACGACAAGCAGCAGCGGGGATTGGAGGGAGTGTAGAGCCTGATCGTAGGCGGACGACTCGACCAGCGCCGCATCCGGATGCTGCGGGCGGAGATCCTTGAGCCACCGCTCGAAACCGGCTTCCTCCTGCCGCTGCATGGGGATCATCGCCACCACCAGCAGCACCAGCGAGGTAACCAACGCCAGCAGCACCGCGAAGGCGATCACCTTGTCGTAGTGCTCCTTAATCCGGCCAAGGAAACCGTTAATCCCCAGATCCATCGGAATCCCCCTTGAATTTAAATACGTCCAGTTCCATTCGGACCTGCATCGGAATCTCCATTTCCAGGCCGCTGACCGGATAATTGGGTCCCAGGCGCACGGATGGTGCCGCCACCGGCAGAGTGCCCAATTCGCTGACTGCTGGGCCTGCGGTGGAAGAGTCCACCTGCACCGGGATCAACACCGGGACACCCTTGGTCAACCGCAGGATCTTGACCACGGTAAAGGAAGGACTCGCTGCCAGTGCATTCAACACCCCGGTCAGGGCACTCTCCTTGGCGCTGAACTCGATGACAAACCGGTATTTCCCGAACAACGCTCCTGCCGGAACCATGCCGGGCTGGCTGGCGGCGGACCAAGTCGGCTCGGCCGCAGGCGGCTGCGCCCCGCCGCGCCGCGGCGCGCCCCGCCGCGCCGGCGTGGGATCCGGTACAGGAACCGCAGCCGCTGCGGCGGGAGCAACCGTCGGCACCTGGTTCTCGAACGTCGCGCGCCCGACGGAGGATAGTGCCTTAACCCGGTTGTCGAACAGGATCCTGGAGATCCGCTTAACCAATTCCAATTGTTCCATCAGGCGAGGCACATCCTCCGGACGCGGCAGATTCGGTTTGCCAGCATAGAGTTCAAAGCCAAAACCGAAATCCGGCGGCAATTCCGTTCCGGCCGCCTGCGCCTCGCGCAGCAACTGCTCGAGCGTCTTCTCGAGGTGGACCGTCTTGAAGGCCGATGGGCTGCGTTCCTTGCTGACGACATTGCCCTTGCGCAATTCCGCGGACAGCGCATCAAACCAACGTGCGAGCGCCAGCGTGTTGGTGTTCTCCCGACGCACATTGTCATCCGACGGGAAAACCGAATCCTGATAGAACCCCTCTAGCCTCGCCTGGGCGGCGCTGAGCGCCTTGCGCGCCTGGCCGAATCGCGAGATCCCGCGAAAAAGCACATAACTCGCCGTCAGAAGCGCGATCACGCCTACGGCGCATAAGGACAGGGTGATAATCTGGGCTTTTTTCATGCCTGCGTCACTGTACGTTTATCGGGTTAACGAGTTCAAGCCGTATCGAGAAACGCCGCAGGTATGCCCCGACAGCCATTTCACTCACAATCTCACTGTTCTCCTTGAACAGCGTCGTCGACCGCAGCCGGTTCCGCAGCCGCTCCGAAGCGGTACCCTGCGCGTCGTCCTTCAACCGGTCGGAAAACGCCTGGAGGGTGATGTCCAGCCGCGGGATCTGGCCGCCCGTTATTTCGGGCGTGACCGCCGTCACCCACATGCCCTCCTGCATGCATCCCCGGATCCCTTCCAGGATCTCGATCCAACGGATTCGACTGCCGATCAGCTCAGTCGCTTCAGTCAGCTTTGCCGCCGCCGCTTCACGGGCCGCCACCGCCTGCTCCAACTGGAGCCTGGTCTCTGTAAAGGATTGGATTTCCATTTTTACGGTATCGACACGGCCTTCATACGCGGCACCGGCCTTGAAGAAATAACCGCACCAGCAGAGCATCAGGACCACGATGCCGGCGGCCGACAGCGCAAAGAAGGGCTTGCGGCGGCGGAATACCTTCAGAGCCACCAATTCCGGCGGCATCAGGTTTATCTCAACGGGGCACTGATCGGCCCGCCGCAACGCCAGGCCGACCACTTCACCCATGCTCTGCAGGTCGTCATTCAAACGTTCCGCATCGATCTCCGCCGACACCGCCACCCGCGCAAACGGATTGAAATAGTCGACCTGCACCTTCAGCTTGTCCTGGAAGAACGTATCGACATGCGCGATCATAGAGGACCCGCCCGTCAACAGCACCATTGCCGGCGGACTGCCGCCCTGCTGGCTGCGATAGAAGTTGATCGACCGGTTGACCTCGGCGTGCAACCGCGTCAATACGGAGCGGATGATCTTGGAGACCCTGTCCGCCGTCTCGTTGTCCGCCCCGGCATAGACGCCACCGAACGCCACAAAACCCAGTTCCCGCTTCAGCCGCTCAGCCGCCGCGAAATCGGTATCGAACTCCTTCATCAACTCCTGCGTCACCGCATTGCCGGCCACCGGGATGCTACGGCTGAAGATCCGGTTCTCCTCGATGAAGATCAGATTCGACGAGCGCGCACCGATATCCAGCACCATCACGCAGCCTTCCAGCTCCGGATGGTTGTACCGCACGGCATTGTAAAGAGCCATAGGCGAGACATCCACCACGTCCGGCTCCAGGTCCGCCGCCTGGACACAGTCGGTCAGCCGCTTGATGTTCTCCACCTTTGCCGCCACCAGCATGACGTTCAGCTCTTCCGTGTCATCGCCGATCAACTGGTAGTCCCAGACCACCTCATTCATCGGGAACGGCACATTCTGCTCCGCCTCGTACTGGATGATCTGCGAGAGCTTGTCACGGCCGACCGGCGGCAGCTTCACAAAACGCGGGAAGACGGCCTGCCCTGAAACCGTCATCAGCATCGGGGCCGGACGGATTGCCTGCTCGCGCATCAGATCGCGAATGGCGGTAACAATAAAGGCCAGCCGATCTGTCTCGTTACCGCCTTCGCCCTCGATCAGGCGAATCCCGTAACGCAGCAGTACCGGCCCCCCCCCCTTGGCCACCTGGAACTCGGCCAGCACAATCTTGCTGGCACCCAGGTCAAGGGCAAGCACCCTATCTCGATCAAACATAGACACTACTTTATAACCTCGTAATCATCCGGGTTAACCTGGGCCCATGGCGACTCTGTCCGATTGAGCAGGTACCCCTCGCGCACCGTCAGCGCGGGATTGTCAATCACGAGCGGATTGCGCCACCAGAACTCCGGCAGATCAACCGCCGTCTCGCTCTGCTCGTCCACCACCTTCCCCTCCACGGTCAGTACCGCCGCACTGGCGACCACCTTGCCGTAGCGTTTGATCGCGGCTGGGCGCAGGAAAGCCAGCGCCCGGTGATCACGCCCCTTCTCGATATCGACATACCGTACCGTCTTTTTGTAAAGTGAATAGAGATTCTTGCGCGTTTCGGGGTCCGGAATCATCGTCAACACATGAAACTCCACCAGCAGGTCATTCATCCAGTCCGGCGCGGAATCATAAGCCAGAGTCACGACATGCCACTCCTGCGCCCGCTTGACCCCGGCTCCGACACTGGTCTGGAAGATAGGAGTTGTGGCGAGCGCACGCGGACCGACCCCGACAAAGCGACGCACCCGGATCTGCTCCTCCGGAGGCAGTTTCTTTTCCGCCTTGGACTGGGAAAGGGCTCGATCAGCACCCGCTAAGAGGAACAGCGCCACGGCCACGCCACAAAACGTTCGTTTCAGCATCATTAACCCCTTTCGTATCGTCCCAGCCCCGATATCCGTGTCACGCGCAGCCCTTGCCGATTATTAAACGGCCGAACGGCGTGCTTGACGGGAACCAACGTTACCGCATAAAAGGAATCAGAGCAAAACAAAAATCACAAAAAAAAATCACACCAGTCGTCCATCCACCAGTCGCATCGCCCGATCGCATGTCCGGGCGATCTCGTCGTTATGCGTCACCATCACGAGCGCATGCCCGCGGTCACGCGTCAGCGCGAAAAGAAGCCGCAGCACGCTTTCGCCGGTCTCGACATCGAGGTTGCCCGTCGGCTCATCCGCCAGCACGACCACCGGATCGTTGATCAGCGCCCGGGCAATCGCCACGCGCTGCTGCTCGCCGCCGGAAAGCTCCAGCGGCATATGGCGCACCCGGTCAACCACCCCGACCGCATCCAGCAGCTCCAGCGCACGGTTGCGTGACGGCATCCGCGGATGCCCGGCCGCCCGGGACGGCAGCATGACATTCTCCAGCACATCCATCTCGTTGAGCAGGTGGTAGGTCTGGAAGACGAACCCGATCCGATCCGCCCGCATGCGGGTGCGCTTCGCGCCGGAAAGCGCATAAATATCCTCGCCGACGATCCGCACTTTACCACTGCCGGCATCCGGGCGGTCTATGCCGCCGAGGATATGCAGCAGCGTGCTCTTACCCGCGCCGCTTCGCCCGACAATCGCGACCGTCTCGCCCGCCCCCACACGCAGCTCCGCCCCGCGCAGCACATGCACCTCGCTGCGCTTGAGTAGATACCGCTTATGCAAATTCTCCGCCTCGATCAACATATGATTCCCGATTTCTTAATTTCTGCTTTCGACTTTCCAAATTTCGACTTTACCCGATGCTACTCCTGCCTGAACGCCTCAACCGGTTGCAGGAACGCCGCCCTCAATACCGGAATGATGCACGACCCCGTGCAGGCCACCATCACCAGCACCCCCACCTGCACCAGATCACCAGCCGTGATCGCCCACGGGATCTCCGCCAGCCCGTAGATCGCCTTGGGAAAGACCGACACATTGAACGAGGCCAGCAGCCCGACAATATTCTTCAGGTTCTTCAATACCAGCAGCCCCGCCCCGACGCCGGCCAGCGTACCAACCAGGCACTGCGCCCAGCCGTGGATCAGGAACGCCAGCAGGATCTTCCAGGTCGGCACCCCCAGCGCCTTGAGCAGGCCGATCTCGGAGGTCTTCTGCACGACGATCACGATCAGCGTCACCGTGACGCAGAAAATGGCCACGATCGTGATGAACGCCAGCAGCACGAACATCATGGTCTTCTCGTGGGCCAGGGCGTCGAACAGCATCCTATCGACCTCCTGCCAGCTCTCCACGGCATAGCGCGATCCCACCGCCTCCTGCACCCGCGCTGCATAATCCTCGAACTGGAAGGCATCCGCCGTCATGACATACACCGAATAAGCCCCCTGAACCATCCCGACCAGATCGCGCGCGATACCGATGTCGGTCAGAATAAAGCCGCCGTCAAAATCGCGCATCCCCAGATCAAAGATCCCGGTTATTTCCAGTTCCTCCGGCAGATGGATCTCGTCCGGCGACATGACACTGCGCGGGGAGTACACGAGCAGACGGTCACCGACGAGCACGCCGAGCTGCGCGGCCAGATCGGAACCGATCACGACCGAATCGCCTTCCAGGTCGAAGCGGCCTGCCAGCATGTTGCTCGGTATCTGGCTTACCGACCCCGCCCGGTCAGGATCCACTCCCAGCAGCACCGGCGCGGACACACGCCCCTCGATCTGGACCATGACCCGCGTTTCCACGCTGGCGGAGACCCCGGTCACCCCCTCCACCGCCGCAATGGTCTCGCAGAGCGTATCCGGATCCTCGATCACACCCAAGCGCCCGGTCACTGTCAGGTGCGGCTTGAAACTCAGGATCTTGGTGCGCCACATGTCGTCGAACCCGGTCATCACCGCCAGCACGATCACCAGGATCGCCACCCCCAGCAGCACACCGAGCACGGAGAAGAGCGTCACCACCGAGATGAACGAGCGTTTCGGCTTGAGATACTTACCGGCTAAAAACAAAGGAAACGGCAACATGTATTGTCTTCTTTCTACTCCGGTTGACGATAACGGGCGACGATAACGGTGGACGATTGGTACGCTTAACTCGTGATCCGATCTCGTCGCCCGCTATCGTAAACCGATTCCCATTTATTTGTATTAAACCCGTTGTTTCAATTGCGGGAACAGGATCACATCGCGGATGGCATCCACCCCGGCCAGGATCATCATCAACCGGTCGATGCCGACCCCCATCCCGCCAGCAGGCGGCATGCCGTGCTCCAGCGCCTCGAGGAAATCCTCATCCATCGCCTGCGGATTTTCCCCCGCCTGCTGCTGCAGCCGCTTGCGCTGCTCCAGCGGATCGTTGAGCTCGGTGTAGGCCGGGGCCACTTCCTGCCCGGCAATCACCAGTTCGAACACATCCGCCAGCGAGGGATCATCCGGACAGGCCTTCGCCAGCGGGATCAGTGCCGCAGGGAGCCGCTTGACGAAGGTCGGTTGCATCAGCGTTTTCTCGATCAGCTTCTCGTAGACCTCGTGCGTCACCATCATCCGGTCCCAGGCCGGATCGAGCGACAGCCCCGCCCCCTCGGCCTTCGCGCGCGCCTGCTCCAGCGGCAGCTCGAACCAGTCGGCACCCATGCGCTCGCGGATCAGTTCCTGGTAGGTCGCCTCGCGCCAGGGCGGCGTCAGATCCACCGGACGGGCCTCCGAGCCGAGCTTGAGCCCGCCGAAAACGCTCTGCGCCACATGGGTGATCATCCCCTCGATCAGGGCCTGCATGCCGTTGACGTCGCTGTAGGCCTCGTAGATCTCCAGCATGGTGAATTCCGGATTGTGCGTCCGGTCGAGGCCCTCGTTACGGAAATTGCGGTTCAGCTCGAAGACCTTGTCGAAACCGCCTACCAGCAGACGCTTGAGGTAGAGCTCGGGGGCGATCCGGAAGAACATTTCCGAATCGAGCGCGGCGTAATGCGTCTTGAACGGACGCGCCGCCGCCCCGCCCGCCTGGGGCTGCATCATCGGCGTCTCGACCTCGTAGAACCCGCGCGAGGAAAGGAACTCGCGGATCGCGCGGATCGCCTCGATACGCCGGTTGAAGAGAGCGCGCGATTCGGGATTCGAGATCAGGTCGAGATAGCGCTGACGGTAGCGCGCCTCGGTATCCTTCAGCCCGTGCCATTTCTCCGGCAGCGGCAGCAGTGCCTTGGAAAGCATGTCCCAGCGGGTGACCTTGAGGGTCGGCTCCTCGGTGCGTGTGACGAAAAGCTCGCCCTCCACCCCGATGAAATCCCCCAGGTCGAGCAGCTTGAACGCCTCGAATGCGGCCTCGTCCATGGCCTTCTGCTGCACGTAGATCTGGAAACGGTCTGACCCGTCGTTCAGATCGGCAAAAATACTCTTGCCCATGTCGCGGATCGTCGTCAGGCGTCCGGCGACGCTGACGGTCTTGCCCGCCTCGAACCCGGCACGGATCTCGGAAAGCCGCCCGCTGCGGGGAAACGCTCCCTTGCCGAAGGGCGTATAGCCCAGCTTCTCCAGCGCCTGCATATTCGCCAGCCGCTGCTCGCGGTACTCATTTTTTTCCGCTATCGCCTCACTCATGTCGTCTGCTCCTTAAGCTTGTTCTCAACCGCCGCCACCACTTGCTCGACCGTCAGATTCTGCATGCAATGCGCCCGCTCCGTGCAATACCCGTCGCCATAATGCGGACAGGTATGCGCCTTGCGGTCATAGACACAGGCCTCCGGGTACGATTCCGGCAGCACCACCGTATTGAACGTGCCGGTCGGGTCGTACGGCCGGCAATATACAGGATTGGTGGGCGCAAACAAGGAAACTGTGTGATTGGCCTTGTACCAGCGTCCATTGGAAGCCTGCACCGCCCCCGCTTCGCGGGCCGCGCATTCACTAGCCGAGCCCGCCATGTGATTGGCGAAACTGTCGTTGCCAACCGATACTGTGAACGCGCCCGAAGCCAGAAGATAGGCGTCAACGGCTAGGCTGGTTTCCTCGATCAGGTTCGTGACCTGGCCGCCCCCGAAAACCTCCCGCGAGACGCGCAGGTCGTAATCACCATTCGGCTTGAAAGACTGGGCACCCATCACGACCACCTTGCACCCCAGATCCGCCTTGAGGATCTGCGCCAGCCGCCGAAAACTCTCGGCCGGCCAGATCTTGCTGGTCTGCGCCGAGCCGACATTCAGCGCCACGCTCCTGCCGCCGCGCAACCCCTCGCGCTGCACGATTTGTTCACCGGCGCGAATGGTATCAGCCGGGAAAGGCAGAGCGAACGATACCCGCGCATCCCGGATGCCCAGCACCGGGAGCCCGCTCAGATACGCATCCACCATATGTCCGTGGTCCGGCCGCGCCGGCAACGACTCGGCCAGCGGATGCAACAGCCGGGCAAGCAGATACTCACGGGCGTCGCGGCGGTGCGGGATCAGCACCCGCAATCCGGACGCCCAGGGCATGTAGATCCCGTTCTTGCCCCGGCCCTTGAGATCCAGGCACGTCCGGATGCCCTTGGCGCGCACGGCGTCGCGCACCGTCCGCGCCGACGCCAGCCGGTGGCGGGGATCGTCCACGTAAACCGCATCGACCAGCCCGTTCGTCATCACCTCGGCCAGCGGGGCCTGGATATCGGAGACCACCAGCGAGACCGTATCGAAGACCGTCCGGAGGGCATGGATCGTCGGGACGATCCAGACCAGGTCCCCCAGCCAGCCGGAATAAATGACCAGTACGCTATTCTTTTTCATGATGCTTCCAGGATCGACGTTATAGAGTCGAAAACGGCTTCCGGCGACAGCGTCGCCATACATTTCTTGTGGGCGCAGCCACGGCGATAACAGTCGCAAGCCTCGGCCGTTCCCGCCGGTCCTATACTATTCTCATTCTGGGCGCTGCCGCCTGAAGGCGGAACTACAAACGCCGCAGAACCAGCCGGAACCGTGTTCGTAGTACCGGCTTCAGCCGGAATCTCAGCGGATTGGTGCCCATCATGGGAATGGCCCGCCGGTCCGCAATCGGCATTGATGCAGAGCACCCGGTTCCAGCGGCCAGCCGGTTTTTGCGGGAAATGGCGGGACGGATCGAATGGCGCGTAGCGTCCCCAGTTCGTCGGCCCGAACAGCGAGATCGTCCGGTTGCAGGCGTCCTCGCCGACAGAGCCGGCCATATGCATCGGGCCCGTATCGTTACCGACCACGACCTGCGCCACGTTGGCGTAACGCAGGAAATGAACATCGCGCTGCAGGTGGAGCGCGGGTGGCAGGCCGTTATCGCTGACCAGGTCGATGCATTTCACGCCATCGATCAGCCCCTCGGCGGAAAACCGCGCCACCGTCAGGCGATCATAGTCGCCATCCGCCTTGAAGGCGGCGGCCCCCGTCAACACCACCCGGTAGCCACGGGCGATGAGCCGTTGCGCCAAGGCCTGGAAATGCACCGCCGGCCAGCGCTTGGTGTCGCGACTGGCACCGATGTTGAGCACGACGACCTTGCCGGAGCGAAGGTCGTGCTCCGCGATCATCCGCTCGCACTCCTCCACGGCCTGGGACGGCAATTCCAGATGGAACGTATAGACCGGCTCGGCATCCACCAGGGCACGCACGAAGGCGAGCAGTTCATCCACCCGGTGCCGACCGGGCACCAACCGCGGCAGCGATTCCGCAAACGGGGAATACAGCGCGCACATACCCTTGCAATCCGCGCGGTGCGGACGCAGCCGCCGTCCACGGCGGCCGGTCATCAACAACCCCGCCTGATCGTTCCCGGCCAGGTCCAGCAGAGTGTCGACCTTCAGCGCCGCCAGTTGACGCCGCACGTCGAGACAGCCGTTATCCCCGCCGAGCACAAGCACCTCATCCGCCAGGAAACCCTTCTGCGGCAACGCCAGCGGTGCCTGCTTCTGCTTGACAACCAGCGTGATATGCAGGCCAGGGCAGGCCCGGCGCAGCGTATGCAACGCTGGCAGCGCGAAGTAAAGGTCGCCGATCGCCTTCGGGTAAAGGACGGCCAGACGCCGCGTTCTTGAGAGATCCTGCATAGTCTGCCCAAACTAGCATGCACCCTATGCGGCGTAAAGCGAAAAGGCGGAAGCCCTTCCATGCAACTCAACAGTCGTGATATACAAAGAATCTGCTGGAAGGATAGCGATATTCAGGAAAAGTGCTGTCATTCATTCGACACAAGTGAAGATCGACACGGGAGCACGCATGACGGAGAACAATAATAAGCCCGAAGATGCCGTTATCACGGCACGAAGCGGATTAAAGGAATGCAAGAGCTTGCCCCACCACCGCAGGGACACAGGCGTCAGCCGCGGGAACGGTTCCGGGCTGTGGGACGGCGGGGACTTTCCGACCACGAGTTGCTGGAGCTTCTCCTGACGTACGCCCTTCCGCGACGGGACACAAAACCGTTGGCCAA
Organism: uncultured Victivallales bacterium; assembly: GCA_964609395.1. Classification (GTDB taxonomy): domain Bacteria; phylum Verrucomicrobiota; class Kiritimatiellia; order UBA8416; family UBA8416; genus UBA8416. Next base: position 21,966 of record CAZSRU010000016.1, read on the forward strand.
GTCGCTGTTACGTTCGTTCGAGGGGTTCTGCAAGTCCCTCAAATGGATAATAGAGAATGAAGGAATGGAGGCTGGGCTCCGATTCCTGGACACCGCAGGCCTGCCCTTGGTGAGCAGAACGGAGACGCCCCAACACGAGCCTGCTCCCTAGGATTGCTCGCCGCAATCCAGGGAGAGGCCCACGTTCGATGCAGACGGTGTTACGACTGCCGCCGACGTCCGATGCGGATACCAAGGCCGAGCAGTCCTGCTGCAATGGCGAGCATAAACACCCCGCGCAGAATCCGGCGTCCGGTGCCGCTCGTGTTTTCCTCCGGCGCTGGCGCTGCGTCGGTTGGCATCACCGCCGGGGCCGGAACCTCGGCAACGTCCGGTGCCGGCGTCGGCACCGGGGGCGGTTCGGGAGGCAGGTTCGCGAAGCCATTGGCGAGCAGTGTCCGGGCCTGGTTGTCGCGTCCCTCGCGTACCGGACAGCCCAGCAGGACCACGACGACCCGGCGTCCGCCGCGCTGGGCGGTGACAATCGATGAGAATCCCGCGGCCGTGAAATAGCCCGTCTTCAGGCCGTCGCACCCCTCGGTGGAGCCCAGCAGGTGGTTGTGGGTGCGCATGCCGAATGTCCCGTTGCGAAAGCCGCGCTCGCGGGTCGAGGTGTACGTCAGGCAGGCGGGATGCTTAAGTATCTCTCGGGCCAGTATCGCCAGATCCCGTGCCGTGGAAACATCCGGGCGGATACCCTGCGAGGGTGGCAGGCCGTGTACCGAATGGAATTCCGTGGCCGTCATGCCCAGTTCCTTTGCACGGCGGTTCATCAGCTCGACAAAGCCAGCCCTTGTGCCGCCGACGTGGATGGCCAAAGCCGCTGCCGCATCGTTGGCGGATTGGATGATGAGCGCGTAAAGCAGGTCCTCGACGGGGAAGGTCTCATGCTCTTTCAGGTAGACCTGCGAGCCGCCCATGCGCGCGGCTTCCGCTGTCACGGTGACGAGATCGGTCAGGCGGAGGGTTGCGTTGTCTATCCGTTCCTGGATGAGGAGCAGGACCATGAGCTTGATGACGCTGGCGGGGTAGCCCGGCGCATCCGCGTTGTTTTCAAACAGGACCTGTCCCGTGGCGGCCTCCACGACGATGGCCCCGAGATAGGGGTCTCTTGAACGGGTCTCGATCGGCGTCCGCCCCGACGGTGCCGCGACTGCACCTCCGGCCTGGCAGACCACCACTGATGCAAACATCACAAACAATAGCAAACTCTTCATGGATAACTCCTTTTTTCTTGCGCAGCTATATATCATCCTTCAGCGCCGTGTCCATATCAAAACCGTCTACGGTTCGGGTTCCAGGCTGGCCTGGTGGATCCAGCCGCGGGCATGGCGGTATTCGACCTGCAGCCATTCGCCGTGCCGATCATGGACCTGCACGGTGCTTTCGGCCGGGATGGCAAAGGTCGCCAGGCTGCGAAAGGAGGGTGCTAGGCGCCCGGCTGCCGCGGTTGCGCAGCGGACGGAGACGCGGCGGCCATCGGCCAGCCGCTGCCGCCAGCGTGCGGCCGTGCCTTCGGTGGACTGTGCCTGCCGGTTCGTTGCATCGTCCGGGCGGTATTGCTCGATCACCCTGGTGCTGGCGTCGTGATACTGGAGCGGGAACGGGCCGGCCGTGTGGGTGATGTACCGGCCCTGTGCGGTATCGAACACGGAGAACGAAAGGGGCGGGATGGCGTTGACGGCTTCGGATTTCGGAATCACGGTCTGCGCGAACCGCCGCTGCTGCGGGTCGCCCTGAAGCTCCTTGACGGGGTAGGTCTTGAGCAGCGAGGCCTCCGGCACGGCCGGTATGCGCAGGCCGTCGAGGAAACCCTCGCCGGTGAGGCGGGTGGTGACGGTCAGCAGCTCGCCGGCGACCAGGTTGGTGGGGGCAATATCGATGTCGACGGTGAACGTGCCGACGGCCCCGCAGAAGCCCTCCGGCGGTGGCGGCAGGGGTTTGACATCAAGGGTTACCGTCGCAATGCGGATGCTGACGGGGTTTTCCTCGATCATGCTGCCGAAGAACGAGCGGACGCGGCGCTGAGCGGTCAGGCGGAGGATGGGGCCGATGGGTGTGGCCCCTGCTTGCAAGGCCCGCGCCCGCGCCTGGTAGCGGCGGGTCTCGACGCGGTTCGGGCCGTTGACCTCGCGTTCAACCGGCTGCGGCTCGAAGGTGGAAATGATGACCACCCGGTCCGGGGCAGGCAGGTCGGTCAGGTCGAGTTGCTGGTGGATGTCGATGTCGCGTGTGATGATGGTGAGCGTGACGGTGAAGGTCTCCTTGACAAACGGGGATGCGTTGCTGACCTCGATGGCCGCTTCGATCGGCGCTTCGGGAAGCTGCGCCAATGAGGGCATGGCAAGGGAAAGCAGGATAGACATAAGCGCGAAGATGCGTTTCATGGGTTGCCTTCTACAGGAGATGGGGGTGTACGAGCAGGTGTACGAGTAAGGGGATCATCGGCTTGCTGGTCCTTCCGCCGGGCGTGGTTCAGGCCGGCTTCGTATTCGCCCTGGAACGAGGCCAGGACGCTGGCACCGAACAGTAGGCAGATCACGGTGGCGATCCAGAGGAAGGGAAGAGTGAGCTCGCGCAGTCGCGAGCGGCGTCCGATCGCCAGCAGCCAGATGGCGCAGAAGGCGAGGGAAGCGATGGTCATGCGCGTGGTGGCGGGCAGGCGGTAATGCCAGAAGAGCGGGATGCGCTGCCAGGGCAGCGAGGCCGGGGCGTCGGGATCCTGGGCCCGGCGGGCCAGCAGCATGTTGCGCCGGATTGCCCAGGTCGTCCCGCTGTAGCGCTCCGCGCGGGCCAGCGCCTCCAGGGCGCCATCGGGGTCGCCAGCCAAGAGCAGGGCGGTGCCGTGGTTGAAGAAGAGGGTGGCATTGGCCGCCCCGTCGTCCACCAGCGTGGACAGGGCCTCGGCCGCCTTGGCGAAGTCCTCGGGTTGCGCGGCACCCAGCAGGATCGTCGTGGCCCGCTGCGCCTCGAAATCCGCGCCGGGGCTGCCGGTGCGGTTGGCGGGGCTGCCGTCACAGGGCCGCATCGCCGCTATCAGCAATGCCAGCAGGAGCAGCACCAGTCGTGCCCCTTGGCGGCCTGCTCGGCGGCGGGGCTGTTTCATCCTCAGGGCGCTGTCCAACTCGGCGACCAGGCCTTCCGCCTCGCTCCGCAGGGTGGCGGTTTCGTCCGCCGTTGGTGCAGGGTGGGCGAAGGCGGCGAGGGTGCAGGTTTCAAGGCAGCGGGCAAAGCGGCTGGCCAGATCGGGCGTGATGCCGTTGGTGAGCAGCCCTTGCTCGCACTCGGGGGGTGTTGCCGCCTTGAACAGCGGCCCGAGCCGTGCCTCCAGGTAGCCTCGCAATACGGGGCCTGGCTGCGGCGGTGGCGCATCCGGTGCGTCCGGCTGGCAGCGGAGCAGCCGGCTGGCATGGGCGGCGGCACGCTGGCGGCGGCGGCTGGCGCGCATGGCCGGGGCAAGGCGGCGGCGCAGGCGCAGCGCCAGCATGGCCAGATAGCAGAGCGGTCCCGCCAGCAGCAGCGGAAGGTGCAGGCGGGGCCTGAAGAACGGGGTTACCGCGGTCAGCGATCCCGCCATCTCCACCGGGGCGGGGTAAAGCCTGTCGTCCGCGTCGCGGATGGTGATGCTTTGCGTGCCGGTATCGATGACCATGTCGCGCTGCACCTCGGTGACGGTGTTGACGCGCACCGGCAGCGGTTCGGTGTACACGGTGCGGTAGTCGGCGGCGCCCGTGTCGTAGTAGGAGACCGCCACCGGCGGGAACTCCAGCGTCCCGGCCCGCGAGGGGCGCACGGTAAAGCGGTAGCGGCGGTAGTCCTCGCCGGACTCCCGCTGCACGGTGTCCTCGTAGATCCGGAAATCGCGCTGCAGCGCGGGCTGCGCGCCCAGGCGCGGGGCGGTGATCGTGTCGAGCCGCCCGTCGCCACGGATCTCCAGGGTAAGCGTGAGCGGATCGCCGATGTAGCAGGTCTGGGCGTCGAGCGACGCGCTGACGGTCAGGTTGCTGCCAATGGCGCCGATATAGGATTCCGGACGGTTCTCCAGCGGCGGCGGAATGGCGCGCACGGCGATCGGTTCGGCAATGGCGTAGATGGTTTCGGTCTGGCCCTCGCCGGCGGGGGTGACGTTGACATAGACGGGCCCCTTGAAGACGGACGGGCCGAAGGTGAACGTGCCTTCGCGGCGGGGGGTGACATGCAAGGGGAACCGGTATTCGTAGTAGGGGTTCCCGTTGTGCATCACCTCCTGGTGATCGAGCCGGAAACGCGCCTGCCGGCCGCCGCCCAGCATACCGCCGAACGGATCGCCGCCATCGACGGTGAAGTTGTTGATCCGGAAAGCGGCGCCAGCACTGGTCAGCATGCTGTTCAACCGCTGGCGGATGTCCTCGCTTTCCAGACCGCCATCCTTGTCCTGGTCGAGATACGGGATGCTCAGGAACGGCGGTGCCTGCTCCGGCAGCGGGCTTTCAGCCGCGTAAGGCGGCTTCAGGCGGCGCACCAGGATGCGCAGGGTGACGGTGAACGTCTCGTCGATGATGACCTGCGGCTTCGTGCTGTCAAGCACGAGCAGCACGGTGTCCTGTTGTGGCACGGGACGGACGTTGACGGCGGGGCCCGGCGCGGAAGCGATCGCCTTGCCGCCGACGGTCACGCGGACCGGGCCGAGGCGTTGTGCGCCGGCGGCGGCGGGAATGACGCGATACTGGAAAAGCCGGCCGCTGAAGCCGGTGACCTGGTGCCTGCCGTTGATGATCGTGATGCTTTGCCGGCTTTCGTCGCGCTGGCCGACAAAGGTGACGGTACCGGGGACCCCCGACAAGTCCGGCTCCATGCCCTCGGTGAAGTTGGATACCTGCATGTTCAGGGTGACGGCTTCTCCCAGGTAGAGATCCTGCGGGTCGGCGCCCGTCTCGATCCGCACCTCGGCGGCGGCGCGGAGCGCGACTGCGCCGCTGCAGAGCACGGCCAGCAGGAGTAAAGGCCACCGTTTTGGTTTAAAGGTTATGTCGCCAGGAAAACTCATGGACAGCTTTATAACAATCCCGCCGCCCGAATGCAATTATGGATGGTAGCCCGCGATCGCGGGTGTGTGCATGACCCGATTGCTATGCTACCGGTTTCCGGCGGGGCCTGCGTCAGATGATCGTCGCGGTTAAGACGCCTTCAGGGGGATCGTATACTTTTCTCCGGCGGCAACTTCGGCGATGTTCAACGTATGGTCATTGATGCGCCGGTAATAGTTGATCAAGTCACTATATATCAGGCTGTTTAGCGGGGGCACCTTGCCAGCGGTCACCCGGTTGAGGTGAGCCTGGCGGTATTCCTTGATGCGCTGGTTGATTTCCTTGTGGACAGGAACCAGTTGCGTCGCGGCTTTTGGGTTTTCCATCCGTACAACATGGTTGGTTTTCCGGAGGTAGTCGAGTAGTAGGCTGTTCAGGTTCTTGAGTTCTTCCCGTCCCTCAGGAGTCAGTTGCAGGTTGTTTGTGCGCAGCTTGCGCAGCCCCTTCAAGATGCTGGCCGCATAATCGCTCACGGATTCGTATTCATCTGCCATGCGCATCTGGCCGCATATTTTGTCGGTTATATCATGTGGCACCTGGCCGCTGATCAGTTCGCCGAGAAACAGCATGACCTCGTGCTGGACGACATCGAGGGTTTCCTCGGCACCGAGAATACTGTTTTCCAGTTCATTATCCGTTTTGCCTGAATCCAGGATGACGGCCAGTTTCTCGAGCATGGCTTCATTGCTCTCGGCCATGAACATGATCTGCTTGTGGGACTGCACGATGCTGATGGCAGGAGTATCCAGGAAGCGGATATCCAGATGGGCGAGGTGCGGAATCTTGGTTACCGGCTGTTTTTCAGGGACAATCCAGGAAACAAACTGGGCGAGTGGTTTGACGAAGGGCAGGAAGATCAGGGTGTTGACCATGTTGAATCCGGTATGAACGGCGGCGATGGCCGCCATGATGTACGGATAGGACGGATCCCCGTTTTCCAGCATGACCAGGGTGTTCGGATCGTGCCCGATAAACCGGCTGACCAGCGGGAAATAAAAAGGCAGTGCAATCGTGGTGATCCACGCCACGCCCAGGGTGTTGAAGCAGATATGCGCATAGGCCGCGCGTTTGGCATTGGTGGAGGCCCCAAGCGAGGCAAGCCAGGCGGTGATGGTGGTGCCGATATTCTCGCCTAGTACCAGTGCTCCGGCGGTTTCGAAATTGATCATCCCTGTGCTGGCCAGCCCCATCGTGATGCCGATTGTGGCGGAGGAGGATTGGACAATCATCGTCAGGATACACCCGACCACCACGCATTTCATGACCCCAAAATAAGAGGCGGCCTGGAAGGAATGGAACCACTGTACAAACGCCGGCATTGTGCGCAGCGGCTTGAATCCGGAGGTCATCAGCTCCAGCCCGAAGAAAATCATGCCGATCCCCATCATGGTCATGCCGGTGTAACGCAACCGCTCGTTTTTCGAAAAGAGGAAGAAAATGGCGGACAGGCCGAGCAAGGGAAGTCCGTACTGGCTGATTTTCAAGGTCAGGATCCAGGCGGTGACGGTAGTTCCGATGTTCGCGCCGAAAATGACGCCAATGGCCTGCGTCAGGGTCATCATGGCACTGTTGACCAAGCCGACGACCATGACGGTTGTAACGGAGCTGGACTGGATAATGGTGGTGACGGACAAGCCCACCAGCATCCCCATGATCCGGTTGTCCGTGGCGACAGAGATGATCTTCCGCAGCCGTTCGCCGGAAACGGCCTGGAGTCCTTCCGACATATACTTCATGCCGAGCAGGAAAACGCCAAGCCCCCCCAGGACGGTGCAGGTAATCGAAAAAATCAGTTCGCTGTTCACGCTGCCTCCAAGATCTTTTGCGCCCTACAAAAGGTGGAGGCAACTACCTCCGGTATATGCAAATTTCTTGCGAATAGCTAACCGAAACCGAACATGAAAGCAATAAAATAACATCGTGCGCCGGCAATATCGGCCTCCGCTTCCCAAAGCAGCAAATAAGACAGCAAGATCATTAAAACGCTGAGAATACATGAGGCGATCCAAGGTGGCACTCCAATGTTGACTCTGTTGTTCGACTCCGGCACACTTCTTCGACTGAATCCGCTGCTTCAACATTCCGCCCTGTCGGGTCATTGAAGTTAGCGGACGGGTGGAATTATGAAATCGAACGGTGTGGAACCTGCAGAGTCTGGAACCATGGAGGGGGCCGGTGAGGCGCCTCGCTCCAGGGGGGCGCGATTCGTGCTTGCCCTGACGGTGCTGGGAATTGTCTACGGTGATATCGGCACGAGCCCCCTCTACGCCACCCGCGTCTGTTTTACTCCGGGATGCGGAGTTCTCCCCAGCGCAGCGAATATTCTCGGGATTGTCTCCATGATCCTGTGGTCGCTGTTCATGCTGATTACGATCAAATACATGGCGCTTGTGCTGCAGGCCAATAATAATGGGGAAGGCGGGATTCTCGCGCTGATGGCGCTGGTGAGCCGTAACCCTGTCGCGAAAAGGCGGTTGTATATTTTCATCGGCCTGTTCGGCGCCTCCCTGCTGTATGGCGACGGCCTGATCGCCCCGGCCATATCGGTCCTCAGCGCTGTCGAGGGGCTGAACATGGGGGATGTCGTCGTCCCGCCGCACACAATCATGATGATCGCGCTGGTCGCGCTGGTGTTGCTGTTCGGGATGCAACGATACGGCACCCAGACCGTCGGCAGCATCTTCGGGCCGGTCATGCTGGTCTGGTTTGCCGCGCTTGCCTCTCTGGGAGTAGCCTCGATTATCCAGGCGCCCGGTATCCTGGCCGCCTTAAATCCGCGCCATGCCGTCGATTTCTTCATCCATAACCGCTGGCAGGCGTTTGTCACGATGGGAGCCGTCTTTCTGGCGGTCACCGGGGGAGAAACGCTCTATGCCGATCTGGGACACTTTGGTACCGGCCCAATCCGGCGGGGGTGGTTCTATCTCGTGATGCCGGCGCTGATGTTGACTTATGCCGGCCAGGGGGCCTGGATGCTAAAGGCCTTGAGAGACCCCGCCAATGTGACGTTGGTGGACGGGCTCGCCGTCCTGAATCCGCATCTCATCGAGAATCTCTTTTTTCGGAATGTCCCCCACTGGGCGATTTATCCGATGGTTGCACTGGCCACCGCGTCCACGATTATTGCCTCGCAGGCGATCATATCGGGTGCCTTCTCGATGACGCGCCAGGCTATTCAGTTGGGTTATTTGCCGCGCCTGTCGATTGTCCACACCTCGTCGAGACAGATCGGGCAAGTCTATCTTCCTCTTGTGAAGTGGTTTATGCTGGCGGGTACTATCGTCCTGGTGCTGGGCTTCCGGAATTCCGCCAATCTGGCCGGAGCCTACGGGATGGCTGTGTCGCTCACGATGCTGATCACCACGCTGCTGTTGCTGGCCGTGATGCGTCGTATCTGGAACTGGCCGCTGCCAGTGGTGCTCTTGATCGCGGTACCGTTCCTCAGCATGGATCTGATGTTCTTTGGTTCCAACATCTTGAAAATCGGCGACGGCGGCTGGGCTCCGATCGTGATCGCGGCCTGCTTCATGGCGATCATGACCACCTGGAATCGCGGCCGCGAAATCCTGGCAAAGCGGATGGCGGACGCCGCCATCTCGGTTGATCATTTCATCCAGGACGTGATCAACACCCGGCCGCACCGGGTATCTGGCGTGGCGGTATTCCTGACCGGGAATCCCAACGGCATCCCCCGCACGCTGCTGCACAATTTCAAGCACAACAAGATCCTGCATCAGCAGATTGTTCTGCTGACCATCCGGACGGAAGACGTCCCGCATATCCCGGAACATGAACGGGTCCAGGCGACCGTCCTGCCGGAGGGGTTCTATAAACTGCTGATCCGCTATGGATTCAGCGAAGACCCGAACCTGTCCGCGATCCTCAAAACCGTAAAACTTGGCGCTCTGGACCTTGATCCGATGAAGATCACGTTCTTCCTTGGGCGCGAGACGCTTATCCTGGGCAAGGACCAGATCATGCGCGACTGGCGGAAAGGGCTGTTCGCGTATCTCTCCCGAAATGCCTGGGATGCCTCGAAGTACTTCCGGATTCCCCCGAACCGGGTCATCGAGATCGGCATCCAGGTGGAGCTGTAATCCGCATTGACTTTTGCCATTGTCCCATGCACAATGCGGCCTCTTTTTCCACAGGTTCAGGAGCGGTTGTGGCGGTGGCGCTTTCCTCCGGCACGGGACCGTGCAGGGAGGTGTTTTTATGGAGTTGTTCGGGCAGGCGTTGACCATCATGACACTGGGCATGGCCCTGGTGTTCCTGTTTCTTTTCGTTGTCATCCAGTGCATGAACCTGACCGCATTCCTTGTCCGCCGTTACGCGCTGCGGCATCCAGCCCCTCTTTCCGACGGTACTGAAACCGTTGCCCTGGCCCGTTTGGCGGCGGCCATCGCCGCCGCGACCGAATCCACATCCGACAAGCATTAGAAGGAGACGCTTACATGGCCCGTGTCCATATTACCGACTTGACCCTGCGCGATGCGCACCAGTCGCTTTTCGCGACCCGCATGCTGACCGCCGATATGCTGCCAGTCGCCAAACAGCTCGATAGCGCCGGCTTCTGGTCGCTGGAAACCTGGGGAGGCGCGACCTTCGACTCCTGCATCCGCTTCCTGAATGAGGACCCGTGGGAGCGGATCCGCAAGCTCAAGGCCGCCATGCCAAAAACACCGATGCAGATGCTGCTGCGCGGACAGAACCTGCTTGGCTACCGGCATTACGCCGACGACGTCGTGGAGGCGTTTGTCGAACTGGCGGCGGCCAATGGCGTCGACGTGTTCCGCGTGTTCGATGCGCTCAACGATGTGCGCAACATGCAGACCTCGTTCAAGGCCGTCAAGAAGGCCGGCAAGCATGCGCAGGCGACGATCAGCTACGCGACCAGCCCCGTCCACACGCTTGAGTCCTACGTGGCCCTGGCCTGCGAACTCAAAGAGATTGGTGCGGACTCGCTGTGCATCAAGGATATGGCCGGGCTGCTGAAGCCCTACGCGGCCTACGCTCTGGTCAAGGCGCTCAAGAAAGCCGTGGACCTCCCGATCCAGATCCATTCGCACGCCACCACCGGCATGTCCGTGGCGACCCTGGTCAAGGCGATCGAGGCTGGTGCGGACGGTATCGATACCGCCATTTCCTCCATGGCGATGGGGACCAGCCACTCGCCCACGGAAACCATGGTGGAGATCCTCGGGGGAACGGAATACGACACCGGGCTGGACATCAAGCCTCTGGTCGAGCTGGCTGCCTATTTCCGGGAGGTCCGCAAGAAGTACAAGGCCTTCGAATCGTCATTCGTCGGTGCCGACACCCGTCTCCTTATAGCCCAGGTTCCCGGCGGCATGCTCTCCAACCTGGAGAGCCAGCTCAAGGAGCAGAACGCCCTTGGCAAGCTCGATGCCGTGCTGGACGAGATCTCCGTTGTGCAGAAGGATTTCGGCTCCCCCCCCCTAGTCACCCCCACCAGCCAGATTGTCGGGACGCAGGCGGTCTTGAATGTCCTGTTCGGCCGCTACGTCCAGCTTAGCAACGAATCGAAGAACCTGCTGGCTGGCAACTACGGACTGACCCCCGCCAAGCCGAACGCGGACCTGGTCAGGCGCGTGCTGAAGGAGCTGGACATGCCCGCCATGGTCACCTGCCGCCCCGCCGATCTGCTCACGAACGAGCTGGACAAGATCGAAGAGGAGCTGAAGCAGAAACTCGGTGTCTCATCGGTTGCCCGGGAGGATGTCCTGACGTATGCCATGTTCCCGCAGGTGGCCATCGGTTTCTTCAAGACCCGCCCGAACGGGCCGGTCAAGATCGAGGCTCCTGCCGCTGCCGCCTCACCGGTGGCCGTCAAAAGCGCGTCGGGCCACTTCGCGGTCACGGTGGATGGCGTCGAGCACAAGGTCAGCCGTGTCGCCGAGCCGGATGGCAGCGTGAAGCTCAGCGTGGACGGCCAGCCGTTCCACATCCGCGTGAAGCAGGTGGATTCCAAGACGCCGGATGATGAAGCCGTGCGCAGCAGTACCGGCACCGTGCACAAGGTGCCGGCCCCCATGCCGGGTACCATTATCTCGCTCACGGAGACCGATGGTGATCAAGTCGATAAGGATGAGCAGATCTGCGTCATGGAGGCGCTTAAAATGCAAATGACCATCCTCAGTACACACGCAGGCCGCCTCACGTACCGGATCAAGGTTGGCGACGTGGTCAAGGCTGGCGACACGATTGCAGAGATCGCGTAAGAGAAGGAACCTGTCGATGCCACATGCCATAAGACAATCATTAAAAACACTCCTCACCCGCCGCGGCGTCCGTCCGCTGGTGCTGACCGTCCTGACCGTTCTGGCGCTGGTGCGGTTTTTCCCGGCGTCCCCGGCACAGGCGGTTGTTGATGGACCTGCCGCCGCCGCGGGTGCCGTTGTGACGGAGGCCACGACTCCGCAGCAACCCGCCGCCGACGTTATTTCGCTGGGCGGTTGTCTGAGAAGCTTTGCGCGCTCGACCGGCATCTGGGACATGACCGCTGGCGGCCACTGGAAGCAGATCATCATGGTCGGCGTTGGCTTTTTCCTGCTCTATCTGGGCGTGGTCAAGGGCTTCGAGCCCTTGCTGCTTGTCCCGATCGCCTTCGGCACCATTTTCGTCAATGTACCGCTGGGCGAGATGGGCAGCGCACATGGGTTCCTGACCTTGATCTTCGAGAAAGGTATCCGCAATGAGGTGTTGCCCCTGATGGTCTTCATGGGCATTGGCGCACTGTGCGACTTCGGCCCGCTCCTGGCCTGCCCGCGCGTCGCGATCCTTGGTGCCGCCGCGCAGTTTGGCGTATTCGGGACCTTGCTGGGCGTCGCGGCCCTGAATGCCCTGCCGTGGTTCGACTTCTCGATCAAGCAGGCCTGTTCGATTGCCATTATTGGTGGCGCGGATGGTCCGACCTCGATCATTGTGGCTTCCAAGTATGCTCCGGAGATGCTGGGGTCGATCGCGGTGGCTGCGTATTCCTACATGGCCCTGGTCCCGGTGATACAGCCCCCGATCATGAAGCTGCTGACCACCCCGAAAGAGCGCCTGATCCGCATGCGCCAAGTGCGCGAGGTCAGCCAACTGGAAAAGATCATCTTCCCCTTGCTGCTCGTGGCGCTGTGCGTCCTGATCCTGCCGACGGCCCTGCCGCTGATGGGATGCTTTGCTTTCGGCAACTTCATCAAGGAGTCAGGCATTATCGAGCGCATCTCGAAAACCCTACAGAACGAGTTGATGAACCTGGCCACGATCTTCCTGGGGCTGGGTGTGGGCATGCAGATGGAGGCGGACAAGTTCCTTCAACCCGCGACGCTGGGTATTATCGTGCTGGGGCTTCTGGCTTTTTCGCTGGGCACGGCCGGGGGCGTGCTCTTCGCCAAGCTGATGAACCTGGTATGGAAGGACAACCCGGTCAACCCGTTGATCGGCTCGGCAGGCGTCAGTGCCTTCCCGATGGCGGCCAGGGTCTCGAACAGGCTGGGGCTTGAAGCCGACCCGCACAATTTCCTGTTGATGCATGCGCTGGGCGCCAACCTGGCCGGGCAGATCGGCTCGGTGGTCGCGGCCGGTGTCATCCTGTCCATTTTCAGCTAGCCGTATCCTGGCGGTCGTCAGGGTTCGCGAAAGAACAGCTACACCGAGGGTGTATCGTGACCGAACGCCAACATGTGGGAGATTACTGTAAATGACGATTTTCATCGCGAGTCTTGCCGTCGCGTTATGCGTTTCGTTCTTCTGTTCGCTCGTGGAGGCGGCGTTGCTGAGCCTCACGCCCAGCCAAGTCGCGGACTTGTCGTCGCGACACCCTAGGCGCGGCGCGATCTGGCGCAGGTTCAAAGCCAACATCGAGCGTCCGATCGCGGTGATCCTGACCCTTAACACCGCCGCCCACACCATTGGTGCGGCGGTGGCCGGATCGCGGTTCGACGATCTTTTCGGCGACCAGTGGATATGGCTGTTTTCCCTGTTGTTCACGTTTGCCATGCTCCAGTACACCGAGATCCTGCCCAAGACCCTCGGCGTCTACTTCAACCAGACGATTGCGTTGTGGGTAGCCCGGCCATTATCGCTGCTCGTCAAGTTGTTTACGCCCGTGATTCACGTCCTGCAGTTTCTGAACCGCCCGTTCGAGGGCCGGCGAGCGGAAAAGAGGGCACCGTCCACGCTGGAAGAGATCGCCTCGCTGGCGGTGATGGCGCGGGATTCCCAGCACATCGGGCCGCATCAGGAGCAGATCATCAGCCGGGCGACGAAACTGTCCCAGACCACTGCGCTGCAGGTCATGATCCCGGTCGAGCAGGTCTCCATGCTGTCCACGGCACAGTCTCTGGTGGATGCCCTTGTTGCCGCCCATATCGATGCCCACACGCGCTTTCCTGTTTGCCAGGACGGCGACCGGAACAGCATCGTCGGCTACCTCAACTTCAAGGAACTGGTGTACTACATGAGCACCAATCCGCGTGATCCGGGCCTGAAGGGCATCATTCGTCCCGTCCACTTCGTGGAGCCCGGCACCCCGGTGTCAGATATCCTGAAAGCCTTCGTTGATCAGCATGTGCACATCGCGATTGTCCGGGACCCCGCGAACCGATGCCTGGGGTTGATCACCATGGAGGATATCATGGAGGAACTGGTCGGGGATATCCAGGACGAGTTCGACCGGCTGCCTCGCCATGTCCATTTGCTCAGCGGGGGCACCTGGATGTTCGGCGGCGGCGTGCCAGTAGGCGAGGTGATCGCCAAGCTTGGCGGATCGCCTGTTCCTGCGGGTGGAGCCCTTGCCGCCTGGCTGGCACACCAACTGGACCAGCCCCCCAAGCCAGGCCAGACTATCCGCCACGAGGGCTTGGAGTTTGTGGTGCGGCGTGTCAGGCGTGGACGTATCTTCGAGGCCTCGGCTGGCACAAAAAACCAATCGTGACAAGAGGAAAGGAGTTGCATGGATTCCGGGAGTGACAAGACGGAGATGACACTGGCTGAGAGTGTCGAGCATGTGATCAAAAACCTTTCGGGGGACGTGGTGACGTTGCGGGAGATCCTCAATCTCATCGGCATCGAGGGGATGTTGGTTTTCTGCATATTCCTTACGCTGCCCTTCATGGTGCCGGTGTCCATACCGGGGGTCAGCACCGTGTTCGGGCTGGTCATCGTCCTCATTGGAGCCGGCATCATGGCCCATCGTCCGCCTTGGCTACCGGATCGCCTGATGCAGAAGCAATTTCCGGCCGAAAAGCTGCGCATCGCGCTGGAGAAGGGGTCCGTCTGGATCCACCGGATGGGCAGGATTAGCCGCCCTTCGATACCCGGACTGACACATGGGGTCGGGATGGCGAAGATCAACGGGCTGTCCCTGATCGCGGGGGCGCTGCTGCTGATGGCTCCCTTTGGGTTGATCCCGTTCTCCAATACCCTGCCGGGGTTGGCGATTCTCTTCCTGGCGATCGGGATGCTCCAGCGGGATGGCCGGTCCGTCCTCCTCGGGTATGCATCCCTCGTCTTGACCGTGCTGTATTTCGCGTTTCTCCTGCTAGGAGGTATTGCCGTCCTGCAGCGTATGATTGAATGGATACGGGGGTGAAATGTCGGAGTCATCAAAGCATGTGGGGGAAGTGTCTAAGGTCAGCATGAGCAGGCATTTCCGATCCCGGTTTGTCTCGGGGCTGTTTGTGCTTATCCCGCTGGCCGTGACGGTGTTCGTCCTGAAACTGGTGATTTCGGCACTGGAGGGCGCGGCGATGCCGTTTGTCAGGCCGCTGTTGAAAACCGCCCCGCGGTTTGTGCTGGTTATCATCGCGGTTGTCCTGATGGTCGCGTTCATCTACCTGATCGGCCAGATCGCCAGCCACATCGTCGGGCAGCGGGTAATCCGATGGGGCGAAGCCGTGCTGCTCCGTCTGCCGCTGGTCAAGTCGGTGTATACCACGTCAAAACAGGTTGTGGAGATCTTCTCCACGAACTCGGCGGCCGCCTTCAAGGCCGTGGTCATGGTTACCTTCCCGCATCCCGATTCAATGGCCATGGGCTTTGTCACCGGCACCATGCTTGATCCGAAAGGCGATTTACGCTATCGCGTCTTCGTGCCGACCACACCGAACCCGACCTCCGGGTTCCTGGTCATCCTGCCGGAAAGGCAGATCGCCTTTACCGACATCCCGGTGGAGGAAGGCATTCGCATGATCGTTTCCGGGGGCATGCTTGCCCCCGCGCAATACAAGATCGTACCTCCGCGGCTTGAAGTCCACGTCGATGCGGGACAGGCGCATGTGACTGACTGCTGTTGTTGAAAGGACCAAGGCCATGATCAATCCGTTAGCGTTGCCGGATCTGCCCATATCGCACCCGGTGAATATTTTCGCGGTCATGTCGCTGGTCATCCTGGTGGCTCCGATCATCTTGTCCAAACTGCGTTTGCCGGGCTCCGTGGGGTTGATCCTGGCCGGCGTGGTCCTGGGGCCGAACGGCCTGAACATCCTGGCCAAGGATGCCAGCGTCGTCCTGTTCGGCACGGTCGGCATCCTCTACATCATGTTCCTTTCCGGGCTGGAAGTGGATTTCCTGGATTTCCGGCGCAGCAGTAAGAAGAGTCTTGTTTTCGGGCTCCTTACATTCGCCATCCCGCAGGTCGTCGGCACCGTGCTGGCGTTCTATCTTCTGGATTTCGAACTCCGGCCCTCCATTCTGCTGGCCAGCATGTATGCCTCCCACACGCTGCTGGCTTATCCGATCGCCAGCCGGCTGGGAATCACCCGCGACGAATCGGTGCTGGTGACGATCGGCGGCACGCTGGTGACCAACACGATCTCGCTTTCCATCCTGGCGGTGATCACCAGCAGTGTGCATGGAACGCTGGACCTGATGTTCTGGTTTATCCTGCTGGCGTCCTTCACGGTCTTCTCGCTGGTGATGTTCGTGCTGCTGCCCCGGTTTGCCCGGTGGTTCTTCTGCAACGTCGAAAGCGAAGGTATTTCGCAGTTCATGTTCATCCTGGCTCTGGTGTTCGTGTCGTCCGCCATCGCGCATATGTTCGGCATCGAGCCGGTGATCGGGGCGTTCCTGGCGGGGCTTTCGATCAGCCGCGTGGTGCCGACGGGGTCAACATTGCTGAACCGGATCAATTTCATGGGGAATGCTCTCTTTATCCCGTATTTTCTTATCTATGTGGGTATGCTGGTGGACCTGCGCGTGCTATTCGGTGGTCCGGAGGCGCTGATCGTGGCGGTCCACATGACGGTGGTAGCGACAGCCACCAAATGGCTGGCGGCACTGGGTGCCCAGAAATGTTTCGGCTATACCCGTGCGCAGCGGGGGGTGATCTTCGGCCTCAGCAACGCGCAGGCGGCCAACACGCTGGCGGCCATCATAGTCGGCTACCAACTGGGGCTACTGAATGAAAATGTGCTGAATGGCACGATTTTCATGATCCTAGTCACCTGTATCACCAGCGCACTTGCCGTCGAGAAGGCCGGGGTTCGGCTGGCACTAACGCTTTCGCAGTCTGGCTCCTCTCCGTCTGATACGGAGTCCGACAACCAGCGCATCCTGGTGCCGGTCGCCAACGTCAAATCGATGATGAGCCTGCTGGATTTCGCGTTCGCCATCAAGGATCCGAAGATATCCGATCCTGTCTATCCGCTGGCGGTGATCACCGACGAGGCGGATGCGTCGATCCGCGTCGCCGAGGCGGATAAGCTGCTGCGAGAAGCCCGCCTCCACGCCTCGGGTGGCAATATGTCGGTAAAATTGATTTCACGGATCGATGTCAGTGCCACGGGCGGAATCCTGCGTGTGATCCGGGAAATGAACATCACCTGCGTGGTTCTGGGCTGGAGCGGCGAGTACCATTCCGGTGAATACTTCTTCGGCAGTCTTCACGCGCATCTGCTCGACCAGAGCATGCCGATGACATTTGTCAGCGGCATCCGCACCCCGCTGAACGCGATCAAGCGGATGACGCTGGCGCTTCCCCCGCATGCCGAATTCGAGCACGGGCTGCGGGATTGCCTTAAGGCCCTGCATACGCTGCGCCGGAACCTGAAGGTCCCGTTTGTCTTCCATGGCCTGGCGGAGACTCTCGAAGCGGTTCGGCGGCGGCAGGTCGAAGCCGGGTTGCCGAACGAGATCAGCACGGTTGTCTACGAGAGCTGGGAAGACATGCCGATCATCAGCCTGCGCGAGATGAAACCGCATGACCTGACGGTTTTCCTGGCGGCCCGGGAAGGGTGTCTGGCCTGGAATCCGGAGATGGAGCCGTTTGCGAAGAAGACCCGGCGACTCGTGGAGGACGCCAACCTCGTGCTGCTGTATGCACCCGCCAAGCAGATGATGGTGGAGAGTGATCCCAAGCTATTCTAAAGGTGATGCCGTTACGCGAACGTGCAGGCAACAGAGAGGATTGGCGGTATGGTGACGATGGCCTTTTACGCGGCGGTATTCCTCAGTGCGTTCCTGCTGTTCGTGATCCAGCCGATGCTCACCAAGATCCTGTTGCCGGATTTCGGCGGCAGTTATCTGGTCTGGGGCAGCGCGATGGTCTTCTTCCAGGCGGTCCTGCTGGCGGGCTACGTCTTCGGTCATGCGGCGCAGCGGCGCGCCGGTGTGCAGCGCTACGCGCGCTGGCACGGGTTGCTGCTGCTCATGCCGTTCGCGTTTTTCCCGTTCCGCTTCGAGGCGGGGGCTGCTGTCGCCGCCAGCTTGCCGCTGGCACCGGCGGTCTTCTGGCGGCTGCTGCTGCTGATCAGCGGACCCTTCCTGGTCTTGTCGATGACCAGCCTGGTGCTGCAGCGCTGGCTGATGATCTCGCCGGTGCGCTCTCGCTCGAACCCCTATGTGCTCTACAGCGCCTCGAACGCGGGCTCGGTCCTGGCGCTGCTGGCGTATCCGGTCCTGATCGAACCGTACTTCTCGCTCGCGGCGCAGGGCATGCTCTGGTGGGCGGGCTATGCGGTGCTGGTGCTGCTGCATGCCATCTGCTATCCCTGGCGTCCCGAGCCAGCGGCGGCGGATGCCCCGTCCGCGCATGGCGGGACGGCTCCGGCCTCGCGCTACCGCTGGCTGACGTGGTTCATGCTCAGCTTCGGTGCCTGCGCCGTGCTGCTGGCGGTGACCAACATGATGACATTCGACCTGGCGGCCGTGCCGATGCTCTGGGTGCTGCCGCTGGCGGTCTACCTGCTGGCGTTCGTGCTGACGTTCAAGCAGCGGATATGGTTTCCCCGCTGGATGGAAGCAGGGATGAACTGGGCGGTGGTCGCCGCGGCCCTGTTCTACCTGCTCTTGCAGCTCGGCCTGACCGTGCCGCCGGCACCGGTACTGCTATTGCATCTGCTGGTGCTGTTCGTGCTGTGCATGAATGCCAGCGCCCGCCTGGTGCGCACGCGGCCCGAGGGCGAGGAGGAGCTGACCGGCTTCTATGTCGCCCTGGCGGCTGGCGGCCTTGGCGGAAGCCTGCTTATTAGCTGGGGCGTGCCGCTGGCCAGCACCACCCTGGTCGAGTATCTGATCGCGCCGGCCCTGCTGCTCGTGGCCTGTGGTTTGGCGGAGGGGAGTGGAACATCCGGGGTGACTGAAGGCTGTAGACTGAAGACTGAAGGCAATGGGAAAAGTCGAAAGCTGAAAGGCGAAAGGCGAAATAGTTCCAACGCCCAACATCCAACGCCCAACATCCAACGTCCAACACTCAGGCAGTCAGCATGCAGGCAAGGCGTGCTGACAGTCGGGCTGATGCTGCTGGTCGTGCTGTTGCCGCTGGTGTTGGGCGGGTTCCGGCTGGGTGCTACGCTGATATTCGCCATGGCGGCCCTGCCGGTGGCCCTGCTGTTGCGCAGCGCGGCCCGTCGTCCCATGGCGGCGGCCCTGCTGCTGGTCGTGCTTGCCTGCGGAACGGGCACATGGCGGCGGTTTTCAACTGGCAGTACGCACGTCGCCGCGCATCGCAATTTCTACGGGATCTACACGATCTTCGACCGCGACGGCCAGCGGTACCTCCAGCATGGAACCACCCTGCATGGCCGGCAGTACCTGGATGCGGCGCGCTCTGCAACGCCGGTGGGGTATTACCATCCGTCGACACCGGCCGCGGGCGTGATGACACGCTGGCAGCCGCGCCTGCGGGATATCGGCATGGTGGGACTCGGTACCGGAGCCCTGGCCGCCTATGCCGGCGAGGGGGCTCGCTTGACGATCTACGAGCTCGACCCGGACAACCACACCCTCGCCGAGCGGTTCTTCACGTACCTGGAGCAGAGCCGTCAGCGCGGCGTGCAGCTCGATTTCGTCTACGGTGACGGGCGGGTCGCCCTGCGCGAGCGCTCGGCGGGTTCGCTGGATCTGCTGATCATCGATGCGTTCAACAGCGGCTCGATCCCGGTGCATCTGCTCACGACAGAGGCCATGGAAGGATATTTTCGCGTCTTGCGCGAGGACGGCTTGCTGCTGCTGCATATTTCCAACCGAGTGCTCGACCTGGCACCGGTGATCTATGCCAATGCGGCGGTACTGGGACTGCACGCCTGCGAGCAGTCCAATGCGGGCGCGGTGGACCCCGATGCCGATGAGACATACTGGATGGCGCTGGGCCGTCATCCGGCCACGGTCAACGCCTTGAAAAAGGAGCTGTTCTGGTACGGTCGGCGCGAGTCGGGATGGCTCGGCACACCGCCCTGGACCGACGGTTACAGCCCTCTTTCCGGGGCCATACGCTGGTTGCAATAGCGTTTTCGAGGGCCCTGTTAAACTCTTGATGCAAGCGTGTTTGTAAACACCCCGGAAAACGTGTCGTTTACTGGCCGGATAGCAACCTCACAGGTGCCTGTAAGCGCAATCGCAAACCCTTCAGTTGGTCGCAAATCGTATTCGTATATGTTGCAAGTGGTTAATATATAGCTAATTATAAAATATAATCCGGCTGGTTCAGCGCGATTGTGAGGATTGTGTCAAGATATTTCTATGACCACTAGGGATTGTGTCAAGCGCAGGAACAGGAAAGTTATCAACAAGTTGTCAACAGCGTTTTTATTGATATTGATAAGGCTCTTGCACAACCGGGACAAGCCCGGTTCGGATCCAAAACTGCTTGCGGCTTGCAGGCGGGGGGGCAGGTGTTGTAGGGTAGCGGTGTGGCAGGAACAACCTAGGGAAGGGGGGAACGATGAGTGTGAAGCTGATCGAACGGATCGAGGCGAGACTGGCGGGAGAGGGCAGTCTGGACGAGGCGGCGCGGCGTGAGCTGCTGTTGCTGCTGGCGGCCCTGAAGGAGGACGTCGGGCGTCTCGACGCCCGTCATGACGACCATGCCGAGAGCATCGCCGGGTTTGCCGGGGCGGCGACACACGAGGCACTGCGTTCAACGCGCAATCCGGACCTGCTCAAGCTGGCGGTCGACGGGTTGTCGGCCTCGGTCAAGGACATCGAGTCCGATCATCCGCGTCTGGTCGAGACCGTCAACGGCATCTGCACGATGCTCTCGAACCTCGGCATCTGATCGCCGCTTTCCTGGCTGGATATCATCCGGAGTAGGATGCTCCGGCCACGTTTATTCCAGCAGCATGTCGATGCGCTTCTCGACGAACGCGCGTGTGGCGCCGGCCAGTGCGCCGCATGCCTCCGCCTGCTTGACGGCTTCGGCGTAGTTTGCCGTCGAGAGATCCAGCATCGCGGCGGCGAAAGCCTTCTCCGGGGTGGCGGCCTCGCCCAGCCAGCGCCGCTGCTCCTCAGGTGGCAGTTGCCCGACTTTGAGTTCCGCCGGGCGGAAGACGACGGAACCGCCCGAGGCGGATTTGACCATCGTCGAGATGGTGTCGCCATTCACCCCCTCCACGCGGAATTCGATACGGCGGCCCCCCATGTTGACATGGGTCTCCTTGCCGACGAGAGCCTTGAAGGCATCGGCAATGACCGCCTCGGGTTGATTGGAGGGGGCGAAGAAACGCGCGAGCGCATCCAGTTCCGCGGCGGGAGCGGTCCCCTGTTGCTGGCTTAGCGTCCTTGCCGCCGCATCCAGCCCTTCGGTTAGCGCGGCATTCACCAGGCTGTTCTTGAGTGCGTCCAGGCGGGGGGATGGCGGTTCCGGGGTTGGCGGCGGCGTGGCCGCCTGTGGTTCCGGGCTTGGCGAGGGGGCCTGGGCGGCGTCCGCGTAATCGAGCGGATCGGTCTCTTGCGGCGGTTCGGTCTCACTCGGCGCCGGTGGTTGAGGGCGGGTGGTGGGGGGCGGCAGGGGTTGCTGCGCCTGCACGGGCGTGTGCGCGACGACGGCAACATTCGGATAGGCCTCGCGGTAGGGTTGCCACACAAGCGTCAGGCCGAGCCAGCCGAAAAGCGCCAGCAGGGCGGCCGTCAGCGGCAGCTTGATCCATAGCGGTGTGGTCGGCTTGCCGTACTTTTTCTTGAGGGCGGCGGCTCGGGCGGCCGTCTCCGCAGCCGACGGGGGGATGCCCGGGCCCGCGGCACTGGCAATGGCGCGGGGGGCCGCCGCTGCCACCGGTCGGTCCGTTGTCGCGCCGGGAGGCCGGGTGACGATCTTCTTCCGTGGGGCCGCCGCGGCCTTTACGGCCATCCGTCCGCCAGCGCCCTTGGCGGCGATCGTGCTGCCGGAACCGCCCATCGGCTTGGTCACGATCATCTTGCCATCGGCCAGTTTCGCGATGTCGTGAATGGCGCTTTGCCAGTCTGGGTAGCGCTTCTGCGGATCCTTCATCATTAGTCGCGCGATCAACTGGGCGCAGGGCGGGGTGATGTCCGGGTTGATGTCCTGCGGGAAGGGGAGTTGTCCCTCGATCTGCGCCTGCAGGATCGCGTCCTCATCCAGGTTGTCGAAGGGCAACTGGCCGGTGACCATGTGATAGAGGACGGCCCCTAGGCTGTACATGTCGCTGGTGAAACTGATCGCCGCGCTGGCGTTGGCCTGTTCCGGCGACATGTAGTTCGGGGTGCCGACGATCATGCCGGGCATCTCGTCGGCGATGCCGGACATGCCCAGATTGGCGACTTTGACCGCGCCGCCCTTCTCGATCATGATGTTGCCGGGCTTGATGTTCCGGTGAATGAGCTTTTCGCCGCTCCAGGCATCGGACAGTGCCTGCGCCACCGCCAGCGCGACCGAAAGGGCCCGCCTCTGCGCCATCGGGTCGCCCAGGTCGAGCAGCGTTGTCAGGGGATGCCCGTTCACGCACTCCATCACGATAAAGAGGGCATCCTCGTGCTGGCCGACATCATAGACCTGGATGATGTTCGCGCTTTTGAGCTTGGCGACCGCGCGGGCCTCGCGCAGGAATGCCTGCACTTCATCCTCCTGGCTGATGAACTCTGGTTTCAGAATCTTGATGGACACTTCACGATCCAGCGACTCCTGGCGCGCACGCCAGAGGGTGGCGGTGGCACTCTCCTCGAGCTTCTGCAGGAACTCGTATCCCGGTATGGTCATGGCTGTATTCAAAGCAGGATCTCCTCGGCTCGTTTCACTATCATGCCGTTTGGTGTTTGCAATCAATGGATGAAACGTATACTAGAGGGGCTTTTATTAGACAACCGCTAATTTCGTTTTTCTCTATCAATATGACAACACTCGTTTTCCTGATCACGTATTGCGGGATCGCCATGGGGCGCTACCCGCGGCTGGCGATCGACCGCACCGGCATGGCCATGCTCGGCGCGCTGGCGATGGTCCTCGGCGGGTCGATCAGTGCCCCGGCGGCGATGGAGGCGATTCCCGTGCCCACGCTGCTGCTGCTTTACGGGTTGATGATCATCTCGGCACAACTGCGCCTGGGTGGCTTCTATACCGCGCTGGCCTGGCGGGTGACCCGCTGGATCGACCGGCCGGCGTGGTTCCTCTTGATCCTGATGCTGGTCAGCGGCCTGCTGGCGGCCGTGCTGGCCAACGATATCATCTGCCTGGCGTTCACGCCGGTGCTGGCCGTGGCCTTGCGGCGCCGCCGCCTCAATCCGCTGCCCTACCTGCTGGGGCTGGCCATGGCCACGAACCTGGGGTCGGCCTCCACGATGATCGGCAATCCGCAGAGCATGCTGATCGGGCAGCTCGGCAATCTCTCCTTCCTCGACTTCCTCTTCTGGTGCGCCCCGCCCTCTCTGCTGTGCCTGGTCGTCACCTTCGGGCTGCTGCTGCTGCTCTTCCGCCAGCGGTTGATGATCGAACCGGTCCATGCCGGTGCCTTTGCCGAACCCGAGTGGCCGGTCTTCAACCGCTGGCAATCGGCAAAAGGACTGGTGGCGGCGGCGGTCGCGGTCGTGCTGCTGCTGGTCGGCCTGCCGCGCGAGCTGTCGGTGCTGGCCCTGGCGGGCGTGTTGCTATTGAGCAGGCGCCTGCATACCCGGGCCATGCTGGGTCTGGTGGATTGGCACCTGATCACCCTTTTCTGCGGGTTGTTCATCGTCGTGCGCGCCTTCAACCAGACCGGCCTGCCGGTGCAGGGGCTGGCTTGGTTGACGGCGCAGGGGGTGCCGATATCGAATCCGTACTGGCTGAGCCTCTTCTCGATCCTGCTGAGCAATGTCGTCAGCAACGTGCCGGCAACGGTCCTGATCGCCCCGCACCTGGAGGGCAGTGCGCCCGCGACCTGGTATGTCCTCTCGCTCGCCACGACCTATGCAGGCAACCTGCTGACCATCGGCAGCATGGCGAACCTGATCGTCATCGAGCAGGCGGCCCCGTTCGGCATCCGGATCTCGTTCCGGGACTACGCCCGTGCCGGGGTCCTCGTCACGGCGATGAACCTGGCCATCCTGCTGGGGTGGATCTACCTGCGCTCGTAATCCGCCGCCTACAGGTGCACGACGCGGTGGTTGTTGATGGTGATTTGGCCGTCGGCGATCAGGCGCAGGGCCTCGGGGTAGGCGATGTGTTCCTCGACCTGGATGCGGGCGTGCAGGGTCTCCGGGGTGTCGTTGTCGAGTACGGGTACGGCGCGCTGGATGATGATCGGCCCGGTGTCCGTGCCCTCATCCACGAAATGGACGGTGCAGCCGGCCAGTTTCGTGCCGTAGCGCAGGGCCTGCTCCCAACTGCGCACGCCCGGGAAGGCAGGCAGCAGCGAGGGGTGGATGTTAACGATCCGCCCGGCAAAGGCCGACAGCAGCCCGTGCTTGACGATCCGCATGAAACCGGCCAGGACGATCACCTCCGCGCCGCAGGCGTCCAGCGCCTCCATGTAGCGCGCTTCCGCCTCGCCGTCGATCTTGGTCTTGAACGGGGCACCGCTGAGGTAGCGGCAGGGGATGCCGTGGCGTCGGGCGCGTTCGAGGATGGGGGAACCCTCCACGTCCGAGAAGATTCCGGTGAT
The DNA here is from genome assembly GCA_964609395.1 of uncultured Victivallales bacterium. Lineage (GTDB taxonomy): Bacteria > Verrucomicrobiota > Kiritimatiellia > UBA8416 > UBA8416 > UBA8416. The sequence goes on from CAZSRU010000016.1 coordinate 46,387, forward strand.
CGCGGCATTGAGCGTGCCCGCGGCGATGGCGTCGATCAGCGACTGGCAGTTGCTTCCGCTGCCGCTGCCGAGCACGGCGATCCGCAGGGGGGGGGCGTTTGGCGTTCGGGGTGTCGGGGCGCTATTCATTAAGCATCGGCCCCGCCGGTTTTCGCCCAGGAATCACGCAGGGCCACGATACGGTTGAAGACCGGTTTGCCGGGAACCGAATCCTTGGCGTCGGCCATGAAGTAGCCGGTGCGCTCGAACTGGAACCGCTCGCCCGCCGCCGCCTGGGCCAGCATGGGCTCGACCTTGGCCTGCAGTGAACGCTGCGAATCGGGATTCAGGTTGTCGGTGAAATGCCCGCCCTCCGGCACATCGTCCGGGCGTTCGACCTTGAACAGCCGGTCGTACAGCCGCACCTCGACGTCCGCCGCGTGCGCGGCCGAGACCCAGTGGATCGTGCCCTTGACGCGCCGCCCGTCGGGGGCGTTGCCGCCGCGCGTTTCGGGATCGTACGTGCAGTGCACTTCCGTCACCGCGCCGGTGACCGGATCCTTGACGCAGCCGGTGCAGGTGACCATGTACCCGTAGCGCAGGCGCACTTCCTGGCCCGGCCTGAGGCGGTAGTACTTCTTCGGAGCCTCCTCCATGAAGTCGTCGCGCTCGATGTAAAGCTCGCGCGAGAAGGGGATCGCGCGTACCCCCGCCCCGAGGTCGGCGGGGTTGTTGATGCCCTCGAGCATATCGGTCTGTCCCTCGGGATAGTTGGTGACGACCAGCTTGACCGGGTCGAGCACGGCCATCGCGCGGGTCGCCGACTCGTTGAGTTCCTCGCGGATGCAATGCTCCAGCAGCGCGATATCCGTCAGGCTGTCGGTCTTGGTCACGCCGATACGCCGGCAGAACTCGCGGATCGCCGACGGGGTATAGCCGCGGCGGCGCAGGCCGCAGACCGTCGGCATGCGCGGGTCGTCCCAGCCGCTGACCTCGCCGTTTTTTACCAGCTCGAGCAGCTTGCGCTTGCTCATGACCGTGTAGGTCAGGTTCAGCCGCGCGAATTCGATCTGTTGCGGATGGCAGGGGACGTCGAGCTGGTCGAGCAGCCAGTCGTACAGCGGGCGGTGGACCTCGAACTCCAGCGTGCAGATCGAATGGGTCACGCGCTCGATCGCGTCCTCGAGCCCGTGGGCGAAGTCATACATCGGATAGATGCACCACTTGTCGCCCGTGCGGTGATGGTGGGCGCGGCGGATGCGGTAGATCGCCGGGTCGCGCATGTGCAGGTTCGGCGAGTTCATATCTATCTTCGCGCGCAGCACGTACTCGCCGTCGGCGAACTCGCCTGCCCTCATGCGCCGGAAAAGGTCCAGGCTCTCCTCGGCCGGGCGGTCCCGCCAGGGGCTGTTCTTGCCGGGACGCGTCGGCACGCCGCGGTAATCCTTGAACTCCTCGGGCGTGAGCGTGCAGACATAGGCCAGGTCCTTGCGGATCATGTCCTCGGCGAAGGCGTACATCTGGTCGAAGTAGTCGGAGGCGAAGAACAGGTTCGCGCCCCAGTCGAAACCCAGCCAGCGGACATCCGCGATGATCGATTCCACGTACTCGACATCCTCGGCCGTGGGGTTGGTGTCGTCGAACCGCAGGTTGCACTGGCCGTTGTAGTCCTGGGCGATGCCGAAGTTCAGGCAGATGGATTTGGCGTGCCCGATATGCAGGTAGCCGTTGGGCTCGGGCGGGAAGCGGGTGACCACGCCCTGGTGCTTGCCTTGCTCAAGGTCGCGGTCGATGATGTCGCGGATAAAGTTGGAAACCGGCACGTTTTCTTCGTCAGCCATGATCATGCATCCTTCCGGTAGCGTTGCTCGTAATCGGTCATCAGTTTCTTGACGGCCTTGCCGCTGAGCACGGTGCCCTCGGCGGTGAGGGTCTCCTGCGCGTACTGCACGCGCCGCAGGCACAGGTCGCGGCCCATCAGCGCCATGGCATCGAACAACGGCAGCGAGACCGCGCTGCCGGTCAGGGCGGTGAAGAACAGGCCCAGCAGGGTCTTGAACTTCAGGTCCTCCTTTTCCGCCATCCGGCTGAACAGCGCCTTGATCGCGTCGGCGTCCCAGTCGGTCGCGCGCTCGATCTCCCATTGCGCGACCTGCAGCAGCGTCGCGGCCTGCAGCGGGTCGGCGAGCCCCTTGGCCAGGGTGGCGGTGTCCAGCGGCAGGCGGTCGGCGAACACGAAGGCGGTCAGCGGCACGAAGTCGGCGAGCTGGTTGAGGCGCGGCTGCGCCAGCGGCACCAGGGCGGACCATACCTTGTCGTTGAGCATCCACGCCTTCAGGCGCACGAGCAGGGCGTCGGCGCCGAGCTCACGGATGTAGCGGCCGTTGAAGGACTGCAGCTTCTGGAGGTCGAAGATCGGCCCGCCGAGGCTGACCCGGTCGAGGTCGAACGTACGGGCCATGGTCTCGAGGTCGAAGGTCTCGTTGCCGTCCGCCGGGCTGTAGGCCATCAGCCCGAGGAAGTTGAGCAGCGCTTCGGGCAGGTAGCCGGCCTGGCGGTAGAAGAGGATGCCGGTGGGGTTCTTGCGTTTGGAGAGCTTCGATTTGTCGGGGTTGCGCAGCAGCGGCAGATGGGCGAACACCGGCGGGGTCCAGCCGAAGGCATCGTAGAGCAGCAGGTGCTTGGGGGTGGAACTGATCCACTCCTCGCCACGGATCACGTGGGTAATCTCCATCAGGTGGTCGTCGACCACGTTGGCGAGGTGATAGGTCGGGAATCCGTCGGCCTTGAGCAGGACCTGGTCGTCGATGGTTTCCCACGGGATGCGGATCTCGTCGCGGAAGTAGTCCTTCAGCACGCATTCGCCATCGGCGGGCGTGCGCAGCCGGATCACATGCGGCTCGCCGGCGTCGATGCGCTGCTGCGCGGCTTGCGCCGCGAGCCCGGCGCAGTGGCCGTCGTAACCGATGCGGGTCTTCTCCGCCTCCTGGCGGGTGCGCAGCTCGTCGAGCCGCGCGGTGGTGCAGAAGCAGGGGTAGGCTTTTCCTGTCCGGACCAGGGTGGCGCACTGCTCGCGGTAGATGGCGGTGCGCTCGCTCTGGCGGTAGGGACCCTTGTCGCCGCCGACGTCCGGGCCCTCGTCCCAGGGCAGCCCGATCCAGCGCAGGGCTTCGAGGATCGCCTCCTCGGAGGCCCGGGTCGAGCGTACCTGGTCGGTGTCCTCGATGCGCAGGATGAACTGGCCGCCGTGCCGCCTGGCGAAGGCGTAGTTGAAAAGCGCGATGTAGGCGGTGCCGATATGCGGCGCGCCTGTCGGCGAGGGTGCGATCCGTGTGCGTACTGTCATACTGATAAAATCCTTCTCGGTTCCCGGAGTCCACGGATTCCATCAAATCACGTGGTGCCAACACAATTGCGCGATACTACGCCAGCCACCGGTGCAGGTCAAGCTGATCGGTTGTTGCTCAGCGGTTCCAATCAAAGGGTTTGTAAGCGATCAGTGCGAGGCGGAGTCTGAATGTGTTTTTAAAAGGGCAAAACGGGGCCATCCGTCAGGCGCGGTCGGTTGTCACTTTGTCGTTGGATGCAGGCGGGTTCGGGCAGAAGGCCTGCTACGCCTGAACAGGACGCTGAAGGCATGAGCACCGAAGGGAACATCATCATGTGTCGCCCCGAGTAGGTGCAAAGATCCTGGCGCCGAGGGTCTGGCAGGGCATCAAACCAAGCATTCAGCTCCGGGAAGCAGTGTCGGATGATTCCGCGCAGGTGCTGGCCGAATCGTTCGCACTCAGGAGCCGGGCCCGGTTTTCTGCTCGGCGGACAGCGCCGTGGTCGCGGATGATGGACAGGTTTTGCATCGAGACCTTGTGAATCAACGTTTTCAGTCGTTTGAACTCCTCCACCCACAGCGTAACCTCAGGAACCAGCGCAACGGGCACATACACCGTACGGGTCTTGCCGTCCTGCTTGAAGGTCAGCTGCCACGACGGCTGCTTGCGCCCTTGGCGCAGAACCTGGCTGAGGGTTCCCTCGATAAACATACCGATTTCGCCAATGTCTCGACGATAGGCTTGCCGTAACTTGTGGTGCCGATTATCGCTTGTGCTTTTTACTCTCATGCCAGATGTATAGTTCCTTAGGCTATGAAGGCAAAAAATGCATTTATTCGCTGCGTTCCTCATTCGTTGTGAAAATGCTGTTGCCCAGGCACCTGGCCAACTGAATGTATTCACAACGAATCAGGGACGCAACGAATGAAGTTCTAAACAAGCTGCCGCCACTCAGTCGGAGGGCACTTCCGTCGGCTCACGCAAGCCGTACTTGCGGACCAGGCGCTGGAGGTAGGCGCGCTCGATGCCGGCCTGCTTG
>CAZSRU010000017.1:0-47301 GCA_964609395.1 uncultured Victivallales bacterium
CAGTTTGACAGAACCCCGCGAACATACATACCCACAGATTCTGCGGAAGACCCTCTTTTTTTTCGCGGGCGGCTTGACTTCACATACCGCCTTTCGTTAGTATGGCCACCGTGTTAGTTGAATTTAGATCGAATTCGGAAAGGAACCGCATCATGAAAAACATCAGGTTGGGACTCGCGACGCTACTGACGGTTGCTCTGGCGACCATGGCAAGTGCACAGAATATCCTGGATCCCGCGTTTCGTGTCATCCGGGTCACCGGGGAGTGCACGGTCAGCATCCCGGGCCAGGATGGTTTCCAGCCCGCCGAGGAAGCCAAGGCCTACCCCTATGGCAGCACGATCCGTACCGGTGCCCGTTCAAGCCTGGTCTTGGTGCTTTCGGAAGGCAACGTGGTCCGGGTTCTCGCCAATGCCAACCTGGTCATGGACGAGGATTCCAGCGACTCGAAGATCAAGAATGTGCGCCTGACAGACGGGGAAGTGGAGGTGGATCTCAACAGCAGCTTCCACCAGGGCGGCAACAAGCTCAATGTGGAGACGGCCACGGCCATCTGCGGTGCCGTCGGCACGAATTTCCGTGTCGCCTCCCGCATAGAGCAGGACCTGAGGATCGTGATCATCCGGGTGATCAAGGGCATCGTCAATGTCTACGGCGACAACTTCGACGTTCTCGTGCTCGACGCCAACGACTGGCTTTCGCTCCTGACCCCGGGCGACCGCTCGTTCCTGCGCCTGCAGAACATGAAGGGCGAGTTCGATATCCGGATCAAGGACCAGGATATGAACGACAAGGACATTCCCACGAAAGAGGGCAATGTCCTGAAGATATGGCAGCGGCTCATCCCCGAGACCAACGAGCGCGTCATCACCGCCCAGCTTACCGCCCCGGACGGATCCATCATCGAGGAAGTCATTGTCACGCTCGGCGGAGACCAGACACCGGAACCCAATAAACCGTGGACCTTGCAGCCGATCCCCACCGGCGAGGAAAAGGGGAACCCGCTGCCGCCGGATGATTTCATGAAAGACCTGATCGACCGGCTCCTGAATGAGGAGAACCTCGAGTTCATTCCCCAACCGCGCCCGCCGAGCCCGCCGTCGCCGACCCCGGTTGGCAGGCGGTAACCGAATCAATGTAGAGCAACCCACCCCGGATGCATCCCGATACCATCGGGATGCATCCGTTTTATGGAAAGACATAACGCCATGCTGATCTCAAAATTCAACAAGCTCATCCATAACAAGATCATCTGGGCCGCCTTCGCGATCCTGGTCAGCCTCTCCATGGTTGGCTTGTTCGCCCCGACGTCGGGCGGCGGCGGCCAGCCGGATAATGCCGTCGGCTCCCTATTCGGCGAACCGGTCTTGCACGAGGAACTCGCGCGCACCCGCCGTTACGTGCAGGCCTTCCAGCCCGTGCGCGGCGGCGAGGAGCAGCAGGAAATGATCCAGAACGAGGCCTGGCGGCGGCTGGCCGTCCGCCGCTACGCGCAGCGGATCGGCGTCCGCGTCTCGAACCAGGAGATCGGCGAGGCGATCTTCCGCGATCCGTCGTTTGCCGTCAACGGTGTGTTCAACCGGCAGCGCTACCAGCAACTGGTCGAGCAACAGATCGGCGTCCCGATGAATTGGTTCGAGGACTACCTGCGCGATGAGCTGCTCCTGCAGAAGATGCAGGCGCTGGTGGGCACCAGCCTCTGGATCGCCCCGCACGAACTTCAGGAGAATGTGTCCCGCTACACGGACCGTTTCACGGTCAATGTGATTGAATTGTCCGTGTCGAATCTGGTCAGCGACGTGTCCGCCTCCGAACCCCAGGTGCGTGACTTCTACGATCAGAACCCAACGCTTTTCAACACACCGGAACTGCGCAGCGTCTGCTATGTCGAATGGCCCGTGCAGGAGATCGCCAAGACGGTGAATGTATCCGAGACGCAGATCCAGGATGCCTATGACCGCGACATCGAACGCTACAGCGTGACCGACACCAACACCATGACCGTGTCGTACACCCCGCTCGAAGAGGTGGCGGACGAACTGCGCACCACCATCGCCAACCGGGAAGCACTCGGTATCGCTGGCGAATATGCCATGCAATTCCGTGACGACCTGCGCATGCTCGAGGAGGGCGATCCGGTCTCGATCCACAGCGTGGCCCAGGCCCGCGGCATGAACGTGCATACCAGCGAACTCTTCAGCGCGGTCGCTCCCGTTGCCGGGACCAGCGCCGGAACCGCGTTCAACCGGGCGGCATTCAACCTGGATCCGAAGGTGCCTGCCAGCACGTACAGTTCCGCTGTGATCGGTGACGATGCCGTCTACCTGCTGGCCTGGCACACGAACCGCCCCGCCGTGCTGCAACCGTTCGAGGACGTCAAGGATACCGCCGCCGCACTGGCGACCGATCAGGCACGGCAGGAGGCGTTCACCACGCGGGTCGGCGAGATTCAGCGGAAACTCGCGGCCGCGCGCGCGGAAGGGACCGATTTCTCCAAGGCGGCAAGCGCATTGAAGCTGGAGGTCGTGACGGTCGGCCCGTTCTCGGTATACGATGCCGATCCGGCAGAACTCCCGTTCTTCTCGGAGATCGCCCCGGCGGTGCTCCCGCTGGACACTGGAGAACTTGCCGAGCCGGTAAAGGCAGCCGGGAACACGCTGATCGTGTATCTGGCAGCCCGCGAACCCGGCACCCCGTCGGAAGCCGATGCGCTGAAACCGGAGATCACACGGATGCTCCAATCCAGCCGGATGCGCATGCACTTCGCTGCCTGGTCGGAAGCACTGCTTGCCAAAGCCAGGGACAGCCAGGAAGCGCCTGCAGCCAACTAGGGACGGGGCGGTATATCCTCAGTCCTTTTTTCGCGGTGTCTTGGACGGCACATACGGCTTGAAGACACTCGCAGGACGATCGGCAGCTACCGGCCCCTCCCGGGGTGCCGACGGTGGGGTGTCAAGCGCCGAGGTCTCAGGCAAGACGGAAGCGTCATCGGGGCTGACAACACGGTCCCCACCACCGTCATGCGGTCCACGGAGGTTGCGATCACGCACCCGCATCACAAGAACCAGCAGAGCCACACACAAACCAACGGTAGCGGCAAGGACACCACCCGTTGTCATCGAATCCGCGATTTCCTCAAGCATAAAGACCACAGCTACTCACTTTACCATACATCCTGTGAAAACCGCACACCGCCATCAGAGGGTGCCGGATGCCCCTGGCCGCCAACGGGGGCGGACACCGACGAGGGGCGGAGCGGCGACGACGCCTCGAGTATTCCGGCGTTCGCCCGGATCTCGAACGGAATCTCAAGCCCCACCTTGTCATCCATTCCCAGGTACTTGTTCACGATCAGCAGACGTGATTCCGCCTCCGCGTCGTAGTCAAGCGTCACCGAGATCGGGACCTGTGCCTCGACCAGCTTGTAAAGACGCGCCGCCGCCAGCGAAGCTGCTTTCGGCATCGTCAGCAGGGTCGTCACGCCCATCCGGTCCAGGGAACGGATAAAGGAGAACACATGCTCTTCCAGCCGGTCACTGCCCTTGACCGCCACCCAGGGCAGGCAGGTATCCAGCGCGAGACGGGCGACCGCCTGCTCCGACACCACCTGTGCAAGCTGCATGAAACTGTCCGGCGGCAACGTGATCGCCGACTCGCTGTGACGTCCAGGCACGTCATCCGCATACTCCAGCAGGATCAGCGCCCCCGACGCCACGGCCTCCGAGAAGCCGAGCCCCATCGCGTCCGCCTGCACCACGATGTCCGGCGCGGGACGCGCAGTCAGCAGCAGGCAGCGCTCGCGCAGCCGCAGGCCCCGCCGCAGGAAATGAAAGGCGGCTGCGGTCTTGCCAGACGCCGAGGGCCCGCAGAACAGCATCGGCCGCCCCCGGAAGGCTCCACCATACCGGCTGTCCAGGAAATCGACACCAATTGGCGTTTTATCAGTCATGATCACATCCCCGATTTACGAGTCGGTCCCGGGCTTGCGCGCAGCCAGCAGCCGCACGATCACCGAACTGAAAAACGTCATCTCGAACGGCTTGGTCAGGAAATCATCGATCCCGAGCGCCTTGCACTCGTCCAGGCGCTCCCGCGTCGGATAACCGGAGACCACGATCAGCGGCGTATCCGGACGGACCTCGCGGATCCGGCGCACCAGGGCCATTCCGTTGGGTTCGCCCGGCATGTTCAGGTCGGTCATGATCACATCCACCGTTTCCCGTTCGATCAGGGCGAGCCCTTCGGGCCCGTTCTCCGCTGTCAACAGTTCATACCCCATCCGTCCGACCACGGACTTGAAATAATCCCTCACCCCGCCATCATCTTCAATCAGTATCAGCTTAACCATGTTATCATTTCCTTTCAAACCAACGGTATATTTTGATCACGCACCTTGGCTGTAAAATCACGAATTCGCCCCCATGTGCATCAGCTTTACGCGTTACGCGTCGCACCGCAAGCAAAAAATCCGTAAAAATGCGGATATAAAAACGCAGGGATCAAATCTGCGCTGGCGTTTTCAAATTTATTGCCTAAAATCTGTGATTGATTTGGGGGTTGGTTTGGATTACACCTATAGCGGAATATCGGGCAGGTGGGACGCGCCGCCGAATCCGGAGAGAACGAAACCGTAAACGAGACCGTAACAGACAGGCGGGTGAAATGAATAACAAGACAATCAAGATCGTGTCGACCGGCAGGGCAAACGCGGAAGGCGGCAGGGATCGCAAGCGGTTATATACCGCGCTCTACGTTGCCGTTGGCATCTGCCTGTGCCTCGCCTGGGCGGCCCCCGTGCGCGGCATCATCAGTCGGCGTATCTGGCCCGCTCCCGACGCCGGCCAGCGCGACGCGTATGCGTTCATCGCCCTGGCCTACACGGAAGCCCCGCGTGCGCACGCGGACGGCGCACGGGGGCGGCATGCCCCGATCCATGACCATATCGACGCGCTCGTGGCCAACGGCTATGTGCCTATCTCGCTCAAGGATGTCATCAGCCTGCTGCATCGCGGCAGCCCCCTGCCGCGCAAGGCCATCCTGCTGACCGTCGATGCCGACAGCAAGCCATTCCTGCACGACATCCGCTCCGCCGCCTGGCGCTACGGCTGGAACGGCGTCGCCTTTTTCAGCACGGCGCAACTGGCCGGGAAAAGCACCGACAAGCCAGACTGGCGCACCTTGCACAAGCTGGCGAGGAACAGGAAATGGGAGGCGGGATTGAGCGGCCACTTGGCGGCGCAGGCCATCCCCACCGCCGATGGCGAAGGCCCGTTCCTGACTTCCCGCATGTGGATGGCGGAAGCCAAGCGCCATGAGACCGACAAGGAATTCCAGATGCGCGTGGCGGCCGATTACCAGACGGCACTGACCCTCGCCGCCGACCAGCTCGGCGACAAGCCGGTGGCATTTGCCTACCCGGACGGCGATTTCGGCCAGTATGCCGACGACGGCACCCACGCCTGTACGGTCAACCTTCAGGCCGCGTCCTCGAATTTCGATCTCGCGTTCACACTCGGCTCGGTGGGACGCAACACGATGTACGCCGACTCCCGGCGCTTGAACCGCATGACGGTCGATCCCGACTGGACCGCGGGCGATCTGATCGAGGCACTCAAGACGGCCGAACGGCCGGTCGAACTGGTGGAGGATGTGGATATGACCCGCAGGGCTACCGGCTGGACCGCTGATCGCGGGCGGTTCGGGATCGGCAAGGACGGTTTGACCCTCGCCGCGGCGGGGGGATCGGACAGCGCCAGCGTATGGCTGGGCGGCAGCGATGTGCGCAGGGACTTCAGCGCGACGATCGACTTCAGCCTGCACGAGGGAATCGCCGGCTTCTATGCCCGTGCCGATGCTGACCGGTCCGCCTATCTGCTCATCGAGTTCGATGCCGAGGGGAATGCCGCGCTCAAGCAGAAGTCCGTCCTCCAGGAAGCCCCCGTCACGCTGGCCCGTACGCGCAGCGCCGTGCGCAAGGGCAAGCGGCACGAACTGGCGGTCTTCATGCGCGATAGCAACATCAACGTCACCGTGGACGGGATGACGGTATTCAACACGCACGAACAGGCGACAGGCATCAAGAAGGCCGGGCTGATCGGCGCGTCGGCGACCGCCGCCGCGCCCGACGGCAAGGCGGCCATGACCATCGGCAAACTGCTGCTCCAGCGCCGCCTATCCACACTCGCCTCGTGGAACTTTCCCGAGACGCTCGATCCCTACGCCATCAACTGGATCCGGAAACACGGCAGCCGCCTGACGGAGATCAGCCCGCCATTCGAACGCCTTCTCAACGGCGGGACACCACGGGAACAGGACCGGCAGACTCATATCTACCGCCGGCTGGCTGGCCTCTACAACCTGCGCCTGACCCCCTGCCTGCGCATCTCGACGGACAAGGAACTAGCCGCCTGGACCCCGGTCTCCCTCGCCGGCACGCTTGCCGATCTTGACTGCGACGGACTGTACGTCAACTTCGAGCATTACGACAAGGCCCAGATCGGAACATTGGAGAACTGGCTGCGCCAGACCGGCAAGATGCTCAGTGGCGCGGGACGCCCCGTGCTGGTCCGCCTGCCCCGCATGCTCGACCGCCTGAGCGCCGTCTACTCCCTGCTCGCCATGATCCCGTCTGTCGAGATCGTGACCGATGCCGGAACGCAGGTCGCCCTCGAATCGGCCCAGGCCAAGCAGATCCACGAGGAAGTGATCACCGCGCCAACGCAGGAAGAATTGAACGCGCTGCCGCCAGCCTTCACGATCGATGAACCGGACAGCGCAAACCGGCAGCAGACCATCGAGATGCGGCTGCGCGAACTGATCGACGAGGGCGAGACCGCCTTCCAGCGCGGTATCTACGAGAGCGCCATCGCCGCCTTCTCCGAATGGCACCGGCTGGCACCGGAGTCCCCCGTCCCCCCGCGCCGTATCGGCGACGCACTTTCGAACCTCGGCTACCACGACGAAGCCGCTGGCTTCTACCGCCAGAGCCTCGACATCGCACCGGCACAGATCGACCTGTCCACGCGCTATGCCAGGCTTCTGGGCGATATCGGACGCAAGACCGAGGCACGCAACATCCTCAACACCTACGCCAGGCTCTTCCCCGAAAGCGGCGATGTCCTGCTCGCGCAAGCCGAATGGCTCTACCGCGAGAACCGCAGCGAGGAGGCACGGCAGCGCGCGGCACGGGTGATGCTGCTTGAGCCGGACCATTTCGAGGCCACGCTGTTCATGCTGCGCATCGCGGAGAACGAGATTGCCCGCACCGAGGCCATCGAGCAGCTCATGAACATCAGCAAGACCGGCGATCAGCAGTACAAGCTCATCTCCGCCATCTGGCAGCACGACCTGCTGACCTACCAGAATTCGCACCTCTTCATCAAGGTCATGGACCAGATCGCCAGGGATAACCCGGATCCGCGCATCCTCGATATGATCCGCAGGCTCGCCCCGCTCGACCAGACCGTGACCGAGAACTTCAAGACCGCTGCCGCGCTCTCCCCGCACTGGCAGACCGAAGGGGCCGAGGCGTCCATGCAGGATGGTCTCCTCTCCGTCCGGGCCGCGCCGGCACGCAACGAGTTCAGCGTTCGCCTGCTGAGATCCGAGCGCTGGCGCGACTGCTTTATCGAGGTTGCGACTACCGATGTCAACGGCGGCTTCTGGTTATACGGGCGCCGGTCGCGCAACCACCTGGTGCGCTTCGGCTTCGATCCCGGCGGCGAACGCCTGAACCTGCAGGTCTGGAAGGGCCGCAACAACGACGTGGTGGCCAGCCAGTTCGTGCCGTGGGTGATTCCCAAGGGCGGATGCACGCTGCGGCTCGAGATCCGCGGCAAGGGCGTCACCGGGCTCGTCGACGGCAAGCCGGTCTTCGAGGTCCCGGTCGCCCTGCCCGAGGATTTCGGCCTCGGATGGACCGCGTTCGCCGTGCATGCCAACGAGCGGGGCCGCGCCAGCGTGTCGATCCGCCAGCTTGCCAGCGGGCCGCTACCGGTACGCATCGCCCTCACGCCCGAGGCCCCTGCCGACGATGACCGCGGTGAACAGACCGCCCGCCTGCGCAACCTGCTGCCCGTGCTGACCGATATCAGTCCGGACTGGTTCTCGATCGACCCCTCGGGAAGCTGGAACAGCAACGTCAAGGAGGAAAGCGATTTCTTCCGCCTGTTCGCACGCTACTACCGCCTGCGGCTGACCCCGGTGGTGCGCGTCAGCCCGGCGGCCGTGATCACGGCCGATGATATCATCACCGTCTGCCGCACACATGGATTCGACGGGCTTGTCCTCTGGTTCGAGACCATGCCCGGCGAAAGCTGGTTCGAGGCCATGGACAGCGACCTTATCGCCCCTGGTATCGACGTCGTCGCGATCGGAGGCGGCGGCGGAGGAGGAGCAGCCACAATCCGCGGCATCGCCGCCAGTCGCACGCTCTTCCGAAAACTCGGCAGCGCCGTACCCCTCTCGCTCGTCGATACCGCCGAGAAAGATGCGCAGACCGATGTCCGGCAGACATCCGACCCGGTGATGTTCCGGTTCTAACGGCAGGATCGTGCCCATGTCCATACGCACCACACTGATCGAGCGTGAAGCACGGCTGCTGGCACCCTACGCCTCCAGCAGCGCCAGCTCGGCCGGGCGGCGCTACCCGGAACCGGAACACCCGTCCCGCGGCGGGTTCCAGCGCGACCGCGACCGCGTCATCCACAGCCGCTGCTTCCGCCGCCTGGAATACAAGACACAGGTGTTCACCCGCAGCATCTGCGACCACTACCGAACACGCCTGACCCACAGCGTCGAGGTGGCCGCGGTCGCCCGCACGCTTGCGAGGGTCTTCGCCGCCAACGAGGACCTGACCGAGGCGATCGCCCTCGCCCACGATATCGGCCACACGCCCTTCGGCCACGCCGGCGAACACGAGATGAACCGGCTGATGGAAGGTGCCGGCGGGTTCGATCACAACCGACAGAGCCTGCGCTGGGTGGAGTTGCTGGACATCCAGTATCCCGACTTCCCCGGATTGAACCTGACCTGGGAGGTGCGCGCCGGACTGATGAAACACGATGCCGCCCAGCCCGGTGCCCTGCTCGACTGCCTGCCGGTCGGCCCGCACCAGTCTATCGAGGCACAGATCGCCGATATTGCCGACGATATAACCTACTACGCGCACGATACCGACGATGCCCTGCTCGCCCGCATCCTGACCGAGGAACTGCTCGAGACACAGGAACTCTGGCGGCTGGCCTCGGAACGGACCGCCGCCCGCTACAGCGGCCTCGAGCGCGGCGCGCGCCTGCGCATCACGATCCGCAACCTGCTCGATCTCCAGATCGAGAACATCATCGAGACCACCCTTGCCAACCTCGAGCGCCTGAAACCCGCCTCCATGCGGGAGCTGATGGAACTGCCGGAACCGGTCGTCCGCTTCAGCGACCAGATGGCACGCCAGGCCATGGCCTACCGCGACTTCATGTATACCCACGTCTACTTCAGCCAGGCCATCAAGAACCAGGCGGAAATCGCCACCACGATGCTGCGTCACCTGTTCGAGTACTACTGCACCTATCCCGACCGCATGGGCAGCAAGGCCAGGTCCAGACTGGCCGAGGATGGCGTCAAGCGGGCCGCCTGCGACTACCTTTCCGGCTTTACCGATAAATACGTGTTCCAGGAACACGCCCGCTATTTCCGTTGAACGATATCGTCTTTTTTCGTTCACGGGCGACCGCGACCGTTACTCCGCTCGGCTCGCACTGCAAATGCGAAAGAGCCTGGCGAGGCCAGCCCCCGCATACCGGCATCAATTCGCCAGCAAGTTTGCACTCAGAAAGCCCAGGATACCGGTCATGATCATCTGCGCGGCCATGGCCGAAAGCACCAGCCCCGTGATCTTGCTCAGGATCAGGAGCCCGCGCACGCCCAGCACCCGCTCAAGGAAGGATCCGAGCAGCAGGACTGCCGCCATGCAGGAGACCGCCAACAGGAGAGCCAGGCAACCGAGCCCCATCTGGTGCGTCCCGTCCAGCTCCGCCCCCATGACCAGGATGGTGCCGGTCGTTGCCGGCCCTACAATCACCGGTATCGCCAGCGGTACCACGGCCATCTCCGCCTCGGACGCGGGACGCCCCGCCCCCGCCTTGCCCTGCACCAGGGAAACCCCCGACAGGAAAAGCAGTGCCCCGGCACCAATCCGGAAGGAATCCAGCGTGATGCCGAAAAGCCCGAAAAGTTGTTTACCGGCGAAGAAAAGAACCATGCAAAGAATCAGGACGGCTCCGGAAACACTGATCGCGAGTCGACGGCGCTTCTGCTCGTCATAGCCTTCGGTCATGCTCAGGAACATGGTCAGGCCGAAGAATGGCGTGAACACGAAAAACAGCCGGATCCAGAGACTGATGAACAGCGCCATTTCAAGCATCTCCCTGCTTCAGAACCAGCGGCAACCCGCACACCACCAGCACGACTTCTCCGGCAACCGCCGCCACCCGCTGATTCATGATGCCGGCCAGATCGCGGTACTCGCGCGTCATGGCGTCGCCGGGAATAATGCCGAGCCCGACCTCGTTGGTCACCAGGATCACATCCATCGGCGGATCGGCCAGCAGGTCGAGCAAATGCGCGAGGGCATCAGGAATCCCGTTGATCATCGGTGCCTGCTTGTGCATCAAATTGCCGAGCCAGACGGTCAGGCAGTCGACCACCACGACATCGACCAGGCCGGCCAGCGAGCGGATGCCATCCGCCAGGGCGACGGGGGCCTCGACCGTGCGGAACGCATTGCCGCGCTCCGCCTGATGCTTGACGATCCGCAGCCGCATCTCGTCGTCGAACGCTTCCGCGGTCGCCACGAAACCCTTGCGGGCATAGGCCGACGCCCGCTCCAGCGCATAGCGGCTTTTGCCGCTGCGTCCGCCCCCGGTTACCAACACAACCTTACGATCGATGATCAACCAGCACCTCCATCGACTCCTTGAAGTCCGCCTCGCAAAAAACCTCCACCGTCATCACCCGCGGCAGCACCGCCAGATCCGACATCTGTCGCACCGACGCCGCCAGCAAGTCCGGATCCAGATACCGCAGCGACTGGTGGTCGCGCCCGTCGCGCACCCCGTGGATGTGCATCAGGTGCAGGCGTCCGGCATATTTCTCCAGGTGCGCCTCGACATCGCGCCCGCCAAGCAGCAGGTGACCGATGTCCAGGCAAACCCCCAGGTCATGCGCCTCCAGCAGTTCATCCACCACATCAAACCGGTACGCCAGCGTCTCCACGCACAACTGGCGTGGTGATTCAATTTCCGTACACAACGTCTCCAGCGATTTCCCGCAGGATTTCAGCCAGCCCGTCATATCCGCGGCCGGCAGTTCCCCCCGGTCCTCGGGGTCCGCCGGGGCGAGATGCAGCGCGTAAGTCCGTACATCCAATCGCCGGCAGAGGTCCATGATCCGGCGGCACTTGTCCACCGACTGCGCGCGATCCACCTCATCCGCCGCCCCCAGCCACACATCCAACGGGAAATGGACGGTGTAGGTCAGGTTCTCGCCCCGGCCGATCGCCGCCAGTTCGCGAATCACCTGTGGTGACGGCAGGTTCGAGATCTCGTCGGACTCGAACAGGATCAACTGGACATCATCGACCTTGCCGGCCAGATAGCGGATATTCGGCAGGATGTCATCGGGAATGATGTAGGAAGTTGTCCCCAGGCGGAACGGGAAAGCATCTCTCACTGCGGCACTTTCCCGTATTCCCAATTCCCACTGCAAACATTCGTAGTATTGACGTAGCCGACCCTCTCGACATGCCCGTCCGCGAAGATCGCATTGGCCATTCCGGTATTCGCGCCCGGCTTGCGGCCATGCAACTCGCCGATGTATTCTTTAAGAGGAGTAGCCTTACGGGGAATTGGGATGCCGTTTTGATCCTTCTCGATATCATAGTCGATGCAGCCATCAACACCTCGAAAAAAACGCTGTTCGAAAGCACTCTGAACGAGAGGCCTTAGATCGTGCGTCGCATCCCCCGTGTTGCGCAGAGACTGGGAAGCCCCGGGCATCAGGTCAAACCCCTGGTCGGCAAACAGGATCCTGCGGGAAAGGCCGTCGATATCGCTGTACTTGACACCGCTGAGATCCCGGTTCATCCCGAAGCTGCGCACCACGTTGCGGTATTCGCCCGTCATCACATCGCGGGCCCTTACAAGCATCGTCGGGCAGACATAGACCGACTCGTCACCAGCATCGCCAAGATAGCCGAACAGCGTGCCATTTGTGATGCAATACGTCCCGTTTGAACCGCCCGCCTCCCACCAGTAGGATTTCATGTTGTCCGTGTTCATTGGATGCGAGGCGACCCAGCCGGTGCGCCAGTCATGCCCGTAGGTACCATCGGGTCTGATCCACCAGTATTTCGATGAGGACGCGTAGGGCAGTACTCCATCCGAGTTGTTGTTGACAAACGACATGGCCGCCTGGTGCAACTGGCGCAGGTTGCTGGCGCACTTGACCTCCCGTCCACGTTCCTGGATCCGGCTAAGAACGGGAAACAGCATGGCCGCGAGAATCCCGATAATCACGATGACCACCAGCAATTCCATGAGTGTGAAACCGAGCTTTTGATTTTTCATGCTGCAACTTTAATTTCATTGCCAGCGATTGTACAGGAAAAGTTGACTACAGCGAGAAACGGTCAAGCATCTGCTCGAACGGCCCCTGTGCCAGCCGCACGATCGTCCGCAGCGTAGCGGGGACAAAAGCGCGTGCCGGCAGCCATGCTGTGTTGTTGACATCCACCACATAGATGCGGCCGTCCCCCTTGTGACGCAAGACATCCAGTTCACCGACATCCAGGCACATCTCCCCCGCCATCCTGAGCATGTTGGCCTGTTCGGCGGCATCAAACACAGCTCCAGGGGCGACGATTTCAACTTTATGGGCATACTTGAAACGGGATTCCGGCAGCAGGTGCTTCAGAGCGACGTACGGAATGCAACCGTTGATGATCGGCACCCGGTGTTCGACAAAGAACGAACCGTCGTCCAGCAATGTCTCCAGAATCTTCTCGTAGACATACCCTTCCCGTACCGCGTCCGCTTGCAACGGGCCGTCCAGGACGCTCACGTCCCGCAGCCCATTGGCATTGCTTTTCTCGATTATCTGGCCGGTATACGTCAGCGGATCAACCCGCAACGAATAACCAAACACCTGTTCGAACACGGTTTCCACATACGCCTTGCTGATGTTGAAGCACATCCCGTTGATCGCCTGCTTCGCATCCGGAAAGCCCTTCCAGATCATGGACGGCTCGCTGTAGGTGGAGGCATCGAACTTGAGCATCACATCATGCGGATGCGCCAGGTCAGCGCAAAGGCGACAACGCGACATCGCGCAAAGCAAACCCATCGTATATTTCTCGGACGGGCGTTGCGGATAGGCATAGATGGTCTTGCGGGGGAGGAACATATCGCCGAGCACCTCCAGCCAGAATGGCCACCGGTGCGGTGGCACGCTGTATTTGCGCCGCAACCGGACCGAAGCGGACGCGGTCCGCCACGGACGGTTGCGTAATCTCGCCCGCACCGCAGCCGGACGCCATGACCGTATCCATCGCTGCACACGCATACTCACACTTCCTTTGTTTCGCCAGATTGATTGCACACTAAACTGATTCCGGTTTAAAAAGCAAGCTTGCCATGCTAAGCGACACCACGTATTTTGCAGCGCATGTCCAACTTCATTCTTGCCGTTGATTCGTCCACTGCGGACGTCTCCGTCGCCCTGCTCGATGGCGGACGCGTCGTCGCCGCCAGCCGCCGTCCCGCCACGAAAGGCGAAACCGGCAGCCTGCTGGACGATATCCGCCGCGTCATCGCCGAGGGCAACCTCACCCTCGCCGACGTCTCGCTCTATGCCGTCGGGCTCGGCCCCGGCAATTTCACCGGACTGCGGATATCCGCCGCAGCCATCCAGGCGCTGGCCTTGCCGGGCAAGACTCCCGTCATCGGCATCTGCAGTGCCGACGCCATCGCCAATGCCGCACGTCGCCAGCATGGCGACCATCCCGTGGTTATCATCGGCGACGCCCGTCGCGAACGGCTCTGGCTGCTGGAGTTCCCGCGCACCGAAGCGGACGGCAACCGTCCCGAGCCGCGCGTGATTGCGATCACGGAGGCCGCGCCGCTGCTGGACACACCCGGACTGGTGATCGCCACGCCGGACTGGTCCCGCATCGGCCCCGCCCTGGAGCAGGTCGCCCCGCCGTCGGCAACGCTGATCCGCGAGAACCTCCTCCCGGACGGTGCTGACATCGGACGCCTGGCACTCGAACGCCACCAGAAAGGAGCCCCCTCCGACCCGATCGACCCGATCTACGTCCACCCACCCGTCTTCATAGAGCCGGTGTTCACGCCCCAGCGGCCTGCGGCCCAGCCGTAAAACTCTTTTTACTACTGACGCGCCATCCAAGCGTCTATGGCGGTGGAAAAATCGGTGAAATCATCCGCCCGCGACCGGGCTACCGAAAGCACCTGTTCCGGTTCGATCTTCTCGTAGTAATGGACCAGTTTGTTGCGGAACTGTGCCATAAGTCGATACTTACCTGCCGCCTCGGCAGTCAGGACACCGTGCTCAGCAAGCACATTAAACGCGTCGGCATAGGAGTCCGGTTCACGCCACTGCTGATCGGAAATCAGGTGATGACAAATATCCATGCAGCATTCGATCGCTACATGCAGCGTACGTTCCGCATATCGCTGCGTACGGATGTCCGATCGAAAGGAATCCAGCTTCACGCTTTCAAATTCGCGTAAATCCTGGCGGTAGCCCTTCAGGTTGATAAGCAAGCGGTTAATCAGAGCTGTATCAACCATGTGCCACCCTCAGAAGTCTTTGTTCCTGAAAGAAAACCGCATCCACATAATCGCGAAACGCACCCAGCTCATAAAGCCGACGAACCATGGGCGAAACTTCCATCAACCGAATGCCACCACGTATCACCTCATGCTGAAGAATCGGCGATGCATGATTGAGCACAACAACATCGACCGGTTTTCCGAGCGCACTGGACACGTAATCGCCCAGACGAAGATCGGACATGGCATCCGCACCGTCCTTTAGCAATACAGCCACGTCCACATCACTTTCAGCACATGCGCGGCTATCCGCCTGCGATCCAAACAGGTAGGCGATACGAATACAGCTATGCATACGCTGGAATTCAGCAATCAATGGAACGAGTGATTCCGCAAAAGCATTCATAGCTCTTATTTAAAGGCCTATTTGATAAACCGTCAAGCAACGAATTTTGTCAGGCTATCGAAAGCGATCCATCCTGCACCGACACCGTGACCGGCGTCCCGGGCAAAGCCTCGCCGGCGACGATCCGCCGGGCAATCGGCGTCTCCAGCGCCTGCTGGATGAACCGCTTCAGCGGCCGTGCGCCGTACACCGGATCGAACCCCTCGCGGGCAATGAAGCTGCGCGCCTCGGGCTGGACCACGAGCTGTAGTTCCTGCCCCGCCATCCGGGCCGCCAGCTCCGCCACCAGCAGGTCCACGATCTTCTCGATTTCCCCGAGCAACAGTGGCTTGAAGAGCACTACATCATCGATGCGGTTCATGAATTCCGGACGGAACTGCCCCTTGAGCAGCCGCATCACCTCCTCGCGCACCCCCTCCTCGAGGACGCCCTCGCGGTCAATCCCCTCGAGCAGGACCGTGGAGCCCAGGTTGCTGGTCATGATCACGATCGTGTTCTTGAAATTCACCGTGCGCCCCTGGTTGTCGGTCAGCCGTCCATCCTCCAGGATCTGCAGCAGGATGTTGAACACATCCGAGTGCGCCTTCTCGATCTCGTCGAGCAGTACCACGCTGTAGGGCTTGCGCCGCACCGCCTCGGTAAGCTGCCCACCCTCCTCGTAGCCGACATAGCCAGGAGGCGCACCCACGAGACGCGAGACGGAATGTTTTTCCATGTACTCGCTCATGTCGATCCGCACCATGTTCTCCTCGGTATCGAACAGCGCCGCCGCCAGCGCCCGCGCCAGCTCGGTCTTGCCGACGCCCGTCGGTCCCAGGAACAGGAACGAGCCGATCGGACGGTTCGGGTTTTTGATCCCGGCCCGCGCCCGCAGCACGGCATCGGCAACGGCCTGCACGGCCTCGTCCTGGCCGATCACACGCTCGTGCAGCACGCCATCGAGGTGCATCAGCTTCTGGCGCTCGCCCTCAAGCAACCGCGTCAGCGGCACGCCGCTCCAACGCGAGACCACTTCCGCGATCTCCTCCTCGGTGACCTCCTCACGAAGCAACGCCGGGACATCACCCTGCCCCTTGAGCAGGCCCTCCTGCTCAGACAGGGTCTTCTCCAGTGTCGGGATCGTGCCATGCCGCAATTGCGCGACTTTCTCGAGATCGTACTTCCGCTCGGCCTCATCGGCATCCTGGCGCGCCTTCTCCAGCGTGCCGCGCAGTGTGCGCACGGACTCGATGGCCGCCTTCTCCTTCTCCCACTGCGCCCGCATGGCATCCGCCTCGGCCCGGCCGTCGGCTAGTTCCTTGCGCAGCAGCACCAGACGCTCGGCACTGGCCTTGTCCTTCTCCTTCTTCAGCGCCGTCTCCTCGATCTCGAGGCGCATGACCTTGCGACTGATCTCGTCCAGCGCGCCTGGCAGCGAGTCGATCTCGGTACGGATCGAGGCACAGGCCTCGTCCATCAGGTCGATCGCCTTGTCCGGCAGAAAACGGTCGCTGATATAGCGGTCAGAAAGCGTCGCCGATGCCACCAGCGCGGCGTCCTGGATACGGACCCCGTGATGCACCTCGAAACGCTCCTTCAGCCCGCGCAGGATCGAGACCGTGTCCTCGACCGTCGGTGCCTCCACCACAATTGGCTGGAAGCGCCGCTCCAGGGCCGCATCCTTCTCGACATGCTTGCGGTACTCATCGAGCGTCGTCGCCCCGATGCAATGCAGCTCGCCGCGCGCCAGCATGGGCTTGAGCATGTTGCCGGCATCCGTCGAGCCTTCCGTACGCCCGGCACCGACAATCGTGTGCAATTCGTCGATGAACAGGATCACGCGTCCCTCGGCCGCCTTGATCTCACCCAGGACCGCCTTGAGCCGCTCCTCGAATTCGCCGCGGTACTTGGCTCCGGCCATCAGCGAGGTCAGGTCGAGCGCGAAAAGCGTCTTGTCCTTCAAACCCTCGGGCACATCCCCGCGCACGATGCGGTGCGCCAGTCCCTCGACAATCGCGGTCTTGCCCACGCCGGGCTCGCCGATCAGCACTGGGTTGTTCTTGGTCTTGCGCGAGAGAATCCGGATCACGCTGCGGATCTCGCTGTCGCGCCCGATCACCGGATCGAGCTTGCCCTTGCGCGCCAGTTCCACCAGGTCCACGCCGTATTTCTGCAGCGCCTCGTAAGCACCCTCGGGATTGTCGCTCGTCACCCGCTGGTTGCCTCGCACGTCGCGCAGCACCTCCAGCAGGCTGTCGCGCGACACCCCCAATTCCGCCAGCACCCGACCGGCAACGGTGCCACGGCCTTCGTCGACAAACGCCAGCAGCAGATGCTCGACGCTGATGTACTCATCCTTCAGCGTCGACGCCTCATCGCCCGCCTTGACCAGCAGCGTGTTGAAGCGCTGCGTGACGTAGACCTTGCCCGCCTCGGCCCCGCCGCCGGAAACCCGCGGACGCTTGGACAACTCCTGCTCCAGCCGAGCCTTGAGTGTCGGCAGACTCACCCCCAGCCGCTCGATTAGCCGCGGCACCAGCCCGTCCTCCTGCTCCAGCAGACAGAACAGCACGTGCTCACCGTCGATCTCCTGGTGCCCATACCGCACCGCCACCACCTGCGACTGGCGAATCGCCTCCTGCGCTTTCTGGGTCATCTTGCTTAAATCCATGACAAAACTCCTTTCCAAATCCTAACAACAAATAAAGCATCACCCATGCCAACCACCCGAGATCAAGCAAAAACGCGATCGACATGGTCAAACCACGCATTTAAGAGCCATATTGTACACAAGCCAACCCCGCCAATGCTCCACAAAAGCGTCATTATGACACATGCGAAGTCTTACCTATAACTTGGCCATTTTGGCACACTTGCTGCACAGGTCCTCAATCTGGAAAACAGGAAATCAGGAATGGACATCCAGCTTCCTTGCTTACCCGATTTTCATTATACGAGCATCAGCTTCCTGTCTTCCTGATTTCCAGATTAAATTCCCGAGCATCAGTCTTTCTATGTGTTCCCTGTGTTCTGTGTGGTGAATAATCAGCCGTGCATCAGCCGCCTGCCAAAGAACCTCTGCTCGGATGGACAGGCAGGGATGCCTGTCCTACTTTCTCTTCTTCTCCAATTATGGATTGATAAACAACCACTGGCGGATTACGATGCACAAAAACATAGGAGATCGTATGAGCATATTTTTCAATGCCTTTCACGCGCCTGTCGGCGCACACAGCAGTTTCACGCTTGGCTGCCTAGGCCGTAACGGGGGGTTGGGTCTCGAATTGGGCGGGCCGGCTGACGAGAACGTCTATATCGGATTGGAAACACGGGAAGGCGGATCCTACGAGGCCCTGCCGTTCTTTGCGGGCGCGGAAGACGAGGCGGCGCGCTACGACCATGCCGGCAAACAAGATCAGAAACCGGACGTGGTCGTCCCGTTCGCGCACGCCTCCATACGGCGCGACTTTGCCCTGGGGTCGGACAGTTGGTCCGCAGGCGACCTGCAGTTCACGATCTACTCGCTTGCCGAGCCGGTCCCGGAGCCCGGCAGTGGGAAGGCCGCCATCATGAAGAAGGTCCTCTGCCCGGCGGTCATGGCGGAACTGACGATCGACAACCGGGACTGCAAGCGGGATCGCCGCGCCTTTTTCGGCTACACGCAGCAGTCGGGCACCGATTCGATCAACATCCAGCGTTCGTCCGGCGGGGTGCATGGGATTGCCAAGGGGCAGAATACGGGCATCTTCACGTCTGATTCCACAGTGGTACCGGCGATCGGGTTCTCGGCCAAGGACATACTGGAGGAAAAGAACCCGCTCAACTACTGCTTTTTTCTCGGAAGAACGGCGCTTCTACTCTGCCAGGTCCCGGCTGGCAGGAAGCAAACCTTCCGGTTTGCCGTCTGCTTCTACCGAGGCGGAGAGGTGACGACTGGCATGCCCTGCCGGTATTACTATGGCCAGTATTACAACCATCTCGCGGCGGTGGCGAAAGAGGCGCTTGCTTCCTTTGCTTGGTTCAAGTCGCGCGCCAAGGCGGCCGACCGCCTGCTGGAAAAGAGGAGCCTGAGCGATGACCAGCGCTGGATGATGGCGCATGCCATCCGCAGCTACTACGGCTCTACCCAGTTTCTGGAACATAAAAGCAAGCCGGTATGGGTGGTAAACGAGGGTGAATACCGCATGCTAAACACCTTCGACCTGACCGTGGATCAGCTCTTCTTCGAGATGAAGATGAATCCGTGGACCGTCCGCAATGAACTCGACCTCTTTACCAGCCGATTCCGCTACACCGACAAGCTGCATTTCCCCGGCGGGGAGAATGTGCATCCGGGCGGGATCAGTTTCACGCATGACATGGGGGCAAGGAATCATTTCACGGAACCGGGCTTCTCCTCCTACGAGCGGACCGGACTGATAGGCTGTTTCAGCCACATGACCTCCGAACAGTTGGTCAACTGGATACTCTGCGCGGCCGTCTACGCCAATGGCAGTGGCGATGCGCGCTGGCTCAAGCGCAATCTTCCGGTTTTCAGGAAGTGCCTGGCATCCATGCTGAATCGCGACAACCCGGACAAGCGTTTGCGCAACGGCATCATGGGACTGGACAGTTCCAGGACCGGGAACGGTGCCGAGATCACCACGTACGACAGCCTTGACGCCTCGCTCGGGCAGTCCCGCAACAACGTCTACCTTGGCGTGAAGGGCTGGGCCGCCTACCTAGCCATGGAAGCCGTCTTTGCCTCGCACGGTCTTGATAAGGAGGCGGGCGTTGCCCGGAACCAGGCACAGCGGGCCGCCACCACCATCGCGGCGCATCTTACCCCGTCCGGCTACATCCCGGCCATCATGGGCGAGACTTGCGACTCGCGCATCATTCCCGCCATCGAGGGGCTTGTCTTCCCGTATGTGCTGGGGCAGAAAGCGGCACTGGCCGAGAAAGGCACCTACGGCCAACTGGTCAAAGCCCTCAAGACGCACTTCTGCACGGTTCTCGAGAAAGACACATGCCTTTACGACGACGGGGGCTGGAAGTTATCCAATACGGCAGACAACAGTTGGCTTTCCAAGATATACCTCTGCCAGTTCGTCGCCCGCCGGATACTCGGGGTTGATACGCCCGCCACACGCGCCAATGCCGACAAGACCCACCGCCAGTGGCTCCTGAACAAGGAAAACCTGCGTTTTGCCTGGAGCGACCAGATGCGGAGCGGTATTGCGCACGGCAGCAAATACTATCCGCGCGGCGTCACCAGCATTCTGTGGCTGCTGGAGTAAAGCCATGTATGCCCGAGCGCTTCCGGGCCAACCGCCGCTACTGAAAGGCAGCGGAAGCCCGCCCCTCGAGCAGCATGTGCAAGTCGGAGCGTTTTGCTCCGAGCTTCTTCAGGAAACGACGGATCACGGTCTCGGCCAGCGCGTCTACAACGGCGGTATCACTCGACTCGACCTTGATTTGGCCGCCAGCCATAGCCGTGTGACCGCCGCCACTGCCCAGCTTGCCGACGAGGTGATGCATCAACTTGCCCGCGTCCGCGCTGACATCGGAAGACCGCACAGAGATCAGCAGCTCGTCGCGGTGCAACCCCAACGCCAGCGCCCAAGTGGTTTCCTCGTCGCGCAACAGCAGATCGGCGACTTCCGAGACGATGTCGGGATTATCGACCGTGCCGAGGTTCGTGAACACACAGGCCCCCGCCGACTGCGCGCGCGTCAGCGCGGCGGCAATCGTCCTGAAGTAGGCGCGCGGGACGCGAGCCATGGCGATACGCCCCAGCATCCGCTTGTTCGACGAGGGATACAGGGACAGGAAGGCATTGATATCCCCCTGCGTGGCCTCGCGCCCGAAATCGGCCGTATCCGAGCGGATCCCGTAGAGCAACGCGGTCGCCAGAGGAACCGGAACCGGGACGCCCGCGCATTGCATGTATTCCTGAAAAATCGAGGAGGTGGCACCATAACGCTTGCGAACATCAGAGAACAACGCCTTGCGTGTCAGCGGGCGGATCGGATGGTGATCGACCACGATATGAGGGACCACCAACGGATCAAGCGCATTGTTGCCCGCCCCCGGCTGCGTATCGACCAGCGCGATGCAGTCATAATTCCCCGGCGGCGTGTTCGTCATGGACTGAACATTCAGCCCGAGATATTTCAACAGGGCCCGGTTCTCGGCCCGGCTGACAAAGCCGCCGCAGGCCAGCGTCGTGGTTACATCGCCCTGGCTACGCGCCAGCTCGCGCAAGGCCGCCGCGGCCCCGATGGCGTCCGGGTCGGGGAAGTCCTGCATCACGATCAGCAGCGTGCGCTTATCCTTCAGCACCGACATCAGGCGCTGGGCCTTGTTTCCCTTGCCGCATCTGGTCTTGGCTATTGTCATTATCCACCGTTTCGGTTATTGCGGCATGGAGCGGCTAGAAGCCAAGCACGCGCCGGTAAGGGACCGTGACATCGTAGTCACGCCCGGTCTTCCGAAGGTCGCCCAGGATCTCGCGGTCGCGGCTGCGGGCGTACTCGCCCAGCAGGTGATAGATTTTCTGCTGCGCCCACGATTCGCGAATGGCGGCATCGCCGCTGGTCACCCCCGCGGCAGCGGCGTTCAGCGGCAGATCGAAGATCATGTCGCAGCGGGTCTGGCCCGCCTGCCCGAGTGCCTGGAACACCAGCTTCGGTTCCTTGTGGCGGAAGCGCCCGTACAGCACCAGCGGGCGGTCAAGGTAAAGGTTGCCGAGGCGCCGGGGATAGACTTCCACCGTCGAGTCGGCACCGAACCGCAAGGTCAGGTCCGAAAGCACCGGGCGCTGGATGCCCCGCATGACCGCTTCCGCCGCCACCGGGATATCCCACCGCCCGGATTCGATCACCTCGGCGCCGCCGCCGTTGCAGTAGCTCAGCAAGTCAATCAGGTAGCGGTTGGCCTGTGCCGAGACACCCATCGTGAATATCGAGACCTGCCCCAGGTTCTGCCGCGTGAAAGCTCCGATGATCTCCGTGCTGTCCGTCAAGCCCTTGTTCACCAGCCCGTCGGTCAGGACAAACGCCACCACCGGTCGTTCGGGTTGCCGTTCAACGGCCAGCAGATCCAGCATCGAGGCGAAAAGATCCGTATTGCCAGCGGAAACCATCGCGTTGATGAAGACTTCGGCCTGCGCGAGGGTTTCAGGGGTCTTCGTCACCCAGCCGGGAAAACAGAAGGCCGTGCGGTCGGCAAACGAGGCGACATTGAAGCGATCCGCCGGGCCGATCGCGGCCAACGCCCGCCGCATGGCCTCGCGGCTGAAGTGCAGGCGTTGCTCGGCCATGCTGGCCGAGGCATCCTGCACCAGAATAACATCCTTCGGGCGCACCGGCAGGACCTCCTCGCCGGCCCGCTCGATCACCAGGCGGAAATAGGCGTAGTCGCGGTCATGGCGGTCGGTGAACGTATCCACCCGCGCCTTCAGTACACGCTCGACCGGTTCGATATCGGTAATCTCCTCGGGAGTCTCCTCGAACCGCTCGCGATCTTCCTCAAACGCGGCGATCACCGGTGCCTGCTCCGTCACGGCGGCAGGCGCCGGATCCCCGATCGCCTCGCGCAGCGACCGCGAGGCGGACGGTGCCCTCAACGGGAACGCACCCTGCGGGACGGCTCCCGCCAGGTCCATACTGGCCGGCAGCACGATATCGGGGGCACCCGGCACCCGCTCGATATCCGGGATCACCCGCCGCTCGAGCCCGGCAAGCTCGCCCCCCACCGCCACGATCTCGACCGCGAGGATCTCCTGGCGGGGCATCCAGGCATCCCCCGGCGGAGCCAGATCCGGCTCGGATACTCCTGCCAGTTCCAGCGGTGTCTCGACAAGCTCGGCCAGCGCAGGCGGATCGGTAATGCCGACTTCCGGCGCGACCTGCATCTCGTCCAAAGCCGCTGTCACATCGGGTGGCACCGCCTGCCCAAGCTCCCGCAACGCGGTCAAGACCCGTGTCTGGACCGCATCCGAGAGTTCGACGCTGCCCAGCTTCATGGCCGGATACTCGCGCGGCGGCACTTGATAGGCCAGGCGGGAGAAGAAATCCATATCGACACGCGAGGCGACAAAGGCCAGCAGCCCGTGCGCCGCGATCGAGAAGACAGCGGCCAGTGTGGCGGCTAGCACGTGCCTGCCACCGATCACCTCTGATTCCGGCAACCAATCCTGCTGTTCTACAACGGCCATTGCGTCCTCGCTTTCCCCATCCATTCGCTCTCCGGGTACCGCTCGCCAAGCTCGCGCACGACCTTGTCGCGTTCCTCCCCGCGCCCCAGCTTGTCAAAGGCCTGCGCCGCCATGAAAAGGCTCTCCGGCACCAGCTCGGCATCGTCATAGAGGATGGCCACGCTCAGGAACCGCCGCGAGGCATCCTCGTTGCTTCCTGCCAACACCGCCACCCGCCCGAGGCCCATGAAGGCACGCGCCCGGATGGCCAGCGCCGCCTCACCGGCGGCCGTATCCGACGCCTGCTGGAAGTAGCGTTCCGCCTCGGGACCGGCCTTGCGAGCCAAGGCAAGCTCGCCAAGCTGCAACGCCGCCTCGCCTGCGTAATGCGTCAGTGCCCCCGTCTCCAGGGCGCGGCGGAATGCCGCCTCGGCCGCCTCCGTCCGACCGGACGCCAGATGACCACGCCCCGCCAGCACCGCCCCGGCCTGCCGCCAGGCGGGCTCCGCCGACCGAGCCAGCAGCTCCGCCACCTCGACCATGCGGTCATATTGTTTCTGCGAACCATGATAGGATGCCAGCCACTCCAACAGGGCCGGCGGGAATTTCTCGCTCAGCGGCGAGGCGACGAGTTCCTGCAGCAGCGCGGCCGATTCCTCAGATTGTCCCCGTTTCTGCAACACCAGGCCAAGCTGGAACATGGACTCGCGCCGCAGGTCGTCCCGCGTCGCCGCCTTGCGTGCCGCCCGCAGCGCCTGCTCGGCCTCGGCATACTTCTCCTGCTCGTACAGCAGCATTCCCTCCCAGTACCAGGCGTCCGCGACAAACCGCCCCGCCGGGAAACGCCGACGCAGCTCGGTCAGCGTCGTGGCCGCATCCGAGCGGCGCCCCAGGCGCACTTCGCCCATCGCCTTCTGGTAGATTGCGTCCTCGTTGAGTTCATGGCCGGGGAACTCCTGCGCCAGGCGTCGCCAGTCGCGAACCGCCTCCTCGTAGGCACCGGCCTGCGCCAGGCAGAACGCGGAGGCGAAAAGCGACTGTGGTGCAAGCGCATCCTGCGGATAGGCCGCCACCAGTTCCAGGTAGAAGCGAGAGGCTTCGCTATAAGATGCCTGTTTCTGTAGCTGGTGCGCCAGGCGGTACATCGCGTCGCGCGCCCGCTCGGACCCCGGGGTCTCGCGCACGACGATCCGGTAATACTGCGTCGCCTGCGCCGACTGGTCCAGCGCGGCATACGCTTCCGCCAGCAGCCAGCATACATCCGCCCGCAAGGCCGGCGTCATGCGCACCCGCTCGGCCTCGGCCACGGCACGCGCATACTCGCCCGCCTTATAGTGTGAGACGGCCAACTCGTAATGCACCCCGTCGGTAAAGCGGCTTGAGGGGAAACGCGTGAGCAGTTCGCGATACGTCGCGATCGCCTTGTCGTGCTGCAGCAACTGCCGCTCGCAGTTGGCCTTGATGTAGAGCCATTCGTCATGGGCGGCCGCCCGCGACGGATCCTCCAGCGCCTTGCCAACCGCCGCCAGGGCCTCGGCATAGAGTCCGGTGTTGACGGCCGACCAGGCCGCCTGCAGCAGCGCCTGCGCCGCACGCGTGTCCTTCGGGAAGCGCGTCAGCAACTGACGGTAGGATTCCGCGCTCTGCGCATACGCCTTGCGCCGGAAATGGATCTCCGCCGTCTGGAACAGGGCCTCGGCCACGATCCGGTCGGAACCGCCGCGCTTCAACGCCTGGTCGAAAAAGCCCAGCGCCTGGTCGCCGGCCGCGGCGGCCGCCGCATCGCCGGCCTGGTACAGCGCCGCCCAGCGGTCGCGGCGGATCTCCGCCCGTTTCATCAGGGCATACACATGGAACTCGGTATCCGGATGTTTCTCAAGGATCACCGCAAAGGCGGCATCGGCGGCATCGGCATCGCCTTTGGCCTGCAGGGATTCACCGAGATAGAACTGCGAGGCGGACGCCAGGTCGGCCGGCGGGGTCTCGCGGAGGATGACTTGGAAATGCGCGATGGCCGATTCGTGATCGTCTTCATCGGCATAGAGCCGCGCCCGCCGGTAGGCAGCACGCAGGCGGAACGGGCTTTCGCGGAAGTTGACCACGACATGCGAATAGAACCGCCCGGCCGTCGCGTTGTCGCCTTTCAGCCGCAGGCATTCGGCCAGACGGAACGTCGCCGCGTCGTTGGACACCCCGGCCGGGAACGCCTTCAGCAGCGCGGCGTATTCCTTGATCGCGAGGTCATGCATCCCCCGCGCATAAAGGCCGTCGGCGAAGAGCAGGCGGTCGGCGTAGACGTCCGCCTGCGCCGCCGCACCTGCGGCCAGCATCACTATCGCACCCAGTATCGCCAATCCGTTTTTCCAGCTCCGCCCCATGTTACGGCTCCTCTGCCGCGGTCGTCGCGAAGGAGATATTCCAGATGTCGACCTGGCGGCACATGTCGAGCGTCCGGATGACGTGCTCGTAGGGCGTCTTGAGATCCGCGCGGATCAGTACCGGCTGCCCCGGATAAAGTTCCACGATCCGTTTGAGCAGCCCGGAGAGTTCCTGTTCGCCAAGCTGGCGCTGGTTGACAACGGTAACCCCGTTGCTGCGGATGTTGATGATGATCTCCGAAGGCAGCCGGTCCGGCAGGTCGCCGGTGGAGGCCGTCGGCAGCGTGATATCGATTTCCGTTTCCCACTGGGCGTAAAGCTGGGCGGCGATGAAGAAGCACAGCAGCAGGAACATGATGTCAATCATCGGCGCCAGTTGGAAACCCATGCTGACGGATTTGGATCGACTGCGGAAATTCATGCCTTCTGCCTCCTGCTCAGCAGCGTCATCATCAGTTCGCCGGAGGCAACCTCAAGAATCGAGATCAGCCGGGAGGCCCGGCGGCGGAAATAGGCATAGAACATCATGGCCGGGATTCCCACCATCAACCCGAACGCAGTCGTGAGCATCGCATCGTTGACCCCCGCCACCAGCGCGGTCGGGCGCACGATGGCAACCTGGTCCGCCACCGCGTTAAACGCGATCATCATTCCCAATACCGTTCCCAGCAGCCCGATCATGGGAGCGACCACGGCGATATCCATCAGCAACTGCGGCTGCCCCTCGATCGACTCCGCCTGGCGGGCGCCTTCCGCCTCGACCACGTCGCGCAGCAGCATCGCATCCGCATCGGGAATGCTCTTGAGGTGCTCCAGGGCCGAGAGCATCACCGCGCTCAGAGCCCCGCCGCGGAAACTGCACAGGCGCCGGGCATCCTCCATGTTGCCGGACTGCAGTTTTTCCATGAGTTCGCGGCGCAGCAGATCAGGGACCACCTGGCCTTTGCGCAGCACCACCAGGAAATAGATAATCAGCGCCAGCGTCAGGATCGACAGCAGCCCGAGCAGCCCGTAGACCCCATTAACCGCAAAATCCACCGCCGTCTCGAACGGGATCCCGCTCGCCTTACCTGTCACGGCGGCCGTCTCCTGCGCCACGGCTGCCAGCGGCATCGCCACGCTCACACACAAGACGCGCCTGAGTAATGTCCCTGCTGCTCTTTCTCGCATTATCAACTCCCTCCCTTGACTGCATTAATTTGGTCTTTTTTTACACTTCTCGCCCTGAACCTCGGGTGGGCGGCTTGCCCATAATCGTATACCCCTTAACCGACCCGCGTATTTCCGAATCAACACCCGACACCCAGCAACTCTACCACCGAACCCGCCTAAACATCAAGCTTCGGGTATGGAACCCCCAGCAGGGCCGCGACGGACGCCTGCCAGCGCTGCCCCCGCTCATCCGCGAAAGCCGCCGCATGCACCGTGCGCCTGTCAAGCGAAGGCAGATCGAGCCCCGCCGGGGCCCCCTCGTGCGTCTTGAGCGCAACCGCCTGCGCGGGGTCCTGCTGCTCCAGGTCGGCCAGGCCGGCCTTGACCGCATCGTACGCATCACGGAAAGGCATGCCCCCCGCCACCAGCGCCAGCGCCCGGTCGGTCGCGAACACGCCAGGGGAGAACCCGCGCGCCAGTGCCGTTGCATCGACCTCGACATGGGCCATCACCAGCGTCAGCGCCCGTAGCGTCTCGCGGGTCACCCGCATCCCCTCCATGAACGGGGCCTTGGTCTCCTGCAGGTCACGCTGATAGCCACCCGCCAGCCCCTTGAGGACCCCCGTGATACGCGAGGCGCACGAAAGGACTGTCGCGCTGCGCGCCCGCACCAGTTCAAAGACATCCGGATTCTGCTTCTGGGGCATGATACTGCTGCCCGTGCAGTATTGCGACGGCAACCGGAAATAACCGAATTCCGGCATCATGAACAGCGTCATGTCCTCCGCCAGGCGCGCTGACGAGAGCATCACCTGCGAGGCGGCATTGAGGATGATGCTCTCGCACTTGCCGCGGGCGTTGGAGGCATACATCACATTGTGGATCGGACGCTCGAAATCCAGCAGCCGCGCGGTCAGGGCCCGGTCGATCGGCAGCGGCACGCCGTAGCCGGCGGCCGAGCCGAGCGGGCTGCGGTCGTTCTGCGCATAGGCCCCCTGCAGAAGCTCGATATCGTCCAGCAGGCTTTCGGCATAGGCGGAGGCCCAGACGCCGACCGAGCTGGGCATGGCGGGCTGAAGGTGCGTGCGACCGACCATGGGCACCCGTTCATGCCGCCGCGCCAGGTCTAGCAGGACACCGGCCAGCGCCGCCGCCTGCCCGATCATCGCCAGCAGCTCGGTCTTCGCGTACAACCGCAAATCCAGTGCCACCTGGTCGTTGCGGCTGCGGGCGGTATGCACCCGCTTGCCCAGCTCGCCGACGGAGACCGTCAAAGCCCGCTCAACGGCCAGGTGCACATCCT
This sequence comes from uncultured Victivallales bacterium, assembly GCA_964609395.1. Classification (GTDB taxonomy): domain Bacteria; phylum Verrucomicrobiota; class Kiritimatiellia; order UBA8416; family UBA8416; genus UBA8416. The sequence goes on from CAZSRU010000017.1 coordinate 28,241, forward strand.
GATCCGCTTCGGTGATCGTAAACTCTCCGCGCCGGTCACGACGCATCACATCCACCAGCGCGGCAATCACCCGCGTGCGCTCATCCGCCGTGAATAGCGGCGGCGTCAACGCCGCCAGCATCGTCACATGCGCCGCCGAGCCGATGCAGTCGGCCTCCACCAGCACACGGTCCAGCAGAACGTCCTGCCCCGCCGTGAACGACAGCACATCCGGATGAATACTCCCCACCAACGTCTTTTCACCAGCCATAGCCACCTCTTTGAACTCATCGCCCTGATCCCCGTGAACAGCGCATTATTACAGACCCGCGCAAAATTACCAGCAATTCCCGTTCCGGGCATCGATATCCGGTCTGACGGTCTGACGCTGACTCCGGCTGGACCATGACTGCGCCCGTTCGTCCGGAATCCGGCAATTCGGAATTGACTTTACACGCTCTGTGAACAATACTCTCCGGACCAAATGAAACCTAACAAAACCATAATCTTTCTTGGCGACGGCATGGCCGACGAGCCGGTAGAGCGCCTCGGGGGGCGAACGCCCTTGCAGGTCGCGTACACGCCGGGCATGGACGCCATCGCCCGCGCGGGTCAGAGCGGCACGCTTTTCACCCTGCCGGAAGCCTTCCCCACCAGCAGCGATGTCGCCAACATGTCCGTGCTTGGCTGCGACCTGGCAACCGAGTACTGCGGCCGCGGCGCCCTTGAGGCGGTCAGCCAGGGCATCCCGCTAAAGTCCGGGGATATCGCCTTCCGCGTGAACCTGACGACCGTCGAAGCGGGAATCCTGACGGATTTCTCGGGCGGCCATATCCCGCAAGAGGATGCAGAGACCCTGATCAGCGCCCTCAACGACAAACTGGCGACCGGGCACATCCGCTTCTATCCGGGGGTAAGCTATCGCAACCTGCTGGTGCTCTCCGGCCCGGACTTCTCGACCGAGATCACGGTCGAAAAACCGGATGACAACCGGGGCAGCCGTGTCGACGAGCACCTTCCCACGGTCAACGGCGCACACGGAGGGTATACGGCGGAAACATTGATCCGTCTCATGCGCGAGGCCGCCGCCATCCTGGAGGATCACCCGGTCAACCGCCGGGCCCGCGCGGAAAAGCGTTCCCCCGCCAACGGGATCTGGCCTTGGAGCGGTGGTAACGCCACGACCATCCGTAAACTGAACGACAAGTATGGCATCACCTCAGCGGTCATCTCGGCGGTGGACGTGATCAATGGTCTCGGGCGGTGCCTCGGCATGGACGTGATTACCGTTCCCGGTGCCACCGGCTACATCGACACCAATTACGAGGGCAAGGCCGACGCCGCGCTCGCCGCGCTGGAAACGCACGATTTCGTCTATCTGCACGTCGAGGCGATCGACGAGGTTTCCCACGCTCAGGATCTCGACCTGAAGATCAGGACCATCGAGGAATTCGATCGGCGCGTGGTCTGCCGGGTGCTGGACGGTCTCAAGGGCAAACCCGTCACGACCGTCGTCCTGCCGGACCATCCGGTACCGATCCGGCTTGGCAAGCACACGCGTACACCGGTCCCGGTATCGATTGCCGGGCCAGGCTGGACGGCAGACCCGGTGGCGACCTTTGACGAGGCAAGCTGCCTGGACGGGGCTCTTGGCCATCTCGCCAACGGCGACTTGATGGCCCGCCTGTTTGGCCATCCCCGCCCCTAACTCCTAACGCCTGCCCCCGACAAGGATTCCACATGATCACAACCGAAAACGAACTGCAGGTGCTTTGCCGCCGGGCACGGGAACACGGGCGCGTCGCCATCGATACCGAGTTCTTCTGGGAGCGCACATTCTACCCTCAACTGGGCGTCGTGCAGATCGGGCTTGCCGAGGACGACATGCACCTGGTCGACGCCGTCGCCCTGCCCACCCTGCCGGGTCTCGGCGAGGTGCTGGCGGATCCGGGCACCGAGCTGATCCTGCACGATGCCGTGCAGGACCTGCAGATCCTCGCCCGTCACACCGGCAGTCTCCCGCGTCGTGTGTTCGACACCCGCCGGGCCGCCGGCCTCGCGGGATTATCCTCCACGCTCTCGCTGGCCAACCTGCTGACCGATCAGCTAGCCGTCAACCTGGCCAAGGCGGAAACCCGCAGCAACTGGCTGCAGCGCCCGCTCAGCAACGAGCAGGTTGACTACGCCCTCGACGACATCCGTCACCTGCCCGCGCTGTGCGATACCCTGCGTGCCCGCGCTACCGGACTCGGCAACGGCGATGCGCTTGCAGAGGAGATGCAGACTTACGACGATCCCGCGATTTATGCCGATGCGCTACCCGAGGCCGTCTATACCCGATTCAAGGCCGGCCGCCTGCGTCCCCGGCAGCAGGCCTTGCTGTATACGCTGGTGGCGTGGCGCGAGGAGCAGGCGCGCCACCGCGACCGGCCACGCGGGCACATCATGCAGAACGGCGACCTGATGGCGATCGCGCAGCACGCGCCGGCCGACAATGCCGCGCTCGATGGCGTCCGTGGCCTTGCCCGCAATACGCTGCAGCGGCACCGGCAGGCCATACTCGACGCTATCGCCGTCGCGAATCAGCTTCCTCCGGGAACACTCCCGGATGCGGACGAGGCCAACGAACGTCTCGGGGCCGAAATCAAGAAGAAGATCCAGGACCGGCAGCGGTCGGTCGCCGCGCTTGCCACACAATCCGGTATCGACCCGGCACTGGTTGGAACCAAGGCGGACATCACCGCGCTGGTGCGTTTCGAGACGGGCGACACCACGTCACCGCCCCCGCAGCGGCTGACCACCGGTTGGCGGGCGAGGCTGCTGGCGAACGCAGCCGCTTGTGGCCCCTGCGACGTAACGAGTGGGTAACGATTGGGAGAAGATTAAGGCGAAAGATTAGGTAGAAAGATTAGGGTCGGAGCATAAGCAACCTTTATCTTTCGCCATAATCTTTCGCCCTAATCTATTGAATGAGAAGTGCAAAAACGGCCGCCCCGCCCTCACCCCAGCCGGCGTAGGATCCAGAACCCCGCCAGCGCCACGGCAGCATTCAGCAGCACCCCCCAGGCGATATCGACCACCGCCAACCCGGCAGGCCATCCGCGCACGGTGGCCAGATTGGTGAGATCATAGGTCGCATAGGTGAACAACCCGTACAGTGCCCCGCGCAGCAACAACCCGCCAACACCCGCCCCACCGTGCACCGCCGGCACGGTCACGAAAACCATGACACCGGTCACATGCAACGCGTAGAAAACGGCAGCCACCGGCCAGTTGACAGCCATGTCGATCACCCCCGCCAGGCGGGAATGGTAGAAATCGCGCGCCACCACCCCCAGCCAGACCATATCCAACAGAAGGAACACCATCAGGCTGCCACCCCAGGTCACCAATAGCTTGAGCATATTCCAATCTCCTAATTTCAACTCCCAACAACCAACATCCAACGCCCAACATCCAAGTAAAGACTCCCCAACTTGGGCGTTGGTTGTTGGGCGTTGGTTGTTGGATGTTCGATTCGATTCTTCTCCAGTTACCAACCTGTTTTTGCCCAACCCGCCGCGCGTCGGACTTTCGACTTTCCCTATTTCGACTTTTCACTCCGGCTCAGCGGGCGCAGCAGGCGGGTGCGCAGCCGACTGGGCAACGCTGCCACCGCGCGCAACATCAGCGCGAATAGCGCCGGGAACCGGATCTCGTGCGTCCGCCGCTCCATACCCTTGCGAATGGCGCGTGCCGCCTCCTCGACCGTGATCCGCATCGGCATCGGGAAATCGTTGAGATCCGTCAGCGGGGTCTTGACAAACCCCGGACAGATGATCGAGACATCGATCCGCTGCGGCAGCAGGTCAATCCGCAATGCCTGCAGGAAATAACGGATGGCCGCCTTCGATGCCCCGTAGGCCTCGGCCCGCGGCAGTCCCGTGTAGGCCACGGTGCTGCTCATCCCCACCAGATGCGGGGCATTGCCTTCGCGCAGCAGCGGCAAGGCCGCCTCGACGCCATAGACAAAGCCCATGAAGTTGGTGTCCATGACCCGCCGGATCATCTCCGAATCAAACACGGGCAGATCCACATACTCGCAGATACCCGCGTTGAATACCACCGTGTCGAGCGCCCCGTATTTCGCACGGATCTGCTCACCCACCGCCAGATTCGCCTCGCGACTGGCGACATCCAGCGTCGCCACCATCACATCGGCGGGCTTGCACGCGTCCGCCACGGCCTGCAACCGCCCCCGGTCGCGCCCGGAGATCACCAGCCGCGCACCGGCACGCGCCAGCTCGACCGCCAGCGCGCTACCAATACCGGAAGAGGCCCCGGTGATCCAGATCCGCCGCCCCTGCATGATTTTTGTTCCGCTTTTACTCATCTCAACCTCACTCTCTTCGTAGCCTTTCGCTGCACCGGCTTACAACGCTGCGGACGGGGTCGAGAGTGGGGGGAGCTTCCCAGCTCGCCCATCGGGAGCAGGATGCTCCCGCCACATTGGACTGATGAATTCAGATTAAGCGCGAGCAGCCGTTCAAGGATGGCATCGTCCGGGAGGTCGGCAGGCCAGCCGTAGGCGGCGGAGACGGCGTCGTCAAGGCTGGCGTGGCAGTCGGCAAGCCAGGTGGGGCGGGCGTTGTAGAGTTTGGTCAGGGTGCGGGACTTGCGCTCGGCGGCGCTCATGCCTTCCGGGGCCAGCCAGCGGTCGCGCTTGGCGACCAGATCACGGGCAGCCTCGGCAATGGCGTCAAACCCTGGGACCGCGGGCGTCCCGCCCGCCCCGACGTGGACAGCGGCACTGGCACTGGAAGCGGGCAGAACGCCCGTGCCCCCAGGCAATGGAAACGTCTCGAAGCTGGTTGTCGGCGTGTAGCGGGGGCGGGTCTCAAGCCGGGTTCCCAGTTTCAGCGCCCAGACCTCGTGAATCCGGGAATGGAGGATGCCGAAGAAAGCATCGTCAGAACGTGCGAAAACCAGCGTTCCTTGATTGCAGAGGACGTTAGGGGCTACCCACACGAAGCGACGATGTTTCGACACGCCCGGGGTGGCAATGTAACGGGAAAGCCCTTGTAGTGCCGTACGCATGCCGAGGCGAGCTTCAGCGTATTGCCACCATTTCTCGGCATATGAAGCGCGTCTATTCTGCGAACGGATGGGGTAAACGTGTTCCTTCACGTATTCAAACGGCTTCTCGTACTGGGCGGCTTCCTCGATTGGCATAAGCGCGAAATCGATTGTCCATTTGCCGCGTGGTTCTTGGCAAATATCCACAGCACTGACAACGGGGCGTACAACATCGGAATTCGGTCTTCCGTTGGGATTGCCCTTGTCGGCCAGCATCATGTCGGCAATATTAGCATCGATGTCGAATGGTGCCTTTGCCGATGGTCCCATAAAGCATAAATTAGCATTCGAAATCAACTGGCGTGCAGTTGTAGCATCGGCGGTCACAGCGGTAAGATTGGCGTTAATCGTTGGCACCTCGCGGCCATCAAGGACGTGGGTGATTTCGCTTCCGTTGTCGAATCCGATCATGCTGACGTGAACGCTGGCACCGTCCAGGACCCAAGGACGGTCGCTTTCGGCCCAGAAGATACCTCCGCTGTCCTTGATGCGTTTGAGAACCTCACGGTTCGCGCCGCCGCGTATGCCCTGTGTGGCGAGCAATCCGGCGCGTTTGCATTTGCCGTCGGCGATATGCGCACGGGCCTTCTCGAACCAGTAGCAGCAAAGGTCCGCGAAGGCGGGTACACGTCCGTCATACAGTGCAAAGAGGCGGTCAACGTAGTCGTCGCCAAGCTCCTGGCGGATGCGATTGCCCCCGAGAAACGGCGGGTTGCCGACGATGAAGTCCACGGACGGCCATAGGGGTTCCCCTGAGGGCGCGGGCGTCTCGCCCGCGTCTTCGTTACCAAGGGCGTGCGGGACGCCCGCGCTCCCAGGCATAATCGCGTCCATCAGCTGGATATTCTCGGCGAGCGAGCGCAGGACCGGATCCGCCGGGAACCCGAAGCCGTTGGCCCGAATCCATTGCAGCCAGCCAATCCAGACTGTCATCTGCGCGAGGTCATGGGCGTAGGGATTCAGTTCGATCCCGTAAAGCTGCCAGGGGCCTACCAGTGGAAGGAAGGCACCGAGGCCATTGTCGCTGCCGTAAAGGATCACCTCTTTTTCCAGATCCTTCAGTCGCAGCAAGGCCATATAGAGGAAATTCCCGGAACCACAGGCGGGGTCCAGCACCTTGACATGATGCAGCCGGTCAAGGAACCGGTGCAAAATGCTCGCCGCCTCGCCCTGCGCCTTGCGCCTCGCAGCCGGAATCATGGCATTCCCTGGGACTGCGGGCGGGACGCCCGCGCTCCCGGGTTTCTTCTTCCCCGTCGTCAGCAGGTTTTCGGTGATCGTCTTTGTCTCGGTCCACTCGCGGCGCAGGACCGACATCATCACGGCATCCACGACCAGCTCGATATCGTCCCGGCTGGTGAAGTGCGCCCCGAGCTGCGAGCGTTTGGCGGGGTCCAGTCCGCGCTCGAACAGGGTGCCGAAAATGGATGGATCAACCGCGCTCCAGTCCAGGGCGGCAGCGGTCGCGAACCGCTTGACCGCATCCACTGGCAGGTCCAGGACGCTGTGATCATCGAACAGGCTCCCGTTGAAATGCCGGATCGTCTCAAGCCCGAAGTCGCCGCCTGTCGACATCGTCTCGAAAAGTTGTTCAAGGAAACGTCCGAAGCGCACCGCGTCACCGCCCGACTTTTCCAGAATACGGCTGAACACCTTATCGGGCAGCAGTCCGGCATCTTCCGCGAACAGACAGAAAACCATCCGGTCGAGGAAATGCGCCACCGCCGCCGGATCATTTCCCCGCTTGCGCAGAATGTCGGCAATCTCCGCGATCTGCCTGGCCGCGTCCTGGGTAACGGCGGTACTGGTCCGGCCCGGGCGCAACGCTTCCGGATTATGGAACACCGCCCGCATGATCTCGATATTCCGGGACTCCCCGAGCGACTCAAGCGCGATCTCATGGACGGCGGACACCGTGCCGGTGAAGTTGGTCCGCACGACTACCCGGTCCATATCGCAGAACACCAGCAGCGGCGGATTCTCCAGCGCGTCCCGGTATCGCAAGAGCTGATCGAAAGCCGTGTTCAGATCCTTGTGCTTGCCCTTGTACTCCCACCCGAAGAAGCCCTTTTTCCAGACATCAGCGAACCCTTCGCCCCCGCCATGCTTCGCCGCACCCTTCTCAAAACAGAATTTTTCTCCGGTCGGATCGACGGTCGCCGGCGTGGGATGCTCGAAGACGGCGCACAGGTCCAGGAAGTGTTCCTGCGATGCAGAACGTTCCTTCAGGTCAACCCGCCGCCATTTGGCAATGAATTCAAGAATAGTCATAATCCGGGAAACGTACCCCATTTAAGCCAGAATGGCAATCCATCAGATGCAAAAGTGAACAAAGAGAACGCCTCCACTGAGGCGCGAGATTTAGCGAGTCTCCTCGGGTGGCTGGTGCGGAGGTGTCTGTTTCTTGGGATTCAGTCCCTCTTCTTCAGGGAAGCGGTTGTATCCGAGAATTGGGTTCCATACCTGGCCATCCGGTTCAAATGGGGGAGCAGGCAATTGTTAGCCGACACGTCTTTCCACAAGATCTCCCTCAACATACTGATGAATCATTGCTGATATCAGCGTCTGATAGGGCATGCCCTTTTCCATGGCCTTCTTTTGGACTCCCTTAAGGTCGTGATCGTAGAGCCGTATTGTGACTCTTCGGTCCTTCCGGAAGGTTTGCTCTGCCATAGACTGAATCGCCTCCCGTTCTTTTTTTGAGGGTGATGATAGCTTCAGTCTTCCCTCGTCGTATGCACTAAGAATATCCTGTTCTTCTTTATCTAGTTTCATTCTTCTCCCCTTCTTTCTCGAAATCGCGTGTTGCTTTTCGACTTGGGATTATCGTCTTCAAAAACACGTAATCATCTTCCACCACGTGGGGGACGATGTGGATGTACCCCTCTACATTCACAAAATACAGCTTCTGTCCCGGGTACTGCTTCTGATTGGGATGATCGGAAGTCTTCCATATATCACCTTGAGACAGATGAAAAACGATTTGCTCAAAGGAAATATTACGTTCTCGCTTAAGGATCTCATTTTTCTCTGGGTTCCACTCATATTTCATGGCATTACTGTGCATGTTTTGTGCGCACAACGCAAGAATATTATTTTCGGCCCACGTTACTTCTCTGGCGCGGCCTTCTGGACGTCGCCAGCAGAAGGAGGATCAGGCTTGGCCAAGTGATAGTCGCCCTTGCCGACATCGGCAAACGCAAGGACAGCCCCTGGGGCACCGACCACAGTCTGCTGCAGCGACGGGGCCTCCAGCACCGCCCCCTTGAAACCGGAAGACAGCCAGTTGCAGTCGCCTCTTGCCGAATCTTTGGCCGCACCCTTGACCGCCATAACAAGGACCTGGCCGTTCCGCCGTCCCAGACGATGTTATCGAACAGTTGTACGCAGGATCATCGGGGCGCCGACAGGTGTATCACGGGTGAAATGAATGGCGTCACGATGGTGTTGTGAATCAGGTACAACGTGCCGTCGTGCTCATGGCCTCCATCTTGTCCAAAATGAATCACCGCGCGATTACCCGAACAGTCCCTGCCCTTGACGATGATGTTCCCGGCTAGCACCGCATCACTGCCGGACACCGTGGTGTCGCCTTCGCCGTCAACCAGATCGAGCTCACGATTGGCAGAATCATGAATATAGCAGTTCTCAATGAGTTGGTTTCTGGCGGACTCTTGAGTGCCGTCGCCGTTGGACATGATCACAGGCAATCTACAATGGCGCACATCTTTTCACTTTCTCTTGGACCGGAACGTTGATGTACGTGTGTGCGATTCTTCTTTGCTTCTCGCTACGGCTTGGCCTTTTCAAGCTTCGGGAACATCTCCCTGGCAAGATCGTCGCGGTTTACCACAAGGGGATCCTTCATAAGTGCTTTCGTCCCGGGATTGCGATGGAGCCCCCATGCATCTCTCCAGGCAAGGAAATATAGAGTACCCGGCGCCGCCGCGATGGTCTCTTGGGCAAATGTAGAATAGTCGTAGTTTCGTGCTGTATCGGGGTCCGACGTGTTCCCCGGAGGACCGAATTCACCGATGGCAAAGGGTTTGCCAGTCGGGCTCATCTCTCGATAGTCCCTCGCCAGTGTCTTGGGGTATTCGCTGTAATAGTCGCGGGAGTTGATGTCGACATACTCAGGTCCCGGGTAACGTCCCATCAACTCGTTGTAGACCCAGATGATGTTGTGCAGGTCGCGGGTCTCGGAGAAATAGCCGAACATGTGCGCCCAAAGCTTCCGAGCAAGGTCCGGCTGTAGCCCTCCCCACCAGAACCAATCGCCATCCCATTCGTGGAATGGCCGATACAGGACCACGATACCCTCTTTCTGCAAATCCTGGATTCCGTCCGCAATGCCGTTGAGTTGATCCAGGTAGGCCTTGCCGGCTTTTTGTTCTGGATTGAGCAGGTCATCCGCTGCCCTCTGGCTCGTGTCCCAGGCTTTGTCGCCCGTGTAGGGATTTGTCATGTGTACCGAAATTGATGACAAGCCACCTTTCGACCAGTGCTCCTTGATCAACGCATTGATATCCTTCCACCTCGGTGGTTTCCAGAATTCGGGTTCGGTCAGCTTCGAATCCATCAGTTTGGTTTCGTAGTAGTCGACCCCAATAATGGCAACCCACTCGCCGGATTGCTGATAAATCTCTTCGGCCGGTTTCATTGAGACTTGCGGATACCAACCCAGAAACTGTCCCGTCATCAGTCTTTTCACGTCTCGTCTTGGCAACTCGGTCATGTATTGCAGGACCGCACGAGTGGATGAAGATGCGTTCTTGTCTGCGAGGGTTAAGAATACTGACTCCATTTGCCTGTTCCTTTCTGCGCACACGTGTGCCTCACCCTGGACCGCGACGAGCGGTCCTAGGGTGCAGGCTTTTGTTGGCCTATCCCAGCTCAAGCGTGAACTGCAGCCGCGTGCAACTCGATACCCAGTGCCTGAACCACTTTGAGGATGGTGTCGAATCCAGGCGCCCGATTACCAGAAAGCGCTTTGTACAGACTCTCACGTGATAGACCCGCATCCCGCGCAACCTGTGTCATGCCTTTGGCACGGGCGATGTCGCCAAGTGCTTTGGCAACAAATGATGCATCTCCTTTCGACTCCTCTAGGCATGCCTCCAGATAGGCGGCCATCTCTTCGGGGTTCCGAAGGTGTTCTGCCACGTCATATCGTGTTGTCGTTGTCTTGCTCATTCCTTTTTCTCCTACAAGTTGCGCGCAAGGCGCAACGCCGTGCTGATGTCACGTTTTTGACTACTCTTGTCTCCCCCCGCCATCAAAATGACCAACGAGCGTCCGCGCTTCCTGAAGTAAACGCGGTAGCCGGGGCCATAATCAATTCGCATTTCGGAGACTCCTTCGCCCACCGGCTTGACGTCTCCGGCATGGCCGACGGCAAGGCGTTCGACTCGCGCCAGAATACGGGCACGTGCGCGTATGTCGCGCAGATCGTCAAGCCAGTTGGCAAAGGTGGTTGTTTTTTGGACTTCTTTCATCGACATAACCGTAGCCTACGGGATACGCATTGTCAAGCTAACGCTGTTGATCATCCAAGGCCATCATATTAGCCGTCAAAAATAGCATCCTCAATATTCTCAACACCGTCAATGGGGCTTCTGTTTATCACGGGGTTGCGCATGTCAGTTGACGGTTTACAATCCAAAATGGTGAGGTGATATGCGTCAAGGATCGTTTGTGGTGGCGTCTATGTTGGGAAAAATAGCGCAAAGGGGAATTTTATACAAGCGGTTTGTGGCTGGGCTACAGTTTCAGGTCGGGGAGGGAGTTGTTTATGCGGATGGGTTCCAGGGAGAGGGTTACTAGGCGCTTGATGAGGTCGATGATGTAGTGGGGGGTGTTGTGTTCGTCGCACCAGTGGTTGGGGTCGTTGACGATGCCGCTTTCCTTGTGGGTGCTGACCTGGTAGCGCTCCATGATGGTTTGAGCACAGCACTGGGTATTGAATTGTGACCGCCGCGCGTTCACAATCTGGGAACCCCATTCTGCTCCCGATTTACGACTGAGGGACTTGCAGAACCCCTCGTGGTGCCCGCTTGAAGCCGGGCACCACGAGGGGACCTGCAAGTAAAAATGGCGGATTCTGTACGCGTGAGGGTTTTTGCACCGTCTGATGGTGGAAAATCGCATCGTATTGGGGTTATCACGTCTCGCCATTCTTCATATCCTTAACCGTATTGGGGTCACGTGATACCAGCCACCCTCGACATCTATGCGTAAAGGCCTTGGCATGATCAAAGACAACCACAACCAATAACCGTTGTCAACGCATATTAAGAATGGCCGGGTAGCGCAAGCCACTGTTGAACAGCGACTTGCGCCCACACAGACCCGGACGTGCGGAACTACCGCATCCGGTTCCTCAAGGAGTGGATTCGCAATACCGTAACGCTATCCGCGACTGTTTCGTGTACGCCACAATTGAGCACTGTTGTCTCAATAGCGTTTCACAGTTGCGGTCCCATTCCCCGATGCGCCTCTTTCCTGCTGACCGGCTCCCTTCGGTACGGTTCGCCGCCCTTCAAACGGTACTACTGGCGCACTACGACTTCCGACAGCCCGTCCCTCGCGCTTCGTTTGTCACTTCACGCTCGGTTATCCGGTTGGTCGTCTTGTGTTCGCTCACGCTGGCGGGACTACCGCCGCCACCGTGCCGGGCATTTGGTCTGCCGGTATGCCCTGCGCGTCCGGCTTTCGTTGCCGGAAGACTGTCGGATCTCCCAAGTTCCCATGAAACCCTTGCGCCTGACGGAACTCCTTCCGCCCGGCTCGCACCTGCGCCCCGCTCTACGACCCCGGTCGAACCGGTGTGCCTCACCAATGTGGCATTTCCGGTGCTGCCCACAATTCTCGAACATCGCGGACTTCGGCAATGCGTCAATTTCGGGGCTCAATCACGCGGCCCGGTGCTCGCTGTCTACGCTTCGTGCCGTCGTTACCTCCGACTACGCAAGACTCGCTTACGGCTGGTGGTTAGCCTTTACCGTCCCCGCTCGCTGGCAGGGTGGGTTCCTTCCGAATGGTTTCAATCATCGTTTACCTTCCGATAACATCCCCCTTTCATGGATTTAGCTTGGCGCGATACAACCCTGGAGCTGGGCCTCGAACAGACCGCCCGTTACGACGACAAGATCGGTGCCGACAGCCTGCACCTGGTGATCTTCGACCGCCGCCCCGAATACCGTGCCAAGCCCTGGGAGGAACGACTCGGACGCGAAACGCGAAACACAGCCGCCGGCAAGTCGGTCTCCGTCATCTGGTGCTGAGAATCCCGCCGGGGCTACGAACAGCGCGGCTCATTGTCAACCGCTGTTGCCTGGTTTTCGCCCCCGACGATCCGGACGGGAAACGGATCGCTTGCCGAACCCGCGTACAGGGACACATGCGGGAACGGAATCTCGATCCCCTCCTCGTCGAAGCGGCGCTTGATTTCCAGCAGGATCGAGTTCTTCAGTTTCAGCATATCGTTTTTCTCGAACCAGACACCCAGCATGAAATCAAGCGACGATTTGCCAAAACCCTTGAACACGATCACCGGTTCCGGCTCATCCAGACAGAACGGATTCCGGTCGGCAACATCTTTGAGCACGGCCAGCACATGCTTCAGGTCTTCCTTGTAGGCGACCCCGATGTCCAGGTCAAGACGGCGGATCGGGAAACGCGTGATATTCGTCAATTGGTTATTGATCAGGGACGCATTCGGAAGGCGGATATAGCGGTTATCGAACGTGCGCAGCTTGATTGACATCAGGTCGATCGAATGCACCAGTCCGACTGTATCGCCGACCTGCACGGCATCGCCGATCTCGAACGGTTTCTCCGCAATCAGGAAGATGCCGCTGATCAGATTCGAAAGGCTTGTCTGCGCGGCAAAGCCAATCGCCACACCGGCAATGCCCGCAGCCCCGATAATCGCGGTCAGGTTGAAACCCAGCTCGTTCAGCAGCGTGACGGTCAGAATGATTCCCAGCCCATAGCGCACCCCTTTTGTCAGGAGCATGAGGGACTGCGGCGTAAACCGTTTCTGTGCAGAGCGACGGGCTAGCGATTCGGCCAGCCGGATCAACGGCCAGCCGACAGCCAGGATAACCAAGGCCCGGATGAACATACCGCTGTTTTCCGCCAACCAGCTCATGTATACGGTCATGATATCTCCCCGAACGCGCACAGGGTCCTGATGCTGTCGAATGCCCGCTGGACACCCCCACGCCGGGGCGTTTCCCGCGGACCGGAAAGCAGCCGCGAAGCCTGATCCAACGCCGGGGAGCCCGGATCAAACTTCACCCCGTCCACCCTTGCATCACCGCGGTAAAGCAACGTGCCGTGATTCGTCCACAGATGTGAATCGCCCGCGTACAGGCCGAGATACTGAACGCGTATGCAAAGCCGGTCAAAGCCGAACGCTTCCCCTGTCTCGTTGCGGATCGTCAGCGGACAGACCGCCCGGTACAAGTCCTGACGCAAGTCTTCCAGCCGCCGGCGTGCACTCGTCTTGAGCGCGTAGCAGAGTTCGCCGTCCACGGGCGACCCGAACCACGAGTTAGACAGCACCACCGTGGGTTCCTCCAGCAGATCGACGGTCTTCCGCGAGGATTCGGCCTTCAATGAGATGCGCACCCATACCGGGACACTCACAAACAGATCCAGCCGCTCGCCCGGCAGAACCTGCAGCGGCATCGCCGGTTTCACAATCACCGGACGCGGCGGAAGTACGGGTGTCAACGTGCAGACCGTGGATTCATCGACATGGCCGACCCAGCGGTTCCAGTCGATATCATCCGGCTTGCAGGCAGGTGACGGTTTCCCCTCGAACGCGTCCACCTCATCCCGCTGGAAGGCGATCCGGCATTCATCCTGCCAACGGCTGACCCAGACCTGTAACGGTCCGATCCGCCGGGTGGCGTGCGTATCCCCACCCATGGGGATGGGTGCCCACGTTGCATCCGAAGAACTCATCAGCTTCCCATACGGGTGATCAGCAGGTTGACGCGGCGGGCAAACGCCGAGGGATCCTTGATCTTCGAGCCTTCGGCAATCGTGGCCTGGTCCAGGAACAGACGGCCCAGTTCCAGTACGTCAACCGACGCGGCATCCTTGCCGTGCAGGGCCAGCAGCGCCTTGACCGCCTCGTGGGCCGGGTTGAGCTCCAGGATGCGCGGACTGGCGGGCACCCCGCCCCCGAACTGCTTCATCATCCGCTCCATCTGGGCATTCATCTGGCCCTCGTCCGCCACCAGGCAGGCCGCGCTCTCGCGCAACCGTCCCGAAAGGCGGACTTCCTTGACCTCGTCCATCCCGGTGGAAAGCGTCTTCAGCAGCGCCTCAAAAGTCTTGCGCGTCTCCTCCGCTATCGCCTCGCCTTCGGATTCATCCAGCTTGCCCTGGTCAACGGCCTTGAGCGTCTTGCCCTTGTACTCGCCCAGCGCCTCGGCGAAGAACGGATCGACCGGTTCATCCATCAGCAGCACATCCTGCCCGCGCGACTTGAACACCTCGAGATACGGGGAGTGCCGCAGCATATCGACACTGTCGCCGCACAGGTAGAAGATCTCCTTCTGGCTCTCGCCCATCTGCGAGATGTAGTCGTCCAGCGACAGGACCTTGCCGTCATCCGTGCGGGTCGACTGGAAGAGCATCAGCTCGGCCAGCTTCTCGCGGTTGGCATGGTCGCGCGTGACGCCTTCCTTCAGCGTGGCACCGAAGGCCGTGAAGAATTTGCAGTACTTGTCGTAATCCCTCGTCTTGAGTTCCTCGAAGGCGCCCAGCAGGCGCTTGACCAGGTTCGCCTGGATCTTGCGCACCATGGGATTATCCTGCAGCATCTCGCGCGAGACGTTCAGCGGCAGGTCGGAGCTGTCCACGACGCCCTTGATGAACCGCAGGTAGACCGGCAGCAGGTTCTCGCAGGCGTCGGTGATATAGACGCGGTTGACATACAGGTGCAGGTGCGGCTTGGGCTCGGCCATGTAGTAGTCGAACGGCCGCTGCGACGGTATGAAGAGCAGCGCCTTGAACTCGAGCGTGCCTTCCGCGCTGTAGTGGACCGTGTGCAGCGGATCGGCGAAGTCGTGCGAGATGTGCTTGTAGAAGGTCGCGTAGTCCTCATCCTTGAGTTCATCCTTGGAACGTAGCCAGATCGCCTTGCGGCTGTTGACGGTCTCCTCCTTGGTCTCGGTCTTGCCGTCCTTCTCCTCCTCGGTCACCAGCACGATCGGGTGCTCGACGAAGTCGGAGAAACGCTTGACCAGGGTGCGCAGCTCCCAGCCTTCCAGGTAATCCTTCGCATCCTCGCGCAGGTGCAGGGTGATGTCCGTCCCGCGCGTGGCCCGCTCCGCATCCTTCACGGTGAACTCGCCCTGACCGGTCGATTCCCAGCAGACCGCCGCCGCCGCGCCGGCGGCACGGGAGACCACAGTCACGAGATCGGCCACCATGAACGCGGAATAGAAGCCGACGCCGAACTGCCCGATCAGGTCAGGCGTGGCCTTGCCTTTGGCTTCCCTGGCGGTTTCCAGGAACGCCTTCGTGCCCGAGCGGGCGATCGTGCCCAGCTCATTGATCACGGTTTCCTCGGTCATGCCGATCCCGTTGTCCGAAATCGTCAGCGTCCCGGCTTTCTTGTCGGGCACCAGCCGGATCTGCCATTCCGTATCGTCGCCCGCGAGCGCGGTATCGGTCAGGGCATTGAAGCGCAGCTTGTCGATCGCGTCGCTGGCGTTGCTGATCAGCTCGCGCAGGAACACCTCGCGGTGTGAATACAGCGAATGCACGATGATGTCCATCAACTGGTTCAGTTCGGTCTTGAATTTCAATTTCCGTGTCGACATGTCCTCTTCCTCCGGTTACCTATTGGTTAACAATCCTTCAAATCGCGAAATCAGTCTGCGTTTATACCATCCACTGTGCCAGAAATCAATAACCGGTTCAAATATCGAAATGGCGTGATTTAATGGTGGTTTCCCTGTAGTTTTGGCGTATGAGCAATAGGTGTGAATTTGAGGAACGGGTACTGGCGGCCCTGGACGGGGCGGGACTGGCGGTGCCGGGAACCGTGCTGCTGGCCGCCGTCTCCGGCGGGGCGGATTCGGTCGCCATGCTGCGCG
The DNA here is from genome assembly GCA_964609395.1 of uncultured Victivallales bacterium. Classification (GTDB taxonomy): domain Bacteria; phylum Verrucomicrobiota; class Kiritimatiellia; order UBA8416; family UBA8416; genus UBA8416. The sequence goes on from CAZSRU010000017.1 coordinate 44,455, forward strand.
CGCTGGCCGCCATCGCGCAACAGCGGTCGCTGACCCTCGTCGCCGCGCATCTGCACCACGGTATCCGGCCCGAGGCCGACGGTGATGCGGCCTTCGTGCAGGCTCTCTGCAACCGCTTTGCCATCGACATGCAGGTTGAACGCATCGATGTGCCCTCTGCCGCCCGCGCCGCCCACTGCTCGATCGAGATGCAGGCTCGCGAGATGCGCTATGACTTCCTGCGGCGCATGGCGCACCCGCTCGGTGCCACCGCCATCCTGACCGCGCATACCCGCGACGACCAGGCCGAGACACTGCTGCTGAATCTCTGCCGCGGGGCCGGCCCGTCCGCGCTCGGCGGGATTCCGCCGGATACCGTCATCAAGGGCTGCCGCCTCGTGCGTCCGCTGCTGCACATCACGCGTCGCGACATCGAGGATTACCTGCAGGCCATCGGCCAGGACTGGCGCGAGGATGCCTCGAACCTCGACACCGCGTACCGTCGCAACGCCGTGCGCCACCGAATCCTGCCCCTGCTGCAGGAATGGCTGAATCCGCAGGCCACCGAGGCCCTCGCCCGCGCGGCCGACCTGCTGTATGCGGAGCATCAACTGCTGGATGAACTGGCCACCGCGCAGCGTGCATCCGTGAATCCGGGCGACGCCGGCGACATCCTGTGGCTGGAACCGTTCCGGCCATTGCCGCTGGCGCTGCGCCGCCGCCTGCTCGCCTCGTGGCTGCGTGATGCAGCCCCGCCGCCGCAGGTCCGTTTCGACCTGGTCGAGCGGATTGACGCCCTGGCCCGCGAAACCGACGGCGGCGGTTGCATCCGCGTGTCGCCAACCCTTGAAATCCGGCATGAGTATGACCGCCTGCGACGGCTGGTGTTATCGGCCGCTGACGATGCTGCACCCATCGAGGCCGTCGAGCTTGCCATTCCGGGCGTCACGCCTCTGCCGGGATTCGGCGTCGAGGTCGAGATTCGACTGGCCAGCGGGTTTACCCGCGAACCGCCCGCCATTCCCGGAAGCTATCCCGCACAGGCCCATATCCGGCATGATGCCGCGACACCGCCGCGCATCCTCGTGCGAGCCCGCCAGCCGGGCGACCGCATTGCCATGATAGGAATGCCGGGAGAGCGCAAGTTGCAGGATATCCTGACCGACGCCAAGATTCCCGCCACACAGCGCGATCGCATCCCGGTCTTCACCATCGACGCCGAGGTCGTCTGGATTCCCGGCTGCCGTCCCTCGCGCCACTGGGCCGTCCCCTCCCTCGACGCCCCCTCGCTGAACATCCGCGTGCGTGAGTGTGTGGATATGTGAGTGTGGGCGTTTCGCATGCCTCGCAACTGGGGGGGCGAACCTGTGGTGAGCCAAGAGAATGCAGTTGATGGAGGAACGGATTCCACGCCATCCGCAGCGTTGTAAGCCGTGGCATTTGAGGAGAAACTTAAACCCAGAATCTGCGCGATCACATGGATGAATCGGAACTGATCTTCACCGCGCTGGCCGACCGCCTGAGAATATCACAAGACAAGAATGATCACACCGGGGACAGTGTTCCTGAACCCCATTGCGCAAGGTCCATTTCGTCACTGCTTTGATTTAGCCAATGTTGGCAATCAGGCTAAAATGCGCGAGCATTTTTAGCCTGCATTGCTTTGGCCTATCCCATCTCAAGCCTGTAAAGCCTCAAGGACTGCCTCAGGTCGCTTATCCACGATACGCAAAAGCGCCTTTGCCGGCCCGTCAGGCTCTCTGCGTCCCTGTTCCCAGTTCTGCAAGGTTGCCTTGCTGACACCAATCATGAGTGAAAACTGTGATTGGGAGACATGAAGCCTGTTACGGATGCGTTTAACATCCACGGGGCGATACCGAAAAATACGGGAAGGCTTGACTAAGCCTTTCCGTATCTGCCCTGCTTCCTCAATACTCTCAACCAGCTCGTCAAATAGTTCTTTCTTCATCGCATATTCTCCTCAACCAGGGCTTTTAAAATCTTGATTTCTTTTGCAGACAGATCCTCCTTTTCGGTCTTGCCGTAGGCAAGAAGCAGAAATATCTCACTGTCGGCCACTTGCCAATAGTATATAACCCTGATTCCGCCACGCTTCCCGCCTGTTGCGGAACGCCAACGAATCTTGCGAAGACCACCGCTTCCCTTGATCAGATCACCTGCGATCGGGTTGAAGATCAACTCCTGCTGGAATTCGCGATAAGCGTCATCCGAGATCAGTTTGCTGATCTGTCGGGTAAAAACCGTTGTCTCTTTGAATATCATCGAGTCAATACAGTACGCCAATGGCGCATAGCTGTCAATAATCTATTTTCGTGGCCAACGTCCGCGATCACCGGCCCTCACCCGTGGCGCGATTCGTGCCGGGAGCGAAGCGACCAAGCACGAAGCGTGACGCGGGTGAGGGTTCGGTGCATCGCATTGTGTCTATTTTTTTGGTAGTGTTTCCGCTTCAATTTTTTCCTCAACACAGAATCGTGCATTAACTCCCTCTGAACTGAGGAATCGAGCTTTGCATTTTCCACAAAATTTTTCATCCCGAAGATTAATCCATTGGATATTTTTTCTAGTCGGAAATTTGTTCTGTGCATGTTTTCTAAGTAAATCAATGGGCGTTGACTTCTCGTGATGAACGCCCTCCAAATCGATTCGAACAATCGTATTTGTTTCGGGGTCAAGATACGTGTCGAAACCATAGAATGAAGATTGAAACAGGGGGTATTCAATTCGACTCCCACAGTGAGGGCAAAATATCTCATAGATGTTTGCTGGTATTTTCATTTTCTATTTCGACACAATCGAGTAGCCGGGGGAGCCACCTCCCCCAGCTCTCACACCACCGGACTTACG
>CAZSRU010000018.1:0-42289 GCA_964609395.1 uncultured Victivallales bacterium
GTGTACATCTGTTAATGTGATCCTTCCTCAAGAAATCAAAATGCTGGATAAGCAGCAGAAATACAGCTTTCCTGTGTTGTATCTTTTGCACGGACTGTCTGATGATCAGAATGCGTGGACACGCAATACATCCATTGAGCGCTATGCGGCTAAACATAACATAGCGGTAGTCATGCCGACTGTTTATCGAGGGTGGTATTCGGATGCTGTCTACGGACTTCGTTATTGGACGTATATCAGCGAAGAACTGCCTGCATTGGTGAGGTCATGGTTTCCTGTATCACGGGAACGCAGGAAGACATTTGTGGCTGGCCTTTCCATGGGTGGATACGGGGCGTTTAAGATGGCATTTCGTAAGCCGGAAAACTTTGCGGCCGCGGCCTCGTTTTCGGGCGCTTTGGATATGGGGCGTCTCGTGCGGGAGCGTTTGCAGGGAGAAAACCGCGAGGCGTGGGTCAGTGAGTTTCAAGGGACATTCGGAAACGTGAAGAACGGGGTTGGTGCCGACAATGATCTTTTCAAGCTGGCAAAGAAATGTGCCGACAGGAATGTTAAGCTGCCCCGGTTATATTTTCATTGCGGAACAGAGGATGTCCTCTGTCAGGATAATCATAACTTTCAGAAACATCTTTTAAAGCTGGGAATAAAGCATGTATACGACGAGGGGCCTGGCGAACATGAGTGGGGTTTATGGGACAGGCAGATCCAGCGTGCGCTGGAATGGATGATAAGCGTAAAGAATTAGTGCCGCTATATTTGGTAAACGCGTAAGATTTCTTGAATGAAGAGAATAGCCATATTGATTTGTGTTGTTATTGCAGGGTTTACATGTAAGACGAAAACGGTGACGTTATAAGTAACTATCTGCTGATTAGGTGGTTATAATGTAATTGACGCGCATCTGTTCTAGCCTGATTGCATGTCCTGATCATCCAGGATATTCCAGCGAGCCCTTTGCGATCACGTCATCAACCGGGGCGTGAATCGGCGGTGTATATTACAGGACGATGAGGTTCGCCGCTATTTCATGCAGACGGTGGCGGACTACAAGGTGATTTGCAGAGCACTGTATCCGAGGGTGCCTGTCCTACTTTATAATCAGTCCATCGACGGGCTTCTGCCAGCGGGCGCTGGTCCATTCGCCTTCGGCGTTGATCTCGCACTCCTGCAGGCCAAGCGGCAGATAGGCGCTGCGGACGTCCATGTACTGAGTGGTCAGGATGCCCGCCAGCAGCAGGTGGCCGCCCGGGGCGACGGTATCGGAAATGGCGGCGGCGTGCTCGATCAGCACTGGTGCCAGGATGTTGGCTGCGACGATATCATAGCGTTGCGGCTCGGCCAGGCGCGCCACGTCGCCGACGGCAACCGTGGCGTTGGCGGCACAGCCATTGGCGGCAATGTTCTCCCCGGCGATGACGACGGAATCCTCATCGATATCGATCGCGCGCACAGGGCGGCAGCCGAGTTTGGCGGCGGCAATGGAGAGAATACCGGAGCCGCATCCCAAATCAAGGAAGCTGGCGGGCTGCGGTCTGCCGGTGGTCAGCCGGTCTAGAAAGCGCAGGCAGCCGCGGGTGGTCTCGTGCTGGCCGGTGCCGAAGCTCATGCCGGGATCGATCTCGATCACGCAGTCGCCTGGCTGCGGGGTATAGGGTTCCCAGGTCGGTTTGGTGACGATACGCTGCGAGACCCGTTCGACATGGAAAAACGCCTTCCAGGCGTTGCTCCAGTCCTTTGCGGGGAGCGTCTCTCGCTCGATCGACCAGAGGCTGCTGCCGCCGGTCAGCTCCATGAGTTGCGCCGTCAGAGCCACGCTGGCGCGGTCGGCATCCTCGGCGCATTCGAAGTAGGCCTCGATCACGGCACGGTCCGAGGAGGCCGGCTGCCAGCAGCTCGAGGATTCCGCCAGCCGTTCAAGCGCGAATTCCAGCCGTTCGGAGAACTCGGCCGGGGCGGTGATACGCAGGGTCTCGATGCTGTCTTCAGTTGAGTACATTGATGGCGATCTCCACATTGCCGAACGGGGCACTGACCTGGAAGCCTGCGACCGCCGAGCTGATCCGGTCCCTGATTTCACGGGCGATCTCGCAACCGGTGCGGATGCCGTCCTCGCGGGTCCTGGCGGCGCGCATGCGCTCCAGCACCGCATCCGGAACCTCGACGCCGGGTACCTCGTTCTTCATGAATTCCGCGTTCTTGAAGCTGACCAGCGGCCAGACACCCGCCACGATCGGGATGGACTTCGGGAAGGCGGAAACGGCGTCCATGAACCGGAACAGTGCCTCGGGATCGAAGACCGGCTGGGTGATGGCATACTCTGCGCCAGCCTCGATCTTGCGCCGGTAGCGCTCGATCTCGTTCGGCAGGTCCAGTGCACAGGGGTTCACGCCCACGCCGATCAGGATGCCGCAGGGCGGGGCGATCGGGTGTCCGCCGATATCCATCCCCTGATTGAGGTTGGCGACCATGCGGGTCAGGCCGATCGCGTCGACATCGAAGACGCCGGTCACATCGGGATAGTCGCCGATCTTGGGCGGGTCCCCCGTGATGATCAGGAAATTGGCCAGCCCGGCGGCGAAGCCCCCGAGTATATCGGACTGCATGCCGATCAGGTTGCGGTCGCGGCAGCAGTAATGCAGGATCGGTTCGATACCGACTTTCTCGCGGATGGCGATCGAGGTGATCATGGGCGAGATGCGGGCGCTGGCGCGCGGGCCGTCCGGGATGTTGATGGCGTCGATGCCGGCATGGTAGCAGGTGCGCACCTTTTCCAGCATCGGGGCCAGGTCGCAGGAACGGGGGGGCAGGATCTCGATCGAGGTCACTTTCTCGCCACGGGCGAGCTTGCCGCCGAAACGGGATTTGCACGCCATGGGGATCGGGGGGACGGCATCCGGCTGCACGGGGGCAGCCTTGATCTCGATGTGCTTCTTGACCCCGCTCAGCGAATGCACCGCCCGGGCCAGGTCGCGGATATGGTCGGGGGTCGTGCCGCAGCAGCCGCCGACGCCGCGCGCACCGATCTCGATGAATTTCTTGCCGTAGGAGGTGAAGTATTCCGGCGTCGCCAGGTAGAGCATGCGTCCGTCCACCTGCTGGGGCTGGCCCGCGTTCGGCATCACCACCACGGGTTTGGCCGTGTGGCCGATGGCGTCGCTCAGTGCCTGGAAGAGCGGGGCCGGTCCGCTGCCGCAGTTCAGGCCGATCACATCGACATGCGGGCAGCGGTCGAGGCGGCTGATGGTCTCGCGGATGGTGACGGTCTGCTGGGCATGATCACCGGTGGCCAGTGTGAACGAGGCCATGACCGGCAGGCCGGTGCGGGCCGCCGCTTCCGCAGCCAGCAGCAGCTCGTCGATATTGGTAAAGGTTTCCAGGATCAGGGCATCCACGCCTCCCTCGGCAAGTGCCCGTGTGCATTCCTCTATGGCGCTGATGATGCGATCACGGTGTGCCTCGGCCAGGATCTGGCCGGCGCGCAGGCAGGGACCCACCGAGCCAGCGACGTAATGCTCGCTGCCGGCGGCCTCGCGCGCCAGGCGGGCACCGGCGAGATTGATCGCCACGGCCTTCTCGGCCAGGCCATAGCCCTGCAGCCAGATGCGGTTGGCCCCGAAGGTGTTGGTCTCGATCACGTCGGCACCGGCGCGGATGTAATCCTCGTGGATCGAGCGGATCAGGTCCGGCGAGGTCAGGCAAAGCTCATCGAAACAGCGGTTGATGAAGATACCGCGGCTGTAGATTACTGTTCCCATGGCCCCGTCGAAGACGACCGGAGTCTCGCGCATGCGTTCAATGAGGTTCTTTGCGGGCATAGTCAGTCCAGGGGGTCGAAGTTGTCTTTGGAAACGTAGCAGATCGGGCAGGTCCAGTCAGCGGGCAGCGACTCGAAGGTGGTGCCGGGTTCAATGCCGCCGGCGGGGTCGCCCTCGGCCGGATCATAGATATAGCCACAGTTGATGCAGATGTATTTCATGGCGGGAAACCTAGCGTTTCCGCAGCGTAAGCGCAAGGACGTTTTCAGGCGTCGTGCTCCTCGGCATTCAGCTCAAAGAAACGCCTTGTCACGGCTTGAACGCGGCTCTTTTCCGCTGGTGTCAGGCGACCGAGTTTCTTTATCACGATGCGGCGGGATATCGTGGCCAGCTTCATGCGTAATTGCGAGGGTTTTGGGAGCCCGGATGCCTGCCAGTCGGTGATAAGGTGATCACCGGGGCGTGGAGGAGTTGTAAGTTGGCTGGTTATGAAGGCGATGACGACATCAGGGCCACTGTTGTAGTTGTCAGGTGATACCACGAGTGCAGGCCGTTTCTTGCAGGCCGTCAGATCGGTAAATGGGAAGGGCACAAGGACGATATCCCATCGGCTACAGGGAGTCATATACACTGTCCTCCTCGTTGTCCCACTCTGCAAAGGCGGCTTCGGATACTTTCATGAGTGCCTGCATTTCCCTGTTCTGGGAATAGTCGCCCAGAGTGGCTTTTCTGCGTTCGACATACTCGTCGAGCAACTGGCTAACAAGGGATGTCATGCTGCGTCCTTCCGCCGACGCGATCACCTTGAGAAGCTTCCGCTTATTATCGTCTATCCGTATGCTGATCACAGACATTTCTGATCTCCTTCATGCTTTAATGCCATTATGTAGGATTTCTGACATGGCAGCAAGAGCTATCTCTTTCAACGCTCTCTGTCGCTGCCGGCGAGGGTGTCGTGGATGAGCTTGGCGAGGGCGGAGCCGATGCCGGGGAGGGCGGCGATGGCCTCGGGGGCGGCGGTGGTGAGGCGGCGGACGGATCCGAAGTGCTCCAGGAGAAGCTGCTTGCGTTTTTCGCCGATGCCGGGGATCTCATCGAGCGCGGACTCGCGGATGCGCCGGTTGCGCAGCTCGCGGTGATAGGTGATGGCGAAGCGGTGGGCCTCGTCGCGCAATCGCCGCAGCACCTTCAAGGCGGGACTGTCGGTGGGCAGCATCAGCGACTGGGCTTTTTCGCCGGTGACGATCTCCTCGTAGCGCTTGGCCAGTCCGGCGGTCGGGATGGCCGTCGCCCCGCGTTCGGCCAGTGAGGCGCGCGCGGCCTTGAGCTGGGTGATGCCGCCGTCGACCAGGATCAGGTCCGGGAAGGGTGCACCGCTTTCCTGCAGCCCGCGGATGCGGCGCTGGATGACCTCGGCCATCATGGCCGGATCGTTGCTGCCGCTGACTGTGCGGATGCGGAACCGGCGGTAGCGGTTGGGGGCGGGGATGCCGTCCACCGCGCAGACCATGCTGGCGACGGCGAAGGTGCCCGAGATGTTCGAGATGTCGAAGGCCTCGATCACGCGGGGGAGGGCAGGCAGTTCAAGATGCGCCTGCAGGGCCGTGATGCCTTCGAGGGCGGCATCGCGCTGCATACGCGGGGTCGGGGCGACGCGGGCGTGCTGGCGGATGGAGCGGTCGAGCATCTGGAGCGTGTCGCGCAGGCCGGCTGCGCGTTCGAAGTCGAGCGCGGCGGCGGCTTCCTGCATCTGCCGGCGCAGGTCTGCAAGCAGCTCCGGGCGGCGGCCGCGCAGGAACTCGCAGGCGTCGTCGAACCGGCTTCGGTAGTCCTCGGCGCTGACGCGGACGATGCAGGGGGCGGAACAGAAACGGACGATGTCGTTGATGCAGTGCTTGTAGGTCGAGGCATCCGGCAGCGCCGGTGCGCATTTGCGGATACCGAAATGCTTTTCGACAAAGTCAAGCGTGCAGCGGGCGGCCGGCGACGAGGCGTAGGGTCCGAAATAGAGGGCTCCGTCCTCGCGGCGGATGCGCACGAGGTCGAAGCGGGGGAATGTGTTGCGCGGGTCCGCCCGCAGCAGCAGGAAGCGCTTGTCATCCTTGAAAGCCACGTTGTAGTGGGGGCGGTAGGTCTTGATCAGTTCGCCCTCGGTCAGCAGCGCGGCGGCCTCGTTGTGCACGACGATGATGTCGATGTCGTGTACGCTGCGTACCAGGCCACGCAGTTTCGGCGAGGCGCTCTTGAGGGTGGCGTCCCGGAAGTAGGACTGCACGCGCTTGCGCAGCGAGACGGCCTTACCGACGTAGATGATGCGACCGTTGCGGTCGCGCATCAGGTAGCAGCCGGGCTTGTCCGGCAGCGTCTTGAGTTTGGCTTTGACGGTTTCAGGCAGTTGCATCGGATACGGTATGGACGTGTTTCTGTAGCACCGCCGCCAAGGCACGGCCGGCGATCGGTTTCATCACAAACTCGCGGATACCGAGTTTTTTTGCACTGTCGGCATCGACGGCATCGCTGTAGCCGGAACAGAGGATGACAGGAAGCTCCGGGCGGATGGCGAGCAGCCGCCGTGCCAGTTCCGCACCCGGCAGGGTCGGCATGGTCTGGTCGGTGATGACGGCATCGTAGCGGTCCGGGGCGTCCTTGAAGGCTTCGTATGCCTTGACGCTGGATGTGAATGCCTCGACCCGGTAGCCGAGCCAGGTCAGCGTGGCCTCGATCATCTTGGTGATCGACTCCTCATCATCCACGACGAGGATATGCGCCTGGTTGCCGTTCTGCAGCATGCGCTGCTCGTCAGGAAAGCCGGGGATAATGGCTTCATCGGGGCAGACCGGGAGCAGGATGGTGAACCGTGTCCCGACTCCCGGCGTGCTATCCACATGGATGGCACCCTCGTAAAGCAAGACGATCCCGTGGACCGTTGCCAGTCCGAGCCCGGTGCCGTCCCCGCCGTGCTTGGTTGTGAAATAGGGTTCGAAGATGCGGGCCAGGGTCGCGGGGGGCATGCCGTGCCCGGTATCCGCCACGGTCAGTTCGGCATAATTCCCGGGCTTCATTGCGGATTGCCAGGCGGGGCAGAAGGCGGTGATCGAAACCGGGCGGAGACCGACTTCCAGCGCACCGCCATGTTCGCGCATGGCGTGGCTGGCGTTCGTGCACAGGTTCATGATGATCTGGTGCATCTGGGCGGTATCGGCCATGACGGGGGGCATGTCCTCCGCCAGGGTCTTGCGGATCTCGACCGTTGTCGGCAGCGTACCGCGCAGCAGCTTGAGTGCCTCGTCGATGAGCGGTCCCAGCAGCAGCGGCTGGCGCTCGCGGGCATTGCGCCGGCTGAAGGTCAGGATCTGCGACACGAGATCGGCCGCGCGCCGGGCGGCCTTCAGCACCTGCTTGAAGTGGTCATGGACGGGCGAGTCCTCGGGGGCGTCCAGCAGGCCGAGTTCCGTGTAGCCGATGATGGCGCTGAGGATGTTGTTGAAATCGTGGGCGATGCCGCCCGCCAGCGTGCCGAGCGCCTCCATTTTCTGGGCATTGCGAAGCTGCATCTCCAACTGGTGCTCATGGGTGACGTCGCGGGCGGCGGAAACAAAATTCGAAAGCTGCCCCTGGTCATCGAAGACGGCGGTAATGACGGTTTCGAGTTCCACCGTGGTGCCATCCTTGCACCGGTTGGTGAACGTGCCTTTCCAGAGGTGCTCCCTGAGCAGCGTCTCGCGCATTTCCTGGTAGAATCGCTCGTCGTGGCGGTCCTTGCTCAGCATGCGGGGGGTCTGGTCGTGGACATCGCGGCGGGTGTAGCCCGTCAGCGAGGTAAAGGCGGGGTTGATGTAGACGATCCGGCTTTGCGCGTCGGTGATCATGATCGCCTCGCTGGCCTGGTTCATGATGGCCGTGAAGCGCTGGGAATCGTTCTGCATCCGGCGGTGCTCGTTCTCGAGGGTCTCCCGCTCCCTGCGAAGGCGGTTGATCGTCAGTTGCCTGCCGATCAGCACGACAATAAGGACGGCGATAGTGGCGGCCAGGGCGGCCAGGGTGACGGGACTGTCGGCGGCGGCGGGAAGTGCGGTGGCGGGGGAGGCCATGGCGGCTGGGGGAATCATGTTGGCGGTGAGGGCTATCCAGCGCAGACCCCGGCTACGGACTGGCGGTATTGGACGGTTCGCAAAATGACAAGGGGTCGAGTTCATTTGCAGTCAGGTTAACGGATTGCCACGGGCGGGTCGATAACGAATTCGCAGGGGTTGCATCTTCGTGCGGTTCTGTTAGAGTACGCGTCTTTATCGGCTCAGGGTGTTTCAGTTTCGGGAGGAAATCGTTTTATGAAAATCACGGCGAATGATGTTTTCAGCTATCACCTCGGCGGCAAGGTCGGGATGCGTTGCACGCGCCCGCTGCAAAGCGTGCGGGACTTGTGCCTGGCCTACACGCCGGGCGTGGCCGACGCGGTCAAGGCGATCGCGGCGGATCCGGCGGCGGTGTATCGGTTGACGGCCAAGCGCAGCCTGGTGGCGGTGGTCAGCGATGGCACGGCGATCCTGGGGCTCGGCGACCTGGGTGCCAGCGCCAGCATTCCCGTCATGGAGGGCAAGGCCGTGCTGTTCAAGGCGTTCGGCGATGTCGATGGCTGGCCGGTGCCGCTGAACCACTGCCGGCAGGGCGGTGCCAACACCGGGCCGACCGACCCGCAGCGGGTCATCGATGCCGTGGCGGCCATGGCCCCGATGTACGGCGGTATCAATCTGGAGGATATTGCCGCCCCGGCCTGCTTCGAGATCGAGGACCGGCTGGATGCGATGCTCGATATCCCGGTGTTCCACGACGACCAGTGGGGGACGGCGGTGATCACGCTGGCGGGGGTGAAGAACTACTGCCGGTTGTGCGAGCGGGGCATGGACGAGTTGCGGGTCGTGGTCAATGGTGCCGGTGCCGCCGGCATCCGGATCACCGAAATGCTCAAGGCGGCCGGGGTGGGGCAGGTCCTGCTGTGCGATTCGCGCGGCGTGATCAGTCGTTCGCGTGCAGGCCTGGGCGGCAAGAAGCTGGAGCATGCGGTGGAGACCACGGCCCGCACCGTCGGCGAGGCCATGCGCGGGGCGCATGTGTTTGTCGGCGTGTCCGTGGCCAACTGCGTCACGGGCGCGGATGTGAAGTCCATGGCCTCGTTCCCGGCGGTGTTCGCCATGGCCAATCCGGTGCCCGAGATCGATCCGCAGGTGGTGGCCGAGGCGATGGGCGATGCGCCGTATGTGATGGCGACCGGGCGCTCCGACTACCCGAACCAGATCAATAACGTGCTCGGGTTCCCGTTCCTGTTCCGCGGGGCACTGGATGCCGGCGCGCGCACGATCAACATGGCCATGAAGATCGCGGCGTCCGATGCGCTGTCCGCCGTGGCGCGCCTGCCGGTACCGGACGATGTTAAGGCCTTCTATCCGCATGAGACGCTGGAGCTGGGCAGGGGATACATCATTCCGAAGCCGTTTGACCGGCGGCTTTTTGTCGAGGTGTCCGCCGCCGTGGCCGAGGCGGCCGTGGCCAGCGGGGTTGCCGCGCCAGGGATGGATGCGGCGGCGTTGCGGCTGGCGCTGGTCGAGCACAATGCGCGGCGGTGATCCTTGGAGGGACGGGTTCCACCCCGTCCGCGGCGTGGTAAGGTTGACCGAAACAGAGCGAGGAGCATGAATGAAGACAACGATGGTGACAGGGCTGCTGGCCGGATGCCTGGCCGCACAGGCGGCGTGGGCGGTGGACGCCAAGGACGAAAGGGTGCGCGTGGACGGTGTGGCCGCCTATGTCAATGCCCATGTGATTACCTATAGCGATGTGCTGGGTGCCTCGCGCACGTTGCAGCAGATGGTGGCGCAGCGGCAGGGCGGCGAGGAGGCGAACGCGCTTTTCCAGAAAACCCTCGGCGAGTTGATCAACCGCAAAATGATGCTGGACGCCTATGTCGATCAGAAGCTGATCAAGATCCCGGATGAGATGGTCGAGGAACGGGTGCAGAACGTGATCCGCGAGATGTTCCAGAATGACCGCATAGCCTTTCTCGGGGCGTTGGCGGAGGAAGGGCATAGCGAAACCGCCTGGCGTGAGCAGATCCGCGAACAGATCGTGGTGGGCGCGATGCGCAACCTGCGCGTCGACAGCCAGGTGCGGATCTCTCCGCTGGCGGTGCGCGAGCGCTACGACCAGACGGTTGGCCAGCAGCAGATCCCGCCGGCGGTGATGTTCGGTATGATTGTGATCGGCATCGGGCAGGACGAGGCGGCGCGTGCCGTGCAGAAGACGAAGCTGGCCGATGCCCAGGCAGCCTTGGCCGCAGGGCAGGATTTCGCCGAGGTTGCCAAACGCTACTCGGAGGACTCGCTGGCCGCGAGCGGTGGTATGCGTGACTGGGTCGATCCCGATATGCTGCGGGCCGAGCTGCGCGATCTGGTCATGCAGGCGGAGATCGGTGTGGTGAAAGGCCCCGTCGAGATCGGGCCGCACTACGCGCTCGTCAAGGTCGGGGGGCACCGTGCGGCAGCCAGTCGCACGTTTGATGATGCCTACGCGGATATCGAGCGTGAATTGCGCATGGAACTGGAAAAGCGGCTTTACGACGAATGGATCGCCCAGTTGCGTCGCGATGCGTTTGTACGGGTGCTGGACGAGAAGCCCTTCTGATGGCGATGGTGTAGCATGGGAAACGGTGAACGAATTCAGCTTACGCGGCTCTCGGAAGTCCGGGCTCTGGCCGATCGCTGCGGCTTCCATCCCAGTCGTGCACTCGGCCAGAATTTCCTGGTGGATGGCAACATCCTGGATATCCTGGTGGAAGCGTCCGGGGTTCGTGCCGGCGATCACGTGCTGGAGGTCGGGCCGGGCATGGGCGTGGTGACGGCGGCACTGCTGGAGCGTGGGGTGCATGTCACGGCTATCGAGAAGGACCACCGGCTGTTCGCGCTGCTACAGGAAACGTTCGGTGGCGAACCGAATCTCGAACTGATCGAGGGCGACGCGCTGGATCTAGCCGTGCCGCTGGTGCGGAAAAAGGCGATCAGCAGCCTGGTCTCGAATCTGCCCTACAATCCGGGAAGCCGCATCATGCTCGACTTGATTTGCGCGGAGGTGCCGCCGCAGGCGCTGACGGTGACCGTGCAGCTCGAGGTGGCCGAGCGGTTGACGGCCGTTCCCGGCACCAAGGCCTACGGGCTGCTGGGGCTCTGGAGCCAGTTGCACTGCGAGGTCCGGCTCGTGAAGATCGTCAGCCCGACCTGCTTCTGGCCCCGTCCGACGATCCGGTCGGCGATCGTCACCCTGCGCCGCCGGTCGCAGCCCCTGCTGGAAGCCGCCGCGCTGCCGCGCTTCTACGCGCTGACGCGCTACGCCTTCCAGCACCGCCGCAAGCAACTGGTTTCGCTTTTGACGAAAGCCCCCGGCTCGCTCAATCTGGACGCCGACGACTGCCGCGCACGGCTGGCGTCCGTCGGGCTCGATGACAGCGTGCGGCCGGAGAACCTGCCGGTTGAGGCCTGGTGCGCGCTGGCGCTGTGAAAGAGGAGGAGTCGAGGATGGCGGAAGAGACATTGACACCGATGATGCGCCAGTACCGGCAGATCAAGAGCGAACTGCCCGAGGAGGCCGTCCTGTTCTTCCGGATGGGCGATTTCTACGAGATGTTCTTCGACGATGCCCGGCGGGCGGCCCCGGTCCTGGACATCGCGCTGACCCGTCGCAACGGGGTGCCGATGTGCGGCGTGCCGTATCATGCGCTGGAAGGCTACCTGGCCCGCATGATGCGCGCCGGGATGAAGGTGGCCATCTGCGAGCAGATGGAGGATCCCGCCCTGGCCAAGGGCCTTGTGCGGCGGGAGGTGACCCGCGTAGTGACTCCCGGCACGGTGACCGAGGGCAATCTGCTGGACGCCTCGCAGTTCAATTACCTGGCTGGGATCTGCCGCGTCGGCAACGCCTACGGGCTTTCCATGATCGACCTTTCCACCGGCACCTTCTGGGGTGAGCAGCTAGCGGATGCGGCGGCGGTCGGCGACGAGCTGCGGCGGTACGCTCCCGGCGAGTGCGTGATCCCCGATTCCGTGGTGGCAGGCGATGCGCTCGACGGCCTGCTCAAGGAACTGCCGGGACTGCCGGTGACGCGCTGCGAGGACTGGACGTTCGGCCACGACGTGGCGCATGACCTGATGACGCGGCATTTCGATGTGCATTCCCTGCTCGGTTTCGGTTGCGAGGGGCTGCCCGGGGTGGTCTGCAGTGCCGGGGCGCTGCTGCATTACGTGCGGGTGGAACTGCGGCGCGAGACCGCCCATGTCCGCGGGTTCCAGACCCGAATGGCCTCCTCGTTCATGATTCTCGACGAGGCGACCTGCGCCAATCTGGACCTGATCCCGATCCGGGGGCGTACGGGCGGACGGACCTTGCTGGATGTTCTCGACACGACCAAGACCCCGATGGGTGCGCGCGCCTTGCGCGACTGGATCCTGCGGCCGCTGGCGGAAGGCGACGCGATCCGTGAACGCCTGGATGCCGTCGAGTCCCTGGTGCGCGAACGTGCCTTGCTGCACGATGTACGCGGTGCGTTCGAGCCCGTGCGCGACCTGGCGCGGCTGATCGCCCGGATCGGGACCGGCAGCGGCAACGCGCGCGACCTGCTGGCCATCGGCCAGTCGCTGGAGGTCCTGCCGGAAATCCGGGCACTGGTCGGCGGGCACCCCTGCGCGCTGCTCGCCGGGCTGGCGACGGAAATCCAGCCGCAGCCGGTACTGGTGGAGCAGATCGGCGCGGCGATCCATCCCGAACCGCCGATGACGATCAAGGAGGGCGGCATCATCCGCGACGGCTACCGCGAGGTGCTCGATGAACTGCGGCAGGCGGCCACCAGCGGCCGCAACTGGCTGGCGGAATACCAGGCGTCCGAGCAGGAACGCACCGGCATCAGGACGCTCAAGGTGCGGCATAACAAGGTATTCGGCTACTACATCGAGATTTCCAAGGCGCAGCTTGCCAATGTGCCGGCGGATTACACGCGCAAACAGACGCTGGTGAATGCGGAACGGTTCGTGACGCCGGAGCTGAAGGAATACGAGAGCAAGATCGTCGGTGCGCAGGACCGTGCCATGGCGCTGGAGTACGAGCTGTTCTGCGAGGTGCGCGACGCGGTGATCGCCGAGACCGCCGCCATCCAGCGCACGGGCGATGCCCTGGCCGCGCTGGATGTCCTCTCCACGCTGGCGGAACGGGCACTGGCGCTGCGCTACGTGCGCCCGCAGATCAACGACAGCGACCGGCTGGTGATCAAGGACGGGCGGCATCCGGTGATCGAGCAGATGCCGGATGCCGAGCGGTTCGTGCCGAACGATACCGTGCTCGATTGCAGCCGCCACCAGCTCCTGATCATCACCGGCCCCAACATGGCCGGCAAGTCGACCTATATCCGCCAGGTGGCCATGCTGGCCGTGATGGCTCAGATGGGCTCATTCGTGCCGGCCGGATCCGCCGAGATCGGCGTCGTCGACCGCGTGTTCACCCGCGTCGGCGCCAGTGACGATCTGGCGCGCGGGCGCAGTACCTTCATGGTCGAGATGCAGGAAGCGGCCAATATCCTCAACAATGCCACCCCGCGCAGCCTGATCGTGCTGGACGAGATCGGCCGTGGCACCAGTACCTTCGATGGCATCAGCATCGCCTGGGCCGTGGCCGAGCATCTCCACAACACCCCGGAGGTGAAGGCCAGGACCCTCTTTGCCACGCATTACCACGAGCTGACCGATCTGGCGCTGACCATGGACGGTGTGAACAACTACAACATCCTGGTCCGGGAAAAGGACGACACCATCGTCTTCCTGCGCAAGATCGTGCCGGGTGGTGCCGACAAGAGCTACGGCATCCAGGTGGCCCGGCTGGCGGGCATGCCCCAGGGCGTGATCGCGCGCGCCCGGGAGATCCTGGCCAATCTCGAGGAGGGCGAATTGGCCGACTCGGGACAGCCCAAGATCGCCAGACGGCGGCGCAATGGCCGCCTGCCGATGGCCGAAGCCGCCCAGCTTGACCTGTTCGGCCAGTGAGCTGGTGCGCTTCCCCGATCTGATTGTTGTTGTTGATACGCCGCAGCGATGGTCGCTGGATAGCCTCCACGTTATGAACAATTTCATGTTAACGCCGCATTTCTCATTCACCGACCGCGAGATCTCAACCCGGTTCAGCGAGCAGGTCACCGAAGACAATCTGTTTTCACGGCCTGTTGCCGAGCCCCTCTTCAGTGCCGACTGCTGCATGGCAGGCATAACCGAACGGCCAATCTACGACAGTGGGCCTGCCACCGTCCGGACCAGGCATGTCGGCACGCCACCCCTGAAATACAGCCAGGCCCAGGCGAAACGTGTGCGGTTGTGATGCTCAGAGTGGGGCCTATCTTGATAAATGCCGACTCTTGATCGTGGGTGATGCGTGCAATGTTTGTTGCCGATCATGCGCTGATGTCATCGACCGTCCGGTCGTGGATCTCCCCATCCTTGATTTCCAGGATGCGCGTGGCGATCGACCGGATCAGGCGATGGTCATGCGACACGAACACGATCGTGTTCTCGAACTGGTCGAGGGCGAAGTTAAGCGCCTCGATCGATTCCAGATCCAGATGGTTGGTCGGCTCGTCGAGGATGGCCACATTGCCGCCTTCCTGCATCATCCTGGCCAGGATCAGGCGGGCCTTCTCGCCACCGCTGAGCACCTTGATCGGCTTGAACACATCGTCCCTGCTGAACAGCATGCGACCCATGAACGAACGCAGGTCGGTCTCGCTGATATCCTTGTCCTGGGCATAGCATTTCAGCCAGTCCATGGCGGGTGTTTCCGGTGGCTGCAGGACTTCGCCCGGATCCTGCGGGAACACGCTCAGTTCGACCGTCTCGCCCACGATCACGCTGCCGGTGTCCGGGGCGAGCTGGCCGGCGATGATCTTGAGCAGCGTGGTTTTGCCCACCCCGTTCTTGCCGATGATCGCGATTCGTTCCTTTTTGCCGATGGAGCAGGAAAAATCCGCAAACAGGGTTGTATCGTAAGTCTTTGAAATGCCGGAAACCTCGATCACCTTGTCGCCTAGTCGGCTCCTGGGGGCAAACCGAATGAAGGGTGACACGCGGGAGCTGGGCTTGACCTCCTGGACCTCGATCTTCCCTAGCAGTTTCTGGCGCGAGGTCGCTTGCCGGGCCTTTGACGCATTCGCGCTGAAGCGCCGGATGAAGGTTTTCAAGTCGTGGATCTGCTTTTCCATCTTCTTGTTGGCCTTCTCGCGCTGCTCACGGGCCTCGAGGCTGGCGATCGTGAAATCATCGTAGTTGCCCGTGAACATGCGGATCTCGTGGTAGTCGAGATCGGCGATGTGGGTGCAGACCTGGTTCAGGAAGAAGCGGTCGTGCGAGATAACGATGACGGTGCCCTCGTAGCGCCTCAGCAATTCCACCAGCCACTCGATGGAATCCATGTCCAGATGGTTGGTTGGCTCGTCAAGCAGAAGGACATCCGGATGCGCGAAGAGAACCTGCGCGAGCAGGACCCGCAGCTTGAAGCCGCCCTGGAGGGTGCGCATCTGCCTGGAGAAGACATCGTCCGTGAATCCCAGCCCGTTGAGCAGCTTGGCGGCATCCGCCTCCATGGTGTAGCCGCCCGCCTCGCCGAATGCATGCTCCACCTCGCCGCAGCGTTCGTTCTCGGCATCGGTAAGATCCGTCTTGGAATAAAGGTGTTCCCGTTCCTGGTGCAGGGCCCAGAGTGCCTGATTGCCCATGTAGACCGTGTCCAGGATGGCGACATCGTCGAATTCGGCATGATCCTGGCGCAGGTAGCCCAGGGTGCAGTCCTTGCCGATGGTGACATCGCCATGGGAGGACGGGATCACTCCGGCAAGGATCTTGACGAACGTGGATTTCCCGGAACCGTTGGCACCGATCAGGCCGTAGCAGTTGCCGGGAGTGAACAGGACGCTGACATCCTCGAAAAGAATGTCCGCCCCGAAACGCTTGGTCAGTTTAGAAGTCGATATCACACCATCTCCAATCGAAAAATTTGATCAAACGATACATTTTGCATGAAACATGCCTAAACGGCAAGTTTTAATGGAATTTTCTGATAATTTGCTTGATTCCGAAGAAGAAGGAATCAATCGGAGGATGCAAACGCTGAAACAAAGGGCTTACGCCACACCACCCCTGATTTTTTCATCACTGGCACCCAGCCTTCGCCAAGGCTACGGCGGACACGCAAGGGCGGTGGAATCGTAAACATCATGCCCCTAATCTCAGATGCGTCTGAAACAAACACGACAATTTTTGCTTGTGTTGGCGCCTTTCCTGTAATAGTTTTATTCGTCAAACAAAGGGGTTGTCAATGCTGGCAGAAACAATATCGGCGGTTCAGGAGGATTACCTGGAGGCGATACTGGCGCTGGAGGCGGAATCCAGCCGTGTCCGGGTGCGGGATCTGGCGGATCGGCTGTGCGTGCACAAGTCGACGGTGACGGCCGCGCTCAAGGCGCTGGCCGAGAAGGACCTGATCGAGTACGAGCCCTACGGGCAGATCGTCATGACGCGCACCGGGCGCCGGGCGGCCGAGCGGGTTTCGGCGGATCATGCCGTCGTGAAAGCCTTCCTGACGGATATCCTGATGATTGATGCCGGGACGGCCGAGGAGAACGCCTGCCGCATGGAGCATGTCATGGATCGCGCGGTCCTCAATCGGCTGGTGACTTATGCGGCATTCATGGGCCGGGACCAGGCACCTGATGGCGACGACTGCCTGGAGCGTTTTAAACTACATTTGAAGACGGAGCAAGGATGAGAATCCAGGACATGGAAGCCGGGCAATCCGCCCGTGTCGTGCGCTTTGCGGACAACGACCGAGCCTACAGGCAGAAGCTGATCCAGATGGGGATGGCGCGCGGGGTGGTCTTCACTCTCTTGCGCAAGGCCCCGCTGGGTGATCCGCTGGAAGTGAACTGCAGGGGGGTGTTGCTGACGATGCGGCGCGGGGAGTCTGACGGGGTGGAAGTGGAGGCGGTGTGAAATCGATATCGGTGGCGATTGCCGGGAACCCGAATTGCGGCAAGACAACGCTTTTCAACGCGTTGACGGGCTCGCGGCAGCGTGTGGGCAACTGGCCAGGCGTCACGGTGGAACGTCTCGAGGGCCAGTACACGCACGGGGGGCAGGCGGTGACGGTGGTCGATCTGCCCGGTATCTACTCGTTCTCAGCGCATTCGCCCGATGAGCGGGTCGCGCGCGAATACATCCTGCATGAACGCCCGGATGTGGTGGTCAACGTGCTGGATTCGACCAACCTCGAACGGAACCTGTACCTGACGACGATGCTACTGGACATGCAGGTGCCGCTGGTGGTGGTGCTGAACATGATGGATCTGGCCAGGATGCGGCATTTGCGTATCGAGGTCGAGCATCTGGCCAGGCACCTGGATTGCCCGGTGATCCCGGTGACGGCCAGCAAGGGCCTGGGACTTGCGGAACTGCGCGAGGCGATCCAGAGTGTGGCGGACTCCAGGCATATTCCCGCTACGCGGGTGGTGTACGACACCGTGGTGGAGGCGGTGATCGGGCGGCTGCTGCCGCATGTGACGCAGGCCGCGCATGACGCCCATGTCGATCCGCGCTGGCTGGCCATCAAGCTGGTGGAGGAGGATGCGATCGGCGCGAGGATCACCACCGGCGCGCACGCTGATCAGGTCAAGGTCGAGCTGGAGCATATCCGCCGCCATACGGGGGATCCGGCGGATATCGTCGTGGCGGACGGGCGCTACGGGTTCATCCACGGCCTGGTGCGGGATGTCCTGCATCGCGACCTGGAGCTGCGGCGGACGGTTACCGACCTGATTGACCGGGTGATTCTCAACCGCCTGCTGGGCATACCGCTGTTCTTCATGGTGATGTACGCCGTGTTCTATGCCACCGTCAATATCGGCTCGCCGTTCATCGACTTCTTCGACCGCCTGTGCGGCACGGTTTTTGTTGACGGCCTGCGGCATGTGCTCGAGCGGGTGCAGGTGCCCGACGTGCTGGTCACGTTTGTCGCCGACGGTATCGGGCAGGGGGTCCAGACGGTTTCCACGTTCATTCCCCCGATTTTCCTGATCTTCCTGTGCCTGTCGTTCCTCGAGGATTCGGGGTATATGGCCCGCGCGGCGTTTGTGATGGATCGGCTGCTGCGCATGATCGGGCTGCCTGGCAAGGCCTTCCTGCCGATGCTGGTGGGGTTCGGCTGCAATGTGCCGGGAATCCTGGCCACCCGCACGCTGGAAAACGACCGCGACCGTCGGCTGGCGATGCTGATGAACCCCTTCATGTCCTGCGGGGCACGGCTGCCGGTCTACACCATGTTCGCCGTGATCTTCTTCCCGCAGCACGGCGGACCGCTTATCTTCGGGCTCTACATGACCGGCATCGTGCTGGCGGTGCTGACGGGGCTGCTGCTGAAGCGGACGCTGATGCCGGGGGAACCGGGAACGTTTGTCATGGAACTTCCTCCGTATCACATGCCGACACTCAACGGTATCCTGTTTCATACCTGGCACCGGCTCAAGGGGTTCATCGTGCGGGCGGGCAGGGTGATCCTGATCGTGGTGATCCTGACGAGTGCGGTGGGGGCACTGGATTCGTTATTGCATAAGGAAGAGGGTAGGGGCGAAGTGGCGTCGGGTGGCGCACAGACAGGGCTGCTGGCGCGTACCGGACGGTTGATCACCCCGGTATTCACGCCAATGGGGGTGCGGCAGGAGAACTGGCCGGCAACGGTCGGGCTGATCGCGGGCGTCTTTGCCAAGGAGGCCGTGGCCGGCACGCTTGATTCGCTGTACCGGCGCGAGGCGGACGAGGCGGAGGTCGGATTTTCCTTCCAGGCCGGGATTGTGGAGGCGTTCCGCGCCGTACCGCAGGGGTTTGCTGCGCTGTTCGGTCTTGCCGACGAGGAACCGGAGGACAGTGCGGCGCAAGGCGCGATTCGCGAGGCGTTCGGCAGTACGGCGGCGGTGGTCGCGTACCTGCTCTTCATTCTGGTTTATTGTCCCTGTGTCGCGGTGATCGGTGCGATCTACCAGGAATCGGATATGAAGTGGACGGTGTTCAGCGTGGCCTACCTGACCCTGCTGGCGTGGGTTGTGGCGACGCTGTACTACCAGATAGCGATCTTCGCGCGGCAGCCGCTTGTGTCAGCGGCCTGGGTGGCCGGTTGTGTCGCCTTCCTGGTGGCAGGGGCGATAGGCTTGCGTCACTACGGAAGGCGGGGCTTGTGATGTTCGGCATACGGCATGGACGGCGGCACGGCGGCGGGGAATCGCGTCCGCTGAGCGATTGCACGACCGGTCAACGTGCAACCGTGGTCGGTAATACCGGTGCGCGGTCGATGGAGATGGGTTTTTATCCGGGCGTGGCGGTAAGTGTGATCAGTAACGATCCCTCGGCGGCCTGCATGGTGGTGATGGCGGGCGAGAGCCGGTTCGTGATCCCCCGCGAGATTGCCGCGACGGTGTCGGTGTGCCGGTGCGGTGGTGGATGCGGGTGGTGGCGCCGACGGGCTTTTCGACGGAGGGAGTGCGGCGATGCTCAAGCAGATTCGTGACTATCTTGATGCGAACGGGGCTTGTGAGACCGCGGTCCTGGCCCTGCGTCTACAGGCCGAGGAATCGGCCATGCGCGGCATGCTCGAATTTCTTGAACAGAGGGGTGAAGTCCGCCGTATTGAAATCGATTGCGGGGGTGGTTGCGCAGGCTGCACGAGTTGTGGTGCGCCAGCCGACGGTCGCGCAAAAGGCGGCGTGGTCTTCTGGACGCGCGGGCAGCGTGCCGGTCGAGCCGTCGCCTCTTGATCGGATTTTTCAGAGGTCGATGGTGACGCCCTCGCGCGCCCAGAACACCTGCATGGCTGGCGAGGCGTTGCGGTAGGCCGGCCCGGATTGCTGCTCGAGCGTATCGAAGTACGTGTCCGAATGCTCGGGGTCGTGGTGGAAGACGGCCAACTGGCGGACGTGTGCCGCGTGCGCGACTTCCAGCAGCAGCGGGACGGAGGTGTGTCCCCAGCCCTTCTTGAGCGCGTATTCCGATTCGGAATACTGCCCGTCACCGATCAACAGGTCGGCATCCTGGATGAACGCGCTGTACTCCTCCGCCAGTCGCCGGGTCTCGCGGGTGGGCTCGGCGGGATCGAAGGCCGCGTTAAGTTCCACGTCTGTGGCATAGACGATCTTGCGTCCGCCGGCGGTGATCTTGAACCGGATCGACCCGCCGGGGTGCAGGATCTGCTCCTGCATCTCGATATGGATATCGCCGATGGTCATGAAACGGTCCTCGAATTCGCGGATGCTGACGTTGGCCGCCAGCTCTTGCATCTGCACGGGGAAATAGTTCACGTCCATCTGTCCGCTGAGGATCGATTCCAGGAAGCGTTCCTTCTGGGCGCTGCCGTAGATCACCAGGTCGGTGCCCTTGATATAGGCTGGCTGGAAGAAGGGCAGCCCCTGGATATGGTCCCAGTGGGTATGGCTGAGAAGAATATGCTGTGCGCTGGGCCCCTCGCTGAGGATCTGCGAGGCGAGGCGGATGCCGAGTACCCGGATGCCGGTGCCCGCGTCCAGGATGATCGAGCTGCGCCCGCATCGCACGGAGACGCAGGGCGTGTTGCCGCCGTACTTCTCCGTGCTGCCACCCGGCGTCGAGATCGAGCCGCGCGTGCCCCAGAACGTGACAGATACCGGTGTCCTCTGTGTGTTCATCTGAAGCCCCCTGCTGTCCGTGTGAAAAGCAATGTGGCGTCACCGATCCGGATGACATCGTTGTTCTGAAGGACGCAGCGGGTGACGCGTACCCCGTTGACATAGGTCCCGTTGGTGCTGTTGAGATCCTCGATGATCTCTTCCGAATGCAGATGGAAAAGGCGTGCGTGCTGCCGCGAGACGCCCGGCTGCATCAGCGGGATCCCAGCGTCGCTACGGCGCCCGATCTCGTAGGTTCTCTTGTCGATCCGTATGGAGCATGGCTTGGCATCGTCCATGCTGCGCACGTCAAGATGCATCTCGGCATCCGGGTCGGTGAACTCCTCCATCGGCAGCCGCATGGTCGAGGACAGGGAGGCTGCCGCGGCTGTCGGTGCCGCAGTTCCGGTATGAACGCTTTTTGACTGTTCATTGATCATGGCACCAGCATAAGGCGGGAACGCACGGCGGTCAACGCGGAATTCAGCCCTGCCGGGGAAAAGGCACGGGTGTGCCGTCTGTTGGCAACCGAAACGGCAAGCACTCGCCCTCCATATGGCGATCAATCGTTGTCTGCTCATCCCTGTTCACCTGTCCGTGCAAGTGCTGGATCACCAGTCCGGCCAGCGTCAGTCCGAAGATACCGGTGATGTGCGCCAGCGATCCGTTGATGACGGCTTTCTGGCTGCACCACTCGTGATTCAGCAATGCCGGTTCGCCCGGACCGTTGACCGCACGCGGGCAGAGGCAGGCGGCGGTGCCGCAGGCACTGGCCTGGCCAGCGTTGGGTAGCACTTCGTCCGAATAGACGACCCATACATCCTTTGCCGGCAGCATATTCGCCCGTCTCATGAGTTTACGCAGCTTGCTGCCGAGCGGGCAGCCCTTCACCTGGCGGAACTCGTCCGTGCGCACCTTTGTGGGATCCAGCTTGCAGGCGGCACCGAAGGCGGAAAAAACCGTGGCGTGAGAGCGGCTGGCGTTGCTCAGCAGCCGCACCTTGCAATGCAGGCTGTCGATCGCGTCGACCACGAAATCATAGGCATCGAGATCGAACTCACCCTCGGTTTCCCGGCTGTAGACCTTCTGGATGGCCTGTATCCGTGCTGCCGGGTTGATGTCGAGCAGGCGTGATCGCAGTGCCTCGGTCTTGACCTGCCCGACGGTCGAGCAGGTAGCCTGGATCTGACGGTTGATATTGGTGACACAGATCCGGTCCGAATCCACGAGGGTCAAGTGGTTCACGCCGGTCCGGACCAGACTTTCAGCGCACCAGCTTCCGACGCCGCCCAGGCCGAAGATAATCACACGGGCGTGGTGTATCCGCTGCATGCACGCACTGCCGAGCAGCAGGGATGCACGGTTGAAAATGGCATCGGGGGCGGGGGTGTTGTTCTTTTCCATGATGGATTGTTTTTTTCTTGAAGTTGTTCCGTGATTGCGGCATTATCCGAAATTCAATTCTGCGGTGGGGTACTCAAGCGGTCAACGAGGGCAGACTGTAAATCTGCTTGCTTAGCATTCGGAGGTTCGAATCCTCCCCCCACCACCATCCGACAAACAAGCCTTTGATACAAGGCTTTTTTGTGTTTTACCGCCATTCGCCGGGAGGATGCGACATCGTGGTTGATCTCGCCGCCACGCGCTACGTATAGACTGGCTAAAATCCACTCGGAATTCATTTTTGATTGACAGCGGGCACTTCGGGAGTCAAAGTGCCCTCCCCGAGGCGACGAACGGCGGCTGGTGTACGGCTGGCGGGCTGTTTTCGCGAAACCATGTTTGCATTCCCACGAATGCCGGGGGACGATTTAGACCATGACAAAACATCTTTTCGTAACGGGTGGGGTTGTATCCTCGCTTGGCAAGGGCCTGACGGCCGCTTCGGTGGCGCTGCTGCTAGCACGGCGGGGATATCGCGTGAAGCTCCAGAAGCTGGATCCCTACCTGAATGTCGATCCGGGGACCATGTCGCCGTACCAGCACGGCGAGGTCTATGTGACGGTCGATGGCGCGGAAACCGATCTGGACCTGGGGCATTACGAGCGCTTTACAGGGGTGGATTGCACGCAGGCGAGCAATTTCACTACCGGACGCATCTACAGCGATGTCATCTCGCGCGAACGCGAGGGCGGCTATCTCGGCAAGACCGTGCAGGTGATCCCGCACATTACCGATGAGATCAAGGCGGCGATCCGGTCAATGGATGGCGACGACGTGGATTTCGTGATCACGGAAATCGGAGGAACCGTCGGCGACATTGAGTCGCTTCCGTTTCTTGAGGCGATTCGCCAGTTACGGCAGGAAATCGGCAGGACGAACGGGCTGTTCCTGCATGTGACGCTGGTGCCGTTCATCAAGGCCGCTGGCGAGATGAAGACCAAGCCCTCGCAGCAATCCGTCGGGATCCTGCGCTCCATCGGCATCGTGCCCGATATGCTGATCTGCCGGTGCGAGCGTCCGATGGAGAAAGAGCATAAGGAAAAGCTGGCCCTGTTCTGCAATGTTGACCACCAAATGGTGATCGAGGAGCAGGATGTGGCCAACAGCATCTATGAGGTGCCACTGGCGCTGGCCGATCAGGATATGGATGTCTACATCCTGGAGCAATTGCGCATGCATGTCGGGCGGCTGGATCTGTGCGATTGGCGTGCCATGGTGGAACGGTTGGTGCATCCCAGGTTCGGCACGGTCGAGGTCGCGGTGGTCGGCAAGTATATCAGCCTGCAGGATGCCTACAAGAGCATCTACGAATCGTTGACGCACGCCGGCGGCAGCAATGATGTCAAGGTTCGGGTGCGCCAGATCGAGTCCGAGGAGGTCGAGCGTACCGGTGCGGAGGCACTGCTGGCGGGTGTCGACGGGGTCCTGGTGCCGGGCGGGTTCGGTGACCGTGGGATCGAAGGCAAGATCGCCGCCGTGCGCTATGCGCGTGAAAACGGGATCCCGTTCTTCGGTATCTGCCTGGGGATGCAATGTGCGGTGATGGATTTCGGGCGTCAGGTCTGCGGACTGGACGCTGCCAGCAGCAGCGAGTTCAACGAGAATACGCCGCACCCGGTGATTCACCTGATGGCCTCGCAGCGCAAGATTTATCGCAAAGGTGGCACGATGCGGCTGGGGGCCTATCCGTGCCGTCTGGAAGCCGGCACGGAGGCAGCGGCCTGCTACGGGGCAACGGATATCAGCGAGCGGCACCGCCACCGCTACGAGTTCAATAATGCCTACCGCCAGCAGATGGAGGCCAAGGGGCTGGTGTTTTCCGGCGTTTCGCCCGATGGCGAGCTGGTCGAGGTGGTCGAGTATCCGGCGCATCCATGGTTTGTCGCCTGCCAGTTCCACCCCGAGTTCCAGTCGACCCCCATGCGGTCGCACCCGCTGTTCCGCGGGTTCGTGGCGGCGGCATTGAAACGGCGTGATCTGGTTAAAATGAACATGAATGAGGGAGCATAATGCCGAAACGGACCGATATACAGAAAATCATGATCATCGGCTCGGGGCCGATCGTGATCGGGCAGGGGTGCGAGTTTGATTATTCCGGGGTGCAGGCGTGCAAGTCGCTCAAGGAGGAGGGGTACGAGGTCGTGCTGGTGAATAGCAATCCGGCCACGATCATGACGGATCCCGAGTTCGCCGACCGCACCTATATCGAACCGCTGACGCGGGATGTTCTGACCTCGATCATCCGACGCGAGCGTCCGGACGCGCTGCTTCCGACTCTCGGCGGGCAGACGGCACTCAACCTGGCGATGGAATTGGCGGCGGCTGGCGTGCTCGAACGTCACGGCGTGGAGATGCTCGGTGCCAATGCGGCGGTGATCCACAAGGCCGAGGACCGCCTGGCCTTCAAGGAGGCGATGATCAAGATCGGGCTGGATGTGCCGCGCAGTGTATCGGCCCATTCAATGAAGGAAGCCGAGGCGGCGCGCGCGGTGCTCGGGGATTTTCCGCTGGTGATCCGTCCCGGCTTCACGCTGGGTGGTACAGGGGGAGGCATTGCCTACAACGCCGCCCAGTTTGCCGAGATCGTGCAGCGAGGTCTGTTCTACAGTCCCACGAGCGAGGTGCTGATCGAGGAGTCCGTGCTGGGCTGGAAGGAATTCGAGCTTGAGGTCATGCGTGACCGCAAGGACAATTGCGTGATCGTCTGCTCGATCGAGAACATCGACCCGATGGGCGTGCATACGGGTGACAGCATCACCGTGGCACCGGTCCAGACGTTGACCGACCGGGAATACCAGCGCATGCGCGATGCGGCGTTTGCCGTGATGCGCGAGATCGGTGTCGAGACGGGCGGGTCCAATGTTCAGTTCGCCATCAATCCCGATAACGGACGGATGATTGTGATCGAGATGAACCCGCGGGTCTCGCGTTCATCGGCCCTCGCCTCCAAGGCCACGGGGTTCCCGATTGCCAAGATAGCAGCCAAGCTGGCCGTGGGATACACGCTCGACGAGATCCGGAATGACATCACGCAGGAGACACCGGCCTGCTTCGAGCCGACGCTCGACTACGTGGTGACAAAGGTGCCGCGGTTCGCCTTCGAGAAATTCACGGCGGCGGACGACACCCTCGGCACGCAGATGAAATCCGTCGGCGAGGCCATGAGCATCGGCAAGACTTTCAAGCAGTCCTTCCAGAAGGCGATGCGTTCGCTGGAGACGGGGCGTGCGGGCTACGGGGCGGACGGCAAGGACGGTCCCTGGGAGCGGCACAACGATACCGATCTCGAGGATCTGTTGCGACGCCCGAACGCCGGACGGATATTCGCCGTGCGCGCCGCGTTCAAGCGGGGATGGACGGTGGAGACTGTTTACGAGATGACAAAGATCGACCGCTGGTTCCTGCGCCACTTCGAGGAACTGGTTGCCTACGAGGATGAAATCCGCGGGGCGGGTTCGCTGGAAGCACTGGCGGCGGATCGACCGTTGTTCGAGCAGGCCAAGGCGTTCGGGTATTCCGACCGGCAGATCGCCTACCTGCTCAAGACCAAGGAGGATACCGTCCGTGCGGCGCGCGAGCAGGTGGGGCTGCTGCCGGTGTACGGGCTGGTCGATACCTGCGCCGCCGAATTCAAGGCGTTCACACCCTATTTCTACTCGACCTATGGTGACGTCAACGAGAGCCGGCCCAGTGATCGCAAGAAGATCATGATCCTGGGTGGCGGGCCGAACCGGATCGGGCAGGGGATTGAATTCGACTACTGCTGCGTGCATGCCTCCTTCGCGTTGCGCGAGGCTGGTTTCGAGACGATCATGGTCAACAGCAACCCGGAGACCGTGAGTACCGATTACGACACCAGCGACCGGCTGTACTTCGAGCCGCTGACGCTGGAGGATGTCCTGCACATCTACCGTAACGAGGGGTGCTACGGGGTGATCGTGCAGTTCGGCGGCCAGACCCCGCTTAACCTGGCGGCGGCGCTGGAGCGGAACGGCGTCAATATCATCGGGACGAAACCGAAGGATATCGAGGCGGCCGAGGACCGCAAGTTCTTCCAGGAACTAGTGACGCGTCTTGGCATCCGCCAACCCGAGAACGGTTTGGCGACCAGCATCGAGGAGGCCGAGGTCATCGCGGCCCGGCTCGGGTTCCCGGTGCTGATGCGTCCCTCGTTCGTGCTGGGCGGACGGGCGATGGTGATCGTTTATGATGTCGAGATGCTGCGCAAGTACATGACCGAGGCGGTGGATGTCTCCGAGGACCGTCCGGTCCTGATTGATCACTACCTGGAAGATGCCGTGGAAGTGGATGTCGATTGCATCAGTGACGGCGAGACATCGGTGATCGGCTCGATCATGGAGCACGTGGAACTGGCTGGCATCCATTCGGGTGATAGCGCTTGCACCATACCCGCGCCGACGCTGAGTGAAAGCGTGAAGAAGACCATCCGCCAGCATACGTTCGCCTTTGCCAAGGCCCTTAACGTGTGCGGCTTGATGAATGTGCAATATGCTATCCATCAGGACACGGTCTACGTGCTCGAGGTCAATCCGCGCGCCTCGCGGACGGTGCCATTCGTCAGCAAGGCAATCGGGGTTCCGCTAGCCAAGCTGGCGGCTCTGGCGATGGCGGGCTTCAAGCTGAAGGATCTCGGTTTCACCAGGGAAGTCACGCCGAAGCATTATTCGGTCAAGGAAGCGGTATTCCCGTTCTCGAGGTTCCCCGGAATTGATGTGATCCTGAGTCCGGAAATGAAGTCGACCGGTGAGGTGATGGGGATTGACCGCACTGGCGGCATGGCGTTCCTGAAGAGTCAGGTGGCATCCGGCAACCGGCTGCCCGCTTCCGGGCCGATCTTCATCAGTGTGCGCGATCACGACAAGGATGAGTTACAGGAGCTGGCCCCTCGGCTGGAGGCGTTGGGTTACACGCTGTACGCAACGCTGGGCACCAGCACGGCGCTCCGCAACCGGGGTATTGCCAGCCGGGCACTTTTCCGGATTGCGGATGGACGTCCGAACGTGGTCGATATGATCGAGGGCAAGGAAGTAGGCTGGATCATCAACACCCCTGCCAGCGGTCCGGCTCCACGTATCGACGAGATCAAGATGCGGGCGCACGCGGTGATCCGCGGGATTCCGATCACGACCACGATTGACGGCCTGCGGGCGGCGATCAACGGGCTGGAGGCGTTGATGAAAAACCAGGAGATCGATGTGTGCAGCATCCAGGAATACCACCGCAACCTGCCGAAAGTGAAGCTGCCAAAGGTCAAGTAAGCCGGTGCCGTGCAAAAACGAGTGGGTAACTGGAGCAACAGTTTTCACACGAAAGCACCAAGAACACGCAGGCTTATGCTCGGTTGTTTATAGCCGCAAAAGGCACATAAAACACCGCACGCCCGTCTGAATACCTCACGGCTTCTCAAGAAGGCTTCGCCAAATTCCATTCCATGCGCAGCGGCTCGCGAGGACGCTCGCCCTCCAGATGAGTAGACAACGCTTGATTGCAGATTGGAGGGCGAGCGTCCTCGCGAGCCGTGCGGAGCATAAGTCTGTTTGTAGTTCCGCCTTCAGGCGGCTCCGTGGCAAAGTTGCGTCTTCGGTCTTTATTTCGGCTTTCGACTTTCGGCTTTCGACTTTTCCCCGAATACGATGCGGTTTTCCGTGCCGTTGAGCAGTCGGCGGATGTTGGCCTTGTGCCGCAAGATGACCAGGAGTCCGAGCACGACGAGCACAGCCGGAACAAGCAGGCCCTCCTGGCGGTAAAGGAAAAAGCCAGCCACGGGCACGACGACGGCCGCCGTGATCGAACCCAGCGAAACGAACCGGCTGATGGCGAATACGACGGCGAAGGTAGCAAGGCCGATCAGCAGGGCTTGCGGGGCGATCCCGGTCAAAACCCCGGCCGAGGTGGCTACACCCTTGCCGCCCTTGAACCGCAGGAAAACCGGGAAGTTGTGACCGAGGATGGCCGCGCAGCCGCAGGCGATCTTCAGCCAGGCATGCTGATCGTCCAGCAGGCCGGCCTGCATCAGCAGCAACGGGAACGCGGCCGCCGGAATATACCCCTTGAGCGCATCGAGCAGCAGCGTCAGGATTCCCCAGCCCTTGCCGACCGAGCGCATGACGTTGGTCGCCCCGATATTACAGCTCCCGACCTGGCGGATGTCGATACCGCGCATCCGTCCGATCAGCAGGCCGAACGGGATGGAGCCGAGAAGATAGGCGACAAAGATGGCTGCAATGGCTGAGATCCAGGCTGTCATAATCATGATGTCCTTTCGAGAAGGCGTTTTGCAAGGGTGCGCAGCGTGTCTGCCGCCGTGCCGAATGGACGGAGGGCGTCCATGGCTTCCGCGGTCAGCGTGGCGGCGCGTGCCCTGGCCCGTTCAACGCCCATGATGTGAACGCAGGAAAAACTGTGATCGTCGGGGTTGTCCGCATCGAGCAGGTCGTCAACCATCTGGAAGGCGAGCCCGCAGGCGCGTCCGAACGCACTCAGTGCGGCCAGTGCATCCGCGTCCGCCTTGGCGGTCAGCGCTCCCATTTCGACTGCCGCGCGGAAGAGGTCGGCCGTCTTGTGCTCGTGGATGAAGCGCATGGTTGCTTCATCCGGCTGTTGCGTGGTGGCGGCCAGGTCGGCCACCTGTCCGCCGACGACGCCGCGGCTGCCAGCGGCGGCGGCAAGTGTACGCACAATCGCGGCGGGCGCGGCAGGCGAGGCGGCGGCGGTCTCGAAGGCGAGCGTCAGCAGGGCATCGCCTGCCAGCAGGGCATTGGCTTCGCCAAAGGCCTTGTGGCAGCTCGGGCGGCCGCGCCGGAAATCGTCGTCGTCCATGCAGGGCAGGTCGTCGTGTATCAGCGTGTAGGTATGCAGCAGCTCGATGGCCGCCGCCGCCGGCAGGCAGGTCTGGCGGTTTCCGCCCAGGCATTCGGCCGCCGCTAAGGTCAAGGCTGGCCGGATACGTTTTCCGCCCGCGAAGACACTGTAGCGCATGGCTTCATGAAGGACGGCTGGTGCTTCATCCGCTGGCGGCAGCACGCGTTCCAGCTCGCCCTCCACGGCCTGGCTGCAACCGGCCAGGTAGGAATCAAGATCAAACGGCATGACGTCACTTGGCAAAGACAGTCATGCCTTTCTCGATGCCGGTTCCGGAAAGGATCTTGCAATAGGTGATCTTATCCTTCACCTCGTCCGACTCCAGTTCGGCAATCACCGTCATCTCGCTGTCGAGCACTTCGCCGGTATCGGGGTCGACCAGTTCCTCGACACTGCCGACCTTGAATTGCATACCCGTCGTCACGC
The DNA here is from genome assembly GCA_964609395.1 of uncultured Victivallales bacterium. GTDB lineage: Bacteria > Verrucomicrobiota > Kiritimatiellia > UBA8416 > UBA8416 > UBA8416. The sequence continues at coordinate 29,263 of CAZSRU010000018.1, forward strand.
CTTCGCGGGTACCGCGGTTGATGATCACACGGTCGCCCTTGGCCAGGACCACGGAGGCTTCCCACGGGATCTTCTCAAGCTGTCCGATCAGGAACGTGACCGCCTCGGAGACGGCGGCCTCGCAGGCTTTGCCGATGTTGTCGCTGGTGAAGCCGTCCAGATTGCCGGTCAGGCCGCCGAGCTTCGAGCCGTAGTAGCCGACCCCGATCCCGCGCTTGCCGCTCTTGCCTTCGACCTTCTTCGAGGCCACGACCTGTCCCGTCTCGGAGTCAACCAGGTAGATCGTGATGTTGACTTCGGCGCTGGCCTTGCTGCCGCCAAGGCGGATGCCCTTGAAAGCGACCCCTCCCTCGCCGCCGCCGGTTTCCTGAGCATGGGTGATAGAGCCGCGCACCAGCAATTGCGCGGGTGTCATGCGTCCGATCTTCGGAGCTTTCTTGCCCCCAGCGGCCCGGCCGCTGGCCGCGAAATCCTGTTCCTCCATCGCGGCCCCGCGCATTTCGCTATCGCCGAGCACGATGAATTTGCCAGTCTCGTTCAGGACATCGGTCATGATCGTGGTGAACCCGTCGCCAAGATCCCAGCGGCCGCTCCAGCCCGCTTCGTTCTTGAACTTTGTGACGCTGATGGTGTAGCGTAATCCGCCTTCCTGGGCAGGCAGGTCAACGGGGGCTAGGCAGGTAATCGCAATCGCGGCGGTGGTCAGGTGCAGTAGATGTCTCATCGGTATACCTCCAGTTTTTGATGGTCGATGGTTGAACAAGAACGACACATTTCTAGCAGCAGGGGGCGGGTGTCGTCAATGATATATGCACGTTTTCAGGGAGATTGGGGTCGTCTGCGGACGCACTCCGTGCGAGATGGAAAGCGTTGACTCCCGTCCCCGCACTCGATCCTGATTCTCTTCATCTAATTCGTTGCGTTCCTCATTCGTGGTGAAAACACTGCTGCACGAAACAAAGAGTCATAAATGGGTGCCCCGGATATTCTCACAACGAATGAGGAACGCAACGAATATGAAGTTTTTATAAACAAGGGTGCTGTTTTTGCAATATTGAGAATGGGGTGTGGCTCTGCACGCGTATTTCGTGCTATTCTAGCACACCGGTCGTTTGGAATAGAAAATGCTTGTCAAATAGAATGATGAGAACAATACGAAAGAGATTGAACCGGGTGGGTATGACGCTGGTCGAGGTCATGATCGCGACAATTGTCTTTATCGTGGGTTTTTCGGGGATCATGGCGACGGCGACGCATGTCACGCGGCTGGTTCGGACGGCGCGCGAGGAGACGCAGGCGGTAACGGCGGCTCAGCATGTGCTTGAGATCATCAAGACGTATTCCTGGATCCGATTGTCACTGATGAATGGTGAAACCGTTTTCGACATCAGCGGCAACAGTGTATTCGCATCGTTGGATGAGCCTTCGTGCAAAGTTCTGGTCATGACGGTGCCGGGGGAGACGGACCGCATGCGCCTGATTTCGGCAAAGGTGCGCTGGCGGCAGTTGAATGGCAAGTATGCGGAAAAGGAGCTGTCGTCTTATGTGGCGCGCAAGAAGCGCCTGCGATAGATCAATGGAGGACCGACTATGGAATTGCGAAAACAGCGAGCGGACAGGAAGTGCGGATTCACGCTGGTTGAGGTGCTGGTCGCGGCCGCGTTGCTTTCGGTATGCACGGCGATGGCCATGGCCGGCTTTTCGAGGGTGATCAACGTGACGGTGGCGTCGGTCAAAAGTGCCGTCATGCATCAGGAGTTACGCAATGGTATGTCACGGATGAGTCGTGATATCATGGAGTCCAATAGTGTATATGACTACTGGAGCGGAACGTGGACGTTCCTGAGCCTTTATAAACCGACGGCAGCCGGGGGTGTGTATGTCTATTACCTGGTCCACGACAGTAAGCTGTACCGCTTGCAGTCGGATGGGATGGGATGGCAGATCCTGGGCAATAATTTCGAATCCCTGAGTGCCCGTTTTTTCAATCTCGACGGTGAGCCGGTAACGGCGGTGGCCAGCGCCACACTGGTCAATGTCAAATTGGGCGGCAAGGTCAGCAGTCGTGGCATCGTCTACAAGGACACGGTTGAGACACGGGTCCGGTTGCGAAACAAGCAGGGGTAACCTATGAATAGCGAGCAAACAAAGCGATCATGTTCCGGGCAGGCGTTGCTATCGGCGGCGATCCTGGTGTTCGTCGGTACCGCCATTACGGCGGGGACGATTATCTATGTGTCGCATGAGCATCGTATGTCGAAACACTCCTCGGCGTGGGTCGACTCCCTGCATACGGCCGAGGCCGGTGTCGAGGCTGCGGTGAACGAGTATTACAAGGTCGTGTCGGGGTTGACTCCCTGGGTCGGATGGTCGAATGTGAATGCCTCCGGCAGCATCAAGATGCTGCCCGACGTGGCGTTGTCCTCGCCATTGGCATCTACCGGTACGGATCGTCGCTATTCGGTGATGGTAGATCTGAATACCTACATGGTGACGTCCACCGGCACCGTGTCGGTGAGCCGTTTCACGAACGATGTCCGGCGTGCGGTACGGGTAGAACTGGCGCCGGACTACACCTCGCCGTTCGAGGCGGCACTGCTGGCGAAAAGTTATGTGAAGCATGGTGGCAACGCGTCCGTGGACTCGTTTGATTCCAGTGACCCGAATAAATCCACCGGCGGGCAGTATGATCCGGTCAAGCGCCAGATGAATGGCGATATCGTCACGATCTGTTCTGACCCGGAGGCGGCCATCTTCGCGACTGGAAGCGGCGTTCTCTATGGCGACCTGATCGCCGGCATTGGCGGCGGGGTGAAGATCGGCGGCAGCTATACGAACCTCGGCGCGGTCGGGTCGGGCGCGGACACGGATATCTCGGATGTGATTGTCCCGATGAACAAGACGCTGACGCATCCGGCGATCAAGATGTCTGGCAATGCTGTAGAGACCATCGTGGTCGCGGGCAATCGGGATATGTCCGTCAGTGAGATCAAGGCCACCGGCGGGGCGTTGACGGTCACCGGCAGCGGAACGCTGCGGCTCTATGTCGAAGGGGCGTTTTCGATTTCCGGTAGTGCCACCATGCACATCACACCTTCGCCCGCAGGGGCGCCCCTTAAGGTGGAGATCTACTCAAACGGAGATGTGCTGCTGAACAGTTGTGTCAACCAGACCGGCAACGCTGCCAATCTTGGGATTTATGGAACGCAGAACTGCAAGAGTGTCAAATATACCGGCAACTCGTATTTCAGTGGTTTCATGTATGTTCCCTACGCGGCATTTGATTTTTCCGGTCAGGGCGATTTTCTGGGGGCGGTGGTGGCCGGTACGATCGACGTAACCGGTACCGGAGACTTCCACTACGACGAGGCTCTGGCCAAGCTTAAACTCCCGTTCCTGCTCGGCTATCGCATCAAAAGCTGGCGCGAGATTCCCTGAGTTTGCCGATGCGGATTGACTTTGCTGGGTGGGGAGGCTATAAGGGCATTCGTTTTCTGCTGGATCAGCGGTGGCCCTTGTGTCGCCGGCCATCCGGCGTCTTCTTTCCCTTCGCGTCCGGCGGGCAGAGATTTCAGTAAACCGCGAACCGGACGGAAAGAACATGACAATGAGTATTCCCCATGTATTCGAGGCTCTGATCGAGCCGTTGCAGCGGGCTGTGGCCGACGAAGGCTATACGCAGCCCACGCCCATCCAGCAGCAGGCGATCCCGCATCTGCTGGAGGGTCGTGACCTGCTGGGCTGCGCCCAGACCGGCACCGGCAAGACGGCCGCCTTTACCCTGCCGCTGCTGCAGGAGATGACACTGACGGCGAAGAAGGCCGTCCCCGGGCAGCCGCGGGCGCTGATCCTGACTCCCACGCGCGAGCTGGCGGCGCAGATCGGCGAGAGCATCCGCACCTATGGCCGGTATCTCTCGGTCACGCACACGGTCATTTTCGGCGGCGTCGGCCAGAATCCGCAGGAACAGGCGCTGCGGCGCGGTCCCGATGTCGTGGTCGCCACGCCGGGGCGTCTGCTGGACCTGATGGAGCAGGGGCATATCCGACTGAATGCCGTCGAGCTGTTCATCCTGGATGAAGCCGACCGTATGCTCGACATGGGGTTCATCCCCGCCGTGCGCCGGGTGGTCGCCAAGTTGCCGCGCAAGCGCCATTCCCTCTTCTTCTCGGCCACCATGCCGCCGATTGTGGCGGCATTGGCGAGGGACCTGCTGGTCCGGCCGGTCGAGATCACGATCGATCCGGAACGGCCGACCGTGGAGCGGATCGACCAGAAACTGATGTTTGTTGACAAGGCGGACAAGGATTCCCTGCTGGCGGAGTTGATCCGCGGGCGGGACATGGACAAGGTCATCGTGTTCACCCGTACGAAGCATGGCGCCGACAAGGTGGTCCGCAAACTCGTGCAGTCCGGCATCAACGCCTGCGCCATCCACGGCAACAAGTCGCAAGGGGCGCGCACGGCGGCGCTGGACGGGTTCAAGACCGCGCGTGTACGGGCGATGGTGGCCACGGATATCGCGGCGCGCGGTCTGGACGTGGACGGGATCACGCACGTGGTGAACTACGATCTGCCGGAGGAGCCGGAGACCTACATCCACCGTATCGGGCGCACGGCGCGTGCAGGCGCGGGTGGCGATGCCGTCTCGTTCTGCAGCGCACGCGAGCGCGACTGGCTGCGCGGGATCGAGAAACTGATCCGCCGTCCGATCCCCGTGGACACGACGCACCGCTACCACTCCGAGGCGGCACGCCTGGCGACGGGGGACGACGCGCGTCCCGAGCCACGCCAGCAGGGGCCGGCGCGCCAGGGGGCCGGACGCCAGGCGGTCGCCGCCAAACGCGCATCCAACAGCAGAACTCTTGGGCGCCGCTCTTAGTCGCACCCCTTACTCGGATACCGACCCGCTTCGACGATCATGTAGCCCGCTCGCGCCGCGAGCGCGGCTTCTGCGGTGTAAGCGAACGGTTGTTTGCCATACTCACGCGGATTTGCGAAATTGTAAGCGCATCCCGTTGCCTCAGTTGCAGCGCAACTGGGCTACATTTATTGCCCACCTTTTGTGTTCACTGTGTTTTTAAGATCGCGTTTGCGTTGACGACGGTGCGGGCGATCTGCTAGGTTTGCCGACATGAAAACAAAACTTTTCGCGATGCTGGGGCTGGTCTTGTTCGTTACGGTATCCTGCAGGCAGCAGGATTTCCGTGAACTCACGCTGAATGTGCCGGAGATGCATAACCAGGCTTGCGTGAATATCGTCATGCAGTCATTGAGCCGGGGACCGGGGATCAAGCCGGGATCGGTGCTGCTGGACCCCGGCAACCGGATCATCCGCCTGACGTACGACAGCCTGCTGAGCGCGGACAAGAATTTCGAGTATCTGGTATCCAAGGCGGGGTTCTCGGTCAACGGGATCCCGGCCGACGCGAAGGCGAGGGCGGCACTGCCGCCGGAAGCTCGTCCATGAACCCCCTGATCGAGATGTTCCTGGACTACGTGATCCTGGAACGGGGGCTTAGCGACCGCACGCGCGAGGCATATGCGGCGGACCTTGTCAGCTTTGCAGGGTTTATGGCGATGCTTGGCATATCGAGTCCGAATGCGGTGGGACGCGATCACATTGTCGATTACCTGATGGTGGAGAAGGACCGCGGGTTGTGTGTGAACTCGATTTCGCGCCGGTTGGTGGCCATCAAGGTTTTCTTCGCGTATCTCCAGCGCGAGGGCTTGCTGGCAACGAACGTCACCGACGTCATGGACTCGCCTCGCTTGTGGAAAGTGCTGCCGGGGTTGTTGACGCCGCGCGAGATCGAGCGCCTGCTCTCGGCTCCGGACGGGGATGCGCCCGTCGCGGTGCGCGACCGGGCGCTGCTTGAACTGTTCTATGCGACGGGCATGCGCGTGTCCGAGCTTTGCGGCCTTAAACTGGATGACATGCATTTCGATGACGGGTATCTGCGTTGTATTGGCAAGGGCAGCAAGACGCGGGTCGTGCCGTTCGGGGCCGCCTCGCGGGAGGCGCTGGAGCATTACCTTTTGACCGTGCGCCCGAAGCTGGAGAAGAAAGGCCCCTCGCGGTTTGTGTTCCTGACCGTGCGAGGGGGGGCGTTCACCCGTCAGCGTTTGTGGCAGATCGTGCGGATCTACACGCGGCGTGCTGGCATCGATAAACCGGTATCGCCGCATACACTGCGGCATTCGTTCGCCAGCCACCTGCTGGCAAACGGGGCTCCGCTGCGGGTGATCCAGGAAATGCTTGGACATGCCGATATCGCCACCACGCAGATCTACACGCATGTGGACCAGCAGCGGTTGAAAGCGGTGCACCACCAGTTTCATCCGCGGGGGTAGGGAACTCGGAATGCGGAATGGTGCGAATGGGTACTGTCGAAAGTTTAATAAGACTATGAAAAGGGAAATCGGTTAACGAGAACGGCGACGAGAACGGGTAACGATTATGTTGCCTTCGACTCGTAATGCGTTCTCGTCGCCGTTCTCGTTGGCCGAAATAGAGGGGAAATAGAGGGAAAAATGCTGAGTATCGGACGAAAGAATCCATACCGGGAACTGGAGCGGGAATTGGGGTATCGGTTTCGCGACCGGTCACTGCTGGAGCAGGCACTGGTGCATCCCTCCTACCGTTACGAGACTGACGGGGTGGATGCGGATAACCAGCGGCTTGAATTTTTGGGCGATGCGGTGCTGGGGATGTTGACGGCGGCTTACTTGTACGGGGCCCATCCGGACAAGCCGGAGGGCGAATTGACCTCGCTGCGCAGCCAGGTGACCAGCGGGCGCGCGCTGGCGGTGATCGGCGCGGAAATGGGGTTGGGCGAGTATCTGAAGATCGGGCGCGGCGAGGAACGCTCGGGAGGGCGGACTCGGGCCTCGAACCTCACCGATGCCGTCGAGGCGCTGATCGGCGCGGCTTGGCGGGATGGCGGCATGAAGGCGGCGGAGAAGGTCGTGCGGCGTCTGGTGTTGCCTGCGGTGGCGGGACTGGATAGCGATGGGACGGCGGCGAATCCGAAAGGACGCCTGCAGGAACTGGCGCAGGCGCGCTGGAAGCAGTCTCCCGTCTACACGCTGACCGCGACCGAAGGTCCGGCGCACGAGGCATCCTTCACGGTGGAGGTACACCTCCCCGACGGCGGCTGCTGGACAGGGCAGGGCCAGGGCAAACGCGCGGCCGAGACGGCCGCCGCGCGGGCCGCGCTGGCGGCACTGGACGGCTAGGGTAAAGCAGAAATTGGTAAAGTCGAAAAATGAAACTCTGATGAAGTGTATCCGGTCAAGCGTGGCGGTTAAGTGTGCAGGAAGGAGGCGGTGATGCATTTGATAAAGTCGAAAGTCGAAAGTCGAAAGTCGATCCTGCTGATCGGTGTGTGGCTGGCGGCGTCCGTGACCTTGGCCGGTCCCTTGCAGGAGCAGGAGAACTTCCAGAAGTGGGTTAAAAACGAGCGGTCGGTCATGCAGGCGGTGGACACACCGTTTGCGCTGGGACCTTTCCAGGGCCGCTATCCGCTGGGCTGGGTGCCATCCGACTCCCCGGCGGTGACGGACTCGATCGAACTGCGCCATCTGGGTGCTAATCCCGCGCCCGCATCACAGGCGGTGGCGGCGCGGGTTACTCTTTCTCTGGAGCGTGCCGGCAGCGAGCTGAACGACTTCGCCGTCTGGCCGTCGGCCTTCTCGGGGTGGGAGGCCCTGTCGCTCGGCAATGGCTTGTGGGGCCAGCGTGCGCGGCTGCCGGGGACGGATGAGGGACGGCAGGTGCTGGTGGTGCGCGTGCCGGCGACCGATGCCGTGCTGACGCTGGCGTTCGATAGCGCCGAGGCTGACGGCGACTGGCCCGCGTATGCGGAACAACTGGTGGCGACGCTGCGTTATGCGGGCGAAGGGCTTCCCGTTGCCCCGCCTTCCGCGGCCACCGATGGTGAACGCTCCCGTTCGGCGAGCCGCAGTCCGCGTCTGGATGTCGCGCCGGGCGCGCTGGCCGGGTCGCCCTTCCACCCCTACGTCGCCCGCCTGCGGCAGGCGCTGCACCAGGGGAGCGATCCCTCGGACAGCAATTTCGCGGTTTTGCTGGAAAACGGGGCGGATGCCATGCTGGCGCGGTTGCACCTGATCCGTGCCGCCACCCGTTCGATCCGCATCCAGACATTCATCTGGAGCAACGATGAAGCCGGTCGCCTGCTACTCCACGAGCTGATCGAGGCGGCCAGGCGCGGTGTCGAGGTCGAGCTCATCACCGACCACATCGCCTCGTTCCGCGACGTCGAGCTCGCGGCATTCGTCTCCACGGTCAGCACGAACCTGCATTTCCGCCACTACCGGCCGGCGGCTAACCGGATTGATCCGGTGCCCTTGCAGGAGGCGCTCGACTTCCTGTTGCCCAACGGCACCAACCAGCGCATGCACAACAAGCTGATTATCGTGGATGATGCCGTGGCGATTACCGGGGGGCGCAACATCGAGAACACCTACTACGCGCAGTCCACGGGAATCAACTTCAAGGATCGGGATGTGCTGTTCACGGGGCCGGTCGTGACCTATGCCGTCCGCTCGTTCCAGGAGTACTGGGATTTCGAGATGACCGAACGAACGGAGCGGCTGACTGATGTGCGGCGGGTGATCCGCAGTGGCAAGTTCCGCCGGCGCGAGACGCGGGATGACTTCGAGCTCGATGACCGCTTTGACAAGGTCAGCAGCGAGGCGGATGATCCGCAAGTGGTGGAGCAGCGTCTTGTCTCGCGGCTGAGTTCTGTCGAGAAGGCACTCTTCCTGGCCGATCCGCCGGGCAAGGAGACACGCGCCTATACGGCCTGGCGGCGCGGGACGATTGCCCGCCAGCTCGAGGCGATGATGCAGTCGGCCCGGAGCAGTCTCGTGCTGCAGACGCCTTACCTGGTACTGGACGGGGGGATGATGAGGATCTTCAAGGCCCTGCGGCAGGAGAATCCCAAGATCCAGTTACTGGCCTCCTCGAACAGCTTCGGTGCCACCGATAATCCTGTCGTGTATGCTGCGGGGGTCAAGATGCGCCGCGCGTATTTCCGCGCCGGTATCGACCTGTTCGAGTACCGCCAGGAACCGGTAGCCCTGCGCGAGCAGCTTCCGGATTACGAGGCGCTGCTGCGGCGCGGGGCGTCACGGGTCCTGGGGCTCGGGGTGCAGACCTCGCGTCCGTTCCTGTGCATTCACGCCAAGGCGATGGTGATCGACGAACGTGTCGCCTACGTCGGCTCCTACAACTTCGATCCGCGCTCGATTCAGTTCAACACGGAGGTCGGGCTGCTGGTGCATGATCCGGCGTTCGCCGCCAAGGTGCTGCAAAGCGTACTGACGGACATCCGCCCGGAAAACAGTTGGGTGGTGGCGACGCGCAAGACGCCGCGCTCGGGCGAGGAACTCAGCCGCAGCATGCCTGACGACGAATCGGTTTCCCGTGCGGCGATCGACCTCTGGCCGTTCCGCCACACCTCGGGCTATGCGCTGAAGGAGGGGCATCCGGTCCAAGTGCCGGGGACGCTGCCATTCTACAGCAGCTATGAGGATGTCGGCACGCTGCCGGGGGCGGGCGACGAGGAACTGGCGCTGAAGAAAGTCATCACCTGCCTGGCAACCACACTCAGCGGCCTGGTGGTGCCGTTGCTGTAGGGGTGGGGTTGTCTACCAGTCTGCTGTAAATGGCACAACATCGCTCTCGCCGCCCAGATTGGCGAGCAGGTCGATCACGCGTTGCGTGTAGCCAGGCAGGACCATGCCGGGGCGCACGTCTGCCAGAGGCTGGAGCACGAAACGGCGCTCTGCCCAGCGCGGGTGGGGGAGGGTCAGCGAATCGTCGTCTCGGATTTCACGGCCGGCATACAGGATGTCGATATCAATCGGGCGCGGCGCGAAACGGTCGTCGCCGCGTACACGTCCCATTTCCGCCTCGATGGCATGAATCCGGTCCGAGACCGTCTCGACAGGCAGTTGCGTCTCGACGACCAGCACGGCATTCAGATACGTCATATCCTGGTACTGCGGCTTGACGCCGACGGGGGCCGTCTCGTAGATGCGCGAACGGGCGATCACCCTGGTGTCGGGAAGCGCCCCGATGCGGGCGCAAGCCCCACGCAGATTGGCAAGTCGGTCACCCAGATTCGTGCCCAGGCTCAATGCGATTTCCATCATTTCCTCTTTCGTGGTCAACGAGAACGGCGCCCTAGCCTTCGCTCTTCGCGGCTACGGCGGGCAGGCTGAGATTGGTGAACAATTTGGATACCTTGCTCGTTATCCGTTCTCGTCGCCGTTCTCGTTAGCCGATTTCACTTTTCATACGTTTCATTCAATTTTTGACAGTACCGGAGAGTAGTCCGCAGGCGGCGGCGATATCCTGTCCGCGGGAACGCCGGACCGTGGTGATGAAGCCCTTGGCCATCAGGGCATCGCGGAATGCCAGCATGGTCTCGTCGTCCGGGGAATCCAGCGGTATGCCCGGGACCGGATGAACCCGCAGCAGGTTGATGCGGCAGCGCATGCCGTTGAGCAGGCGTGCCAGCTCGTCCACATGGCGCTGGCTGTGATTCATGCCCTTGAATACAATATACTCGAAGAAGATCCGGCGTTGCGATGCCTTTGGCGTCTCCCGGATAATCGCGATGATCTCGCGCAGCGGGTTGGCGTTCTCGATCGGCATCAGCTTCCGACGCTCGTCCTCGAACGGCGAGTGCAGGCTCAACGCCAACGGGCTGCCGCAGCGCTCGAGATAGGCCCTGACGCCGGCGGCGATGCCGGCCGTTGACACCGTGACGTGCCGCGGCGGGAGGCCGAACCCGTAATGCGAGGTCAGGATCTCCACGCTATCGAGCACGGCCGCGAGGTTGTCGAACGGTTCGCCCATGCCCATGTAGACGATATTGGTCAGTTGGCGGCGTTCCGGAATACTGCGGACCTGGTTCAGGATCTCCCCGGCGGTGAGCTGGCTCAGGAACCCCTGTTTCCCGGTCATGCAGAACGCGCACCCCATGCGGCAGCCCACCTGCGAGGAAATGCACAGCGTCCGCCGGTCCTGTTCGGGAATGCAGACGGTCTCGATCTGGCCGTGCTGTGTCTTGAAAATGTACTTCCGGGTGTCATCGGTCGAGACTTGTTGACCGACCGGCGGGGAAATCCCGATGCAGAACCGCTCATCCAGCCGTTGCCGCGCCTCCTGCGGGAGGTTGGCCATCTCCTGTATCTCGGTTGCGTCCTGCCGGTAAAGCCAGCCAGCAAGCTGCTTGGCTGCATACCGGGGGAGCCCGACCCCGTCCGCGACGGACTCCAACTGCGTAAGCGTCTTCCCGAACAGCGGTTCTTTGAGGATTGGCGTCATAGCTGCAAACAATAAGCCCCTGTCGCACTTTTTGAAAGTGAAAACAGGGGCCATTGTACAAACATCATGCAGAAACGGAACCGAATCCGGTCTGTTAGCGTTTGCTGGTTTTAGTCTTGGGCGCGGACTTGACGGCTTTGACAGGCTTGGTGGCCTTTGCAGGCTTCGCCGCTGACGAATTCCACTCCAACGGAAAGACAATCTTCCCGCCGCTGCGATCGTACTCCTGCACAAATGACCTGACAAGCAAACGGACCATCGCTGAGACGGTGAGTCCCAGGTCATCCCCGATTTGCAGCAGGCGTTCCTTCATGTCTGTGTCCAGACGAACCGGTAGTGATGATTCTTTTCTCATAGTGGTCGCACTTTATTATAGTCTGATCCTGTATGCAAGCACAAAATCATAGTGGAAAACATTATTTCCTTATCTGGTGCAGCAACCCAGTGCCAGCAGGGCGTAGAAGGTGTACTCCACGTCGGGCTGGCGGTCGGCTGCATGGCCGCAAAAGCCGCCGTTATCATGCCATAACGATTCGATAAAGCCTTCATGCAGGGATGTTTCCAGTTGGATGCCGGCAGACCGCAGGGCATAGAGACTGGTGGCGGTGGACAGCAGGTCGGGGGCTGGTGCCCCGGCGAAGGCGAGAAAACCGCCGGTCGGGGATGTGCAGTGCTGCAAGGCGGCTATCGCCGCTGCGTCATTGATTTCGCCAGCGACCCATTTTTTTAGCAGAATCGCGGCGGCTGTCGCCGTGGAGGTGCTTTTTGTAACGCCAGCGGCATTGGCGAAGCCGCCGTCAGGAGTGCGCAAGGCCTCCAGTGTCGATAGCAGCAGTTCCTGCCGGGGTATCGGCAAGCCAGCCTCCAGATAGGTCAGGCTGGCGAGAAACGCCCCGTAGTACGTACCGGTAGCGGCATGCGCGACCAGATGATGATAACCGCCATCGTCCGAGCGGAAGGTCTCGAGACGTTGCAGGAAAGGCAGGGCACACGCGGCAGCGTCGGGGGCGGATAGCAGCATCTGGCAGCGCGCGGCGGAGGCTATATGTACAAAATCAAGTTCGCAACGGGTCGCTGTGGCCAGAAACCGGGCGGTTGGTGCGGTCGGCAGCGGGTGATCGAGCGCGATCAGGCAGGAGAGCCCGAAAACCGTGTAGTAGAGGTCGCTTGCCGGCGTGCGTCCACGGAAACCGCCGTCGGGATGGCTCTGGCTTACGAGAAACCGGACGATCGCCTCCAGCCCCTCCGCATGCAGCAGAAGACGGGCACGGGCAGCGGTCCGGATCATCTCATGCGGTGTAGTCATGATTTGGACGGATCAACGAACAGGTTGGCAATGCGGAACAGCAGGCATTTCAGCGGGGCATTGCGCAATGGTGCCAGGCAGCGTATGGTTTCGTCCGCGTACCGTTGACGAAGCTGGCGGGCCCGGTCCAGGACAACGCGGTGCGGCTGGCATCCCTCGCGGGCCAGCGCGTCCAGCAGGGATGGCGCGTGTCCCCGTGCGCCCGGTACGGCCGTGTCGGTCGCGTGATCATCGATGTCATCCTGGATCTGGTAGGCGATGCCGATCGCGTCGCTGAAGGCGGCGAGGACGTCGCGGGTCTGCGGGTCGGCACCGGCCGCGATCGCCCCGAGCTGCAGTGCCACATCGAAGGCCGGTGC
>CAZSRU010000018.1:42389-46702 GCA_964609395.1 uncultured Victivallales bacterium
AGCAGCAGTTCCTCTCCCTGGCCCAGGCAGAGCGTGCGGTGTCCCTCTGCGGCGGTCCGGATCATGGCCGTCGCCAGCTCGGGTGGCAGTCCGGATTCGACAATCAGGCGGTATCCTTCCCCGATCAGCAGATCGCCGATGTTCAGTGCGACAGCGACCCCGTGTTGCCGGTGCAGTGTTTGTTCGCCGTAGCGGGTGTCGTCCTCGTCCTCGATATCGTCGTGGATCAGCGAGGCCTTGTGGAAGCATTCCACCGCGACGGCCAGGCGGCGCAGGGCCCCGGTCTCCAGACCCGGGGCAGGTGACAAGGTTCGGTAGACACCGGCGGTCAGCAGTGGTCGCCAGCGTTTGCCGGCTTTGCCGAGCCAGTCCGCCGCGATGCGCTCGGTTTCGGATCCCGCGGCGCAGAGCAATTCCTTCAGGGACTCCGGCTCGAACCAGCGTTCGACCTCGCGGCGCAGGCCGGGCAGGTCCATGCGGAACGGGCGGCGGGACGTGTCGCGCAGGGCGAGCAGTTCAAAAAGCCAGTCGAGATCGGTGACCGTATCGGTGCATGCGTTCCGCAGTAGCGGGACGGCCAGGCTGGGGATGGCGTTGGCGGTCAGCGGTGCAAACGACTGCTCCAGGGCGTGCAGGCAACTGACGCCGATGATCGCATCGGCATCGCCGCGCGAGAAAAGGGCGGTTGCCGCCGTCGTTCCCTCCGCCACCAGCACGGCATAGCCGAGTCGCTCGGCCTCCTTCTGGATCGCTCCGATGGCGCATTGCCCGCACTCGGCGCAGAGCAGTCCCAGCGCGTCGTATTCGCCCTGGCAGGCTGTACTTGATTTCAGGCATTGCGGCAGCAGCAGGATGCGCCGGTCGTACGGGGTTGCAGCCACGGCGTCGCGCCAGGCCGCGTTACCGATAAGGACGCGGGTGAAATCGCCGAGTGTTGGTGGCAGCGACATGCCCTCCAGCAGGCGTGTGGCGTGGAACTCGAGTTCCTCGCGCGAAAGCGGGGAGGTGAGCGACTGCGTGGCGCAGTAGTTCTCGACCGTCTCCCGCAGCGTTTCCAGTGCCTGCCGGTCGGCGGGTTCGCACAGGTTGTAGGGTTGACCTTTCATCCGTAGGCTCCGAATCCGAAAAACCAGTGTTTCTTGGCGAACCGGTACCCGGGGCACCGTTCCGGTATCTCGCCGCCGGGTATATGGTGGCTGGGGTGGGGCTGCATGGCCGCCAGTTCGGCATAAGCCGTGTCGCGTCCGCTGCTGTCGCGGGCTTCCTGTGTCTTCAGGAACGCGGCCAGGGCGACCGGCGATTCCATGATCACGCAGCCTCGCCCCGCATCTCGTGAAAACTCGCGGAATGCCTTTAGAAACGCGGAATCACGGAACAGTTCCGCCAGGGGGCGGCCATCGTGGATGTTGTCGCGGGCGAACTGGATGGGCGGGCAGGGTTCGACATCACCGCCCGGACCGATGTGGTGGGCCATGCCGACAGCGGCGGGGCAGAGCGCATTGCCATCCGCATCCCAGTAGGCGTCCACAACCATCAGGGGCGCGCGCGGACGTGAATCGACGATGAACCGGCGGAGTTGCAGGATTTGCTGCGGAGTCAAGGCCAGTTCCGGCGTCGGGCGCGGCCCGACCGGGCGGTAGATGTAGTACCAGAGGTAATGCACCCCGAGATCGGCCAGTTCGCGCATAAAGGCGTCGGATGCCAGATCCGCCAGGTTCGACTGGCAGACGCTGGTGGCGGCACCGATGACCAGGCGGTGGCGGCGGCAGTGCGCGATGCCAGCCAGTGTGCGGGCGTAGACGTTGTCGCCGCCGCGGCGTTCATCGCTGACGGCTGGCGAGCCCTCGATGCTGATCAGCGGGCTGACATTGCCGAGCCTCCGCATCTGGCGGGCGATGGTATCGGTCAGCAGTGTGCCGTTGGTAAAGAGCAGGAAATAGGCGTCCCGGTGCCGGGCGAACAGGTCGAACAGTCCCTTGTGCAGCAGCGGCTCGCCCCCGAGAATGCCGAAGAAGAAGGAGCCCTGCGCCTTGCTTTCACGCACAATCCGGCCCAGCGTGTCCAGGTCCAGTTCGCGGGGGGTGTTCCCTTGGGTGACCCAGCAGCCCTGGCAGGCCAGGTTGCAGCGGTCGGTCACGGAAACGAACAGGAAGGCGGGAAAGAAGTCGTCCCCCTTCGCCTGGCGCCGCTCGAAGCGGTTGACCGCCCGCATGCCCTTCCAGCCGAACGTCCAGGCGAATTTCGCCAGCACCCGCTTGTCTGGCTCCGTGATCATGCGCCTGATGAATTCCATTCCCATGATCTAGTCCTTGATTGCCGAACAAGCGGCCCGTTCGGCTTCGGCCTGGCGCTCCTGCTGCGTCTTGAGCAGCCGTTTGCGTGCCTGCTGGCGCCGCTGCGCCAGTGCCGCGTAAAGGTCGTCGCCCAGCAGTTCGCCCGCGTTGACTCGGGCGCGCGCCTTCAGGTTCTCCTCATCGGTGATCACATCCCCGTTCAGCGGGGACTCCTGGTCGCCCAGTTTCGGGAACATGATTGCCACCTGCGGGCAGATACGCGCGCATGCGGGGCAATTGTATTTGCAGGCGCGAGGATTGGTCACGACCACGTTCCCGTCCGGCGAGCGGGAGTAGACGCCGAACAGGCAGAAACTCAGGCACTGCCCGCAGTTCGAACATCGGGCGTAGTCGATTACCGGGAACCATGGCCGCCAGCCGTCATGGCCGGTGGTCGGCATGTCAACGGGCGATGCCTCGCTGATCGCGTCGAGGATGGCATCCGCAGCCATCGTGCGCAAGTCCAGCAGGCGCAGGCGGCTCTCGTCGGGCGTGATTCCGGCGGCAACCAGCATCCCGAGCACAGCGCGGGGGTGGCAGGCGATAATCGTCAGCGTACCGTCGTGCGTCAGCTCGCGCAGTGCGCCGTCGTGGTTTGCCGCCAGGCGGCAAAGATCGGGCAGCGCGACGAAAGGGATTCCGCGCGCGCGCAGTCCGTCGCGCACGGCACGTCGGCACTCCTCCCCGCCGATCCCGGCATCCTCGCAATTGCAAAGCAAGACTCGATTCCCTGTTGCCATACGCACTCGCTCCCTTGAAACGTGAGCCCGCAGTATACCACTATCCCAGGGGCAATATAAAGTTATTTTTGCTTGCCGACGCGGGATGTCTTTGGCAGAATGTGCTGTATGTGAAAAAAGATGCCTGGGTTCATGCAGCAGGAAGAGGGAGGTGGATTGGTGAAAACGGCTCTGGTGCTATTGGTTATGGCCCTGTGTTGCGTCCTGGATGCGAAGGCCGGTTCGTTGCCTCCGGATGTGATAGTGGCCCGGTTCAAGGACGATTGCGCCGCCGCGGCAAGCCTGACGTTCGACGATGCGCTGAGCAGTCACGTCAACAGTGCCATCCCGATCCTGGATCGTCATGGGTTGAAGGGGACCTTTTTCCTGCTCATCAGTAATATCCATCCGAAAAAGGCTTCCACATGGGAGGACTGGAAGCGCGCGGTTGCCAATGGTCATGAGGCTGGCAGCCATAGCCTGACGCATCCACTGCTCACCAAATTGCAGGACAAGAAGCAACTCCAGGACGAGATCAGAGGCAGCGCGGATTTGATCGAGGAGAATCTGGGGGTGCGTCCGGTTGCGTTCGCCTATCCCGAGAGTGACTTCAATGACTATATCAAGAAACTGGTACTGGACGTTTACGTCTTTGACCGGGCGGACTGCCGCGTATGGGGCGGGCCCGGCTTCGACGTGCAAAACGGGATCCGGCATCTTGAGCAGGCGGTGGACAAGAGCGAATGGTTCTACTGCATGTTGCACGGGGTGGGGGAAAGCACCTGGGGACCTGTTGATCCAGGTATTCTTGATGGTCTCGCAAGCTACCTGGCTACGCACCGCGACCGCATATGGACAGACACCTACAGCCGGGTTTCCAGCTATGTGCGCAAGCGCAATGCGGCCAAGGTTACCCTGCGTGAAGCCAAAACCGATGCGTTTGATTTCCGGCTCACCTTGCCGGAGGGCAAGGATTTCTCCAATCTTCCGCCGGTTCCGTTAACCGTCAAGATCGCGCTTGACGGGCGTGAGGGAAGCCTTGCGAAGGCTCGGTTGGCTGGCGAGGCGTTGGCTTTGCGCCCGTCGGCCTGCGGCGAATACCTGCTGGTTGATCTCGAACCGGACGGACGATGGGTGCAGGTCGCCTGGAAATAAGCGGTTATGCGAGACGATACCGGTGTGCCAATGGGTGCCGGATCATCAGAGTTGCTAGGGCTGATTCACGTGTGATCTAATTGTTTATTTATAAATCGGTTAGAAA